>NZ_JARACH010000050.1:0-66288 GCF_029087445.1 Amycolatopsis sp. La24
GAAGCTTGATTGTGCTGACGGTCTGAGGGTGCTTGTCAAGGCGGGAAAGATGCCTTGACAAGCACCCTCAGACCGCAGGAGAGCTTCGTATCGGGGTGCGGGGGTGGTGTGGGTGCACCGACAGTTGAGTGCACCGGCTGCGGCTTCGTCCGCGGCGGGGCTTGCGCCCCAATGTGGCATTGGGTGCATGCGACGCACCCAATGTGGCGTTCGGTGCATCTGACGCACCCAATGCCGCATTGGGGCGCTTCCCGAGCAGGCAGCGGACGGGCGCGGGGTCGGCGAGCGGGTCGGGAGGGGAACCCTCACGGAATCAGATTCCCTCAGGGCGACCCTCACGTACGCCAAAAAGCCGTGAAGGGCTCCTTCAGGGAATCTAAGTCCCTCAAGGAGCCCCTCACGGACCGGCCGCGGGGAATCAGCGGCTGTGAGGGTGGCCCTCACGGAACGCTACGGAACCGGTTCACCTTCGAGTTCGGGGCCGGACATCTTGACACCAAACACCCGGTACAGCAGGCTTTTCTCACGCCGCCTAGTTAGGAAAGTTTACTAACAAGGAGACCCCGAAAATGCCCGCTTCCCGGAAGGTGGCGTTGTTCGCCGCCGCTTCCGTTTCGCTTACTGCTGCGTTGGCTGGTGCTGGGCCTGCCACTGCGGCTTCCGTCGCGCGTCCGTTTCCGGCGCACGTCACCTATCAGACTGGTGTCCGGCCTTCCGTCAGTCAGGCTGAGCAGGACAACGCGGTCAAGAGACAGTACGACTCCTGGAAGAAAACTTACCTCCGCCAGGCTTGCGGCGGTTACCTCGTCTGGGCGACCGACGACGCGCCCAACAAGGGCACGGTTTCCGAGGCCCAGGGCTACGGGATGAACATCGTCCCGTTGATGGCGGGCTACGACGACCAGGCCAAGACGATTTTCGACGGGATGTGGAAGTTCGTCCAGGACCACCGGGACAGCAAGGGGCTCTTCCAGTGGGTGATCGACGGCAAGACCTGCAAGTACGCCGACGACGGCACCCCTGACTCGGCCACCGACGGCGATCTCGACGTCGGCTACGGGCTGATTCTCGCGGACAAGCAGTGGGGCGGCTACAGCGCCGCCGCCAAGGACTGGCTTGCCAAGATTTACAAGTACGACGTCGCGTCCGACGGGCATCTCAAGATCGCCGACGACGCGGGCAACGACGACACCCGGCCCTCCGACTTCATGCTCGACCACCTGCGGGCGTTCGCGAAGTACGACACCGCGCACGACTGGAACAAGGTCGTCACCCGGACCGAGCAGCTGATCACCCAGTTCACCAGCAAGTATTCGCCGAACGCGAATCTGCTGTCCGACTTCGTGGTCGGTGCGAACACCAACAGCCCGAAGCCCGCGCCCGCGGATCATCTGGAGAACCAGCCGGACAACATCGTCGGCTACAACTCCGTTCGGGTGCCTTGGCACATGGGCACCGACGCGCTGCTGTACGGCGGCAAGGTCGCGACCGAGGTCGCCAAGAAGGAATCGGCCAGCTACAAGAGCCACTCCGGCGCCAACCCGGCCAAGATTTACCCGCACACCAAATTGGACGGGACGCCGACCAAAACCAGTGATCAGTCCGAGGTCGCGGCGAATCCGGTGGGGGTCGCGGCGATGGTCGCGGGCGACCAGGCGTGGACCGATTCGCTGTGGAAATACATGGCGGGCAATCCGTACGACGACACTTACTACGGCGAGACCATCAAACTGCTGGTCTACCTGGTGATGTCCGGCAACTACTGGGCCCCGTGACCCCAGCCGCCCGTACGGACGTCAACCGGCGGCGTCCGTACGGGTGGGCGGGCAGGTGCCGCCCGGGGTGGTCAGCAGTTCGAAGTGCCACATCTCGTTCGCGTACACCTGGCACAGGCCGTATTTCGCGCCGTGCTGGATGAGCCAGTCGTCGGCCCGGGTGGGGGCGACGTCGACCGCCTTGCCGGACACGTGCGTCGATTGTTCCGGCGTGTTCACATACTTTCGTGCCTTCTCCAGGCTGCCGTACTTTTCGATGCCAGCGTCGAGCAGTTTCTGCTGGTACTCCTTCGTCCGCCAACCCGACGCGATCTGAATGTCCACATTGCGCCGACGCGCGTCCGTTGCCGCCTCCTGCAACGCTTTCCGCAACGCCGGATCGAGATTCCCGACGGCCGGGTAGCTCGTGTCGGACGGCCTCAGCGTGACGCCTTCGGGAGCACCGCCTTGAGCCGGGTCGTGGTCCGGATCGCCGTCGAGCACCGGGAGGCCGGAGCACCCGGCGACGACGATCGCGGGCAGCACGAGCAGCACGATTTTGATCTTGTTCCGCAGCACGCCGCAACTATCGCGAGCGGGTATCCCCGGAAGGTTCGGCGAATGTCCGCGCTGCGTAACAAGACCGCAGGATCAGGTAACGCCTCAGGCGGTCAGCCCGATCCCCGCTTCGGCGGTGTTGACCAGGAAGGTCAGCGTCTCGTAGAAGTACAGCTCCACAGTGGACGCGTCGTGGCTGGAGTACCCGATGGACAGATCCTGTCCGAAGTGGAGCTCGTAGTCGCCGCCGCGGGTGGACAGGACGCAGGCACCGCTGATCGCGGGCGTGCGGATGAGTTCGCCGTCCACGATCTGCTTCAGGTGTTCCAGCACCGGATAACCGTGGTTCGCCGCCTCGTACGCGGCGGTGAACTCGTCGTCGCTCAGCAGAACGGTGTACGGACCGGCCACGCCCGCGTCGCGCAGTTCGGCGATCGCGTCGCCGATCGCCTTCGGGTAGCGCGGGGCCTCCGGCGGCAGCGCGATCGGCGAAAGCGACGAAGCCGGGCGGATGCCGGTGATGCCCGCTTCGGCGAAACCGTCGACCACGATCCGGTCCTCGGCGTACGCGATCTGCTGCGCGGCGTCCTTCACCGGCTGCCAGTCCGCGTCTTTCGCGCCCCACTCGACCGAATCGACTTCTTCGCGCGACACCGTGAACGGCACCCGCAGTTCCACGATCCGCTGTGCCGTGCGCAGGCTCGTCGCGACGCCGTCGAACTTGTCGCCGACGCGCTCGCGGCGTCCGGTGCCGATCGCGGCGAGTGCCGGGTCTCCGGTGACGACGACGTCGACCACCCGGCGCGCCGCGGCGAACTCGGCGAAGGTGCGCTTCGCCTCTTCCTCCAGGTCCGCCCACGCGGCGGCGGAGATCGGGGCGAGTTCGCGATGCAGGTTGTTCATGACCGAGTGCTCCTTCGCAGGCTTCCGATGCCCAGCGACGTCCCGGCGGGCGTCGCGGCAGCCGGCGGTTCCGGCTCGGGCGGGGCGTCCGGCGGATCTTCGAGAAAGTCCGCGGTCGGCACGTAGAACAGCGCGCCGGTGTGAGGCGTGGAAAAGTCGAGAATCCGGTCGTAGGTGCCCGGCGGCGACCCGACGAACATGTTCTCCAGCATTTTCTCGATCACCGCCGGAGATTTGGTGTAGCCGATGAAATAGGTGCCGAACTCGTCGTGCCCCGGACGGCCGAACGGCATGTTGTCGCGCAGGATGTCGAGTTCGTTGCCCTCGTCGTCGGTGATCACGTTGAGCGCGATGTGCGCATCGGCGGGCTTTTCCTCGTCCGACATCTCCACATCGGACAGTTTGCGCCGTCCGATCACCAGTTCCTGCTGCTCGGTGGTGAGCGCGTTCCACGCCGCCATGTCGTGCAGGTACTTCTGCACCACCACGTAGCTGCCGCGGTTGAACGGTTCGTCGTCGTCCACCAGCACCGCCTGGTTGACGCCGTTGCCGGTCGGGTTCTCCGTGCCGTCGACGAAGCCGAGCACGTCGCGCGCGTCGAAGTACCGGAAGCCCTGCACCTCGTCGAGCACCTTCACCGAACCGCGCAACCGGTCCATGATCAGCGATTCCAGCTCGAAACACAGGTCGAGCCGCTCGGCGCGGAGGTGGAACAGCAGGTCGGCCTCGGCGGTGACGACGCTCGTGTGCTTGTCGCCGGAGAAAACCGGCAGCTCGTGCAGTTCCGCGGGCCGCGGACCGCCGTAGATCCGGTCCCACGCCGCCGACGAGATCCCGGCGACGCAGGTCAGCCCAGCCCCCGCGGCGCGGAACCCGACCGCGCGCTGCAGCCCGGCGAGATCGGCGAGGAGGTCTTTCGCGACCTGCTCGGCACCGGCGTCGACCTGCACCATCAGGAAGATCGCCGCCCTGGTCAACGGTGCGGAAACGGCCTGCGGTTCAGGCGGTTCAAGGTCCCCCGCTTGCACGCTCGCGCACCCCTTCTCGCCCGGTGACCGTCCGAGCGCATCCTAACCACGGACGGGCCGGCGCACCCGGCATCGCCACTCCGGAGGGGTAACCGTCAGACGAAGTGCGTGAGCAGAGCCGCGACATCGGCCTCCAAGCCGTCCGCGGCCGCGTCCTGACCGGCGAGTTGCTGCAGCAAAGCGCGCTGGAACAGGCCGTCGAAGGCGGCGTACGCGACCTCTGGCGACACCTGGGCCGGCCGGCCGGTGAACTCGGCGTAGCGCCGCACGACGCGCCACACCATGTCCTGGCGCTGTTCGTCGATGTCGAGCACATCGCCGCGGAAAGACTCCTCGAACAGGCTCTGATTGCGCAGGTCGTACCAGAGACGGTGCATCGCCGCGTCGGTCCGCAACGTGCCTGCCATCGCCGCGCCGAAGCCGTGTTTCAGCTCCTCGGCCGAGCCCGCCTCCGCCACTACGTCGTCGTAGCGGGTCACGCAGACCTCTTCGAACTTGCGGACCGCGTACGTGAGCAGCTCGACCTTGTCCGCGAAGTAGTAGTGCAGGACGCCGTGCGAGAAGTCGGATTTCTGGGCGATTTCGCGCAGGCTCGTGCGGGCATAGCCCAGCTCGGCCAGCGCCTGCAGCGCGGACTCGGCCAGCTGCTCGCGGCGCTGGGCGAACTTGTCCACGGCGCGGCGGGAGATGCGCTCCTTCGCCTGTGTCACACCGCGCAGTCTAGCGCGCCACGGATTCTTGACAATCGTCCAAGAAAATCTTGACGACTGTCCAAAATTAGCTACGGTGTGACCTACACCGCACTCGCGGCACGTCTCAAGGAGGAGATGTCGATGGGTTCGTACGACCTGACCGGGCGCACCGCGCTGGTCACCGGCGGCGCGCAGGGCCTTGGCCAGGGCATGGCCGAGGCGCTCGCGAAGGCAGGCGCGGCGGTGGTCATCGCCGACGTCCAAGAAGACCTCGGCCGCCAGACCGCCGACGCGATCAAGCAGAGCGGGGCCAGCAGCGGATTCGTCCGGCTGGACGTCACCGACGACGACAACTGGGCGCGGGCGGTCGAGGCCGTGGCCGGCGAGCACGGCGGGCTCGACATCGTCGTGAACAACGCGGGCGTGGAAATCACCGGGCTCGTCGCCGACCTCGACCCGGCCGACGTCCGGAAGATGCTCGAAGTCAACGTGCTCGGCACCTCGCTCGGCGTGAAGCACGCGTTCCGCGCCATGCGTCCTGGCGGCGTCGCCGGACGCGGCGGCGCGGTCGTGAACATCGCCTCGGTGGCCGCGACCATCGCTTTCCCCGGCATCGCTGGCTATTCGGCGACGAAATCGGCGGTCGACCGGCTCACCCGCGTCGCGGCGATGGAGTCCGGGAAACTCGGCTACGGCGTACGAGTCAACTGCGTGTACCCGGGCCTGGTTCCGACGCAGATGGGCAACCAGCTCGCGGCCGACGTCGTCGACGTCGGGCTGTTCCCGAGCATCGAGGACGCGATCGGCGCGGTGGTCGCGCAGACCCCGGCCGGACGGCTCGGCGAGGTCGCGGACATGGCCGACGCCGTGGTCTTCCTCGCCTCCGACGCCGCCCGCTTCATCACCGGCGCCGGCCTCCCGGTCGACGGCGGCATGGGCATGTGAATCCCCTCCAGCGAAAGGAACACCAGTCGTGACCAAGCCCGTCGTCGTTTACGGCGCGTCCGGCTACACCGGCCGCCTGATCTGCGAATACCTCCGCGAGTACAACGTGGCATTCACCGCCGCCGGCCGGGACAAGGCCCGGGTCCAGGCCGCGCTCGACCACATTCCCGGCCTCGACACCGTGGACCACGAGGTGGTCGAGGTATCGCACGAAACCGGCCCGCTCACCGAGCTTTTCCAGGACGCGTCGGTCGTGTGCAACACCGTCGGCCCGTTCAGCGAGTACGGCCACGAGGTCGTCCAGGCTTGCCTCGAATCCGGGACGCACTATCTCGACACCACCGGCGAGCAGGATTGGCTGATCTCCGCCGAAGAGCGCTACGGCGCGGACATGGCCGCCAAGGGCCTGCTGCTCTCCCCCGGCATCGCGCAGATGTACACCACCGGCGAGATCGCGGCGAACCTCTGCCTCGAGACTCCCGGACTGGACACTTTGGACATCCTGGTGTTCTGGAAGGGTTACCCCACAGTCGCTTCCACGCAGACCATCCTGGTGAACGCCGCGCTGTCCGCCGCGTATTACCTGGAGCAGAACGAATACGCGCCCTGGCCTGCCGACGGCGGGCTGCAAGAGGTCACCGTGCCGGGGCACCACGAGATCGGGCTCGCGCTGCCGTGGGGCGGCACGTCGCATCCGGTGTGGTTCAAGAACGATCCGCGCGTGGCCAACGTGAATGCGGTCGGCGGCGTGTTCGACCGGGCACTGATGCAAGGTGTGCCGCAGATTGTCGCGGCCGTCCTGGAGCAGGTGAAAGACCTGCCGCTGGAAGAAAAGCTCAAGGTGCTGCACGAGCAGGCGGCCGCGGTCCGGGACGAAATGCCGCCGAGGGAAAACCAGCGGATCAATACGTCGCTGGACTCGGTGCACGCGTCCGGCCCGCTCGGTCGCGCGCACTGCGTGATCCACGGGACCTGCAACTACAAGCAGACCGGGCTGATGCAGGCGTACGCGGCGTATTCGCTGCTGCAGCAACCCCCGCGGCGCGCCGGGTTCGCGTCGGCGTGCCAGGCGTTCGGGCACCGCGAACTGCTCGGCGTGCTGCGGTCGTTCGGGCTGGTCTCGAATCCGGTTCTGACAGTGCAGTCCTGAGACGGGGAGACGAGCGGTGCGACTGACCGACTATCTCGACAAGGGCGCCTCGCTGGGCCCGTCGGCCCCGTGTTTGACCACGGACGGCGGATCGCTCAGCTACGGCGAGGTCCAGCAGCTGTCCTGGCAGGTCGCCAGGGCGCTCGCCCGTTCCGGCGTGCGGCCGGGCGACAAGGTGGCGATCCTCTCCGCCAACGACCCGGTGTCGTTCGGGTGCGTCTTCGGCATCAGCCGGGCAGGGGCGGTGTGGTGCCCGGTCAACCCGCGCAACGAAGCGGCGGAGAACCGGGAGCTGCTGGACCTGTTCGACTGCACGTGCCTGCTCGTGCAGGAGTCGTTCGCACCGCTCGTCTCCCGGATCGCCGATCAGCTGCCGAAGCTGACCACGGTGGTGTGCCTCGACGGCTCGTTCCCCGGCGCGATCCCGCTGGCCGAATGGCTCGACGGGCTTCCCGGCACGCCGTGGCAGGCCGGTCCGCCGGACGACACGGTGATGCTCGTGGGCACCGGCGGCACCACCGGGCGGCCGAAAGGCGTGGTGCTGACCGGGCACAACGTCGAAACCATGTCGGCGCTGACGTTGATGAGCTATCCGTTCCAGCCGCGCCCGCGCTACCTCGCGCTGGCTCCGCTCACGCACGCCGCCGGGGTGCTGTGTTTCCCAGTTCTGGCGCTGGGCGGCGAAATCGTGGTGATGCCGTCGCCGGATCTCGGCCGGTTCCTCGAACTGATCGAACGGCACCGGATCACCCACACCTTCCTGCCGCCGACGCTGATTTACCTGCTGCTGGACCATCCGGAACTGTCCGCGACGGACTTCAGTTCGCTGGAATGCCTGTGGTACGGGGCCGCGCCGATGTCCGCTGCCCGGCTGGAGGAAGCGATCGCCCGGATCGGGCCGGTGCTCGGACAGCTGTTCGGGCAAAGCGAAGCGCCGATGATGATCTCGACCTTGGCTCCCGCCGACCATTTCTATCCGGACGGTTCCCTGGCGCGCGAACGCTTCACCTCAGCGGGTCGTCCGACGCCGCTGACGCAGGTGGCGATCATGGCCGAAGACGGAACCCTCCTGCAGCGCGGCGAACGCGGCGAGATCGTGGTGCGCGGACCGCTCGTGATGCCGGGGTACTACCGGAACCCCGACGCCACCGCGGAAGTCAGCAGGCACGGCTGGCACCACACCGGCGACATCGGCTACCTCGACGAGGAGAACTTCCTGTACGTCGTGGACCGGGCGAAAGACATGATCATCACCGGCGGGTTCAACGTCTACTCGGCCGAGGTGGAGCAGGCGCTGATGACGCATCCGGCGGTGCAGGACTGCGCGGTGGTGGGCTTGCCGCACGAAAAGTGGGGCGAGCAGGTGACCGCGGTCGTCCAGCTGCACCAAGGACGTACCGCTGCCGCTGATGAACTGCGGGCCGCGGTGAAGGAGCTGCTCGGCAGCGTGAAGACTCCGAAGGAGGTCTTGCTCTGGCCGGACCTGCCGCGGTCGAAGGTCGGAAAGGTACTGAAGACCGACGTGCGGACGCAGCTGCTGGCCGAACGGCCGGGCGATTAGAACTGCCCGCCGCCGGCGTGCAGCGTCTGGCCGGTGACCCAGCGGGCCTGGTCCGACGCCAGGAACCCCACGATGTCCGCGATGTCGCCGGGTTCGGCGATCCGGCCGAGCGGCGTCTGCTTCGCGCTGTACTCGACCACGCCCGGCGGCCCGTCGGCGAGGAGCGCGTCCGTGCGGACCGCGCCCGGAAGCACGCTGTTCACCGTCACCCCGCGCGGGCCGAGTTCCTTCGCCAGCACGCGCACGAGCTGGTCCCCGGCGGCCTTCGCGGCACCGTAGATCCCGGTGCCGGGCCGGGCTGTCTGGACCACTCCGCTCGACATCACGACGATCCGGCCGCCGTCGCGCACCCGCCGGGCCGCCTCGCGCAAAGCGACGAAGGTGGGGCGCAGGTTGGTGCCGAAGATCAGGTCGTAGATCTCGTCGGAGGCCTCGGCGAGCGGCACGAACCGGGCGATCCCCACGTTCGCGACGACCACGTCGAGACCGCCGAATTCCTGTTCCGTGCGGTCGAAAAGGCCACGCAGCTCGGCGTCGTCGGTGACGTCCGCGCGCAGGGCGACCGCCTGCCCGCCGTCCGCGCGGATCTTGGCGACGACGGCCTCGGCCGAGTCTTGATCGGAGCGATAGTTGACCGCGACGGAGAACCCGTCGGCACCCAGCCGTTCCGCGACCGCCCTGCCGATCCCGCGCGAACTCCCGGTGACCAACGCGACGCCCGTTCCCCTCTGCATGGCGTCAGTTTAGCGGTGCCCGAAGTGCTCTCCTTCGTCCGCGACACCATGCATGGCAAGGAAAACCATCGCCGCTACCGCGAACATCAGCAGAATTCCGACCGCCAGCTTCCGCCGCGGCGGCGCGGCTCCGAAGTCTGTGACCAACTGGTGTCCGGCCAGCAGAAGCAGCGGCTGCCAGCTGGGCCTCGGCGCGGGTGCGGGCAGGTCCGCGACCACCGCGTCCAGCTCGTGCCGGTATTGCGCCGCGTAGACGACCGTGACCCGTTCCTCCACCTCGGCCAGGCTCAGCCGTCCTTCGCCCGCCGCGTTGTTCAGGGCTTTCGTCGTCTGCTCGCGTTCGGCGTCGGAGCAGCGGACGGGTCGATCGTCAGTCATGTTTTCCTCCCGGATACGACTGGAATCAGCCGAACCGCCACCTTCGCCAGCGGTTCGCGGACCACAAGCCCGAGCGCCCCGATTCCGGCGCCGACCACGAACCCCGCGAGCACGTCGTGCGGGTAGTGCGCCCCGACGTACACCCGCGAAATCCCCATCAGCACCGCGAAAACGAGCGCCCAGAGTCCCCATTTGCGGTTGACCAGCAGCAACGCCACCGCGAACGCAGCGACGATGACCGTGTGGTTGCTGGGAAACGCGTAGTCGGCCGGCGGATCGCACGGCAGCAGCGTGTGCACGCCCGGAACCACGCGGCACGGCCGGATCTCGGCGAACACCGACTTCAGCACGGTGTCCACGGCGAGCGCCGCCGCGATCGCGATCGGCACCCACACCGCGGCTGCCAGCGCCGCCGGTCCCCTGGTCCGCGCTCGCCAGAGCAGCGCGAGGATCACCGGTGCCACCAGGAAAACCCCGTACTCGCTGAAGGTCGTCGCGATGCCCGCCAGCCAGTGTTGTGACCAGGCGAAATCCGTGACGTCGCGATACAGGCCAGCGTCGATCATCGCGTAGCACTCCTTCGCGCGCGGACCAGTTCGACCAGCAGCGGGCTCAGCGAAAGCAGCACCACCACGGCGATGATCGGCAGCAGGTATGTGTCGATGTTGGGCACCGACGCCCCCAGCGCGTACCCGGCGAGCGTGACCCCGACCGTCCACAACAGACCGCCGATCACCTGCCACAACGCGAATTTCGCGGCGGGCATCCCGGCGATGCCGACGAGCGGGTTCAGCACGGTCCGGACCACCGGGATGAACCGCGCCAGCACGACCGCCTTGCCCAGCCCGTACCGGCTGAGCAGCGCCGATCCGCGCGCGACGCCCTCGTGCAGGTGCTTGCTGCGCACGCGGACGAGCAGCGCGCCTCCCCCGCGCCGGCCGAGGACGAATCCGGCCTGCGCGCCGAGCAGTGCGCCGGCCGCCGCGGCGACGATGACGGCCGCGAGCGACAGGTGCAGTTTCGACGAGGCCGCCAGCACCCCGGCGGTGAACAACAGCGAATCGCCCGGCAGGAAGAAGCCCACGAGCAGGCCGGTCTCGGCGAACATCACCGCGAAGACGCCGAGCGGGCCGAACGCGGCCAGCAGCCACTTCGGGTCGAGCATGCCCACCTCCAACTACTACACAACTGTCGAAATTCTACATGAACGTAGTAGCGGGCTGGGCTGCTTCGACAAACCGGTAGAATTTGGGCCATGCGCAACGGACGAGGCGAGAGCGCCCGGCGGGCTCCCGGCGAGCTGGAGGCCGAGGTGCTCGCGGTGCTGTGGGAATCCGACGAGCCGATGTCGGCCGCCGGCGTGCAGGAACGGATCGGCGGCGGACTGGCCTATACCACCGTCGTGACGATCCTGTCCCGGTTGTTCGAGAAGGGCGTCGCGACGCGCGAGAAGCAGGGGCGCTCGTTCACCTACCGCGCCGCCGACGACGAACCCGGGCTCGCCGCCCGCCGGATGAGCAAGGTGCTCGACGCCGAAGCCGACCGGTCCAGCGTGCTGGCGAAATTCGTGTCGAACCTGTCCGAATCGGACGAGGCCGTGCTGCGCGACCTGCTGCACCAGAACGGCGGTTGACCGTGAACCTCGACCTGCTCGTTCCGCTGCTGCTGCCGCTGGCGTCCTGGCCGGTGGCGCGCTGGGTCGCGCCCCGGTTGTCGCCGCGGCTGGGCAGCTGGCTGCTCGCCGGTTCCGCGCTGGTGCTCGCCGTCGGCAGCACGGCGACGCTCGCGGTCCTCGCGGCGGCGGGGCTCGCGCAGCTGCCGTTCGTCGGCGAGCTGGGCGATTTCTCCGCGGTCGCGTTCCGCGGGGCCGACGCGGTGAACCTGCCGCTGGCGATCGCCAGCGGGGTCGCGCTCGTCGTCGCCGGGGTCGCGTTGACGCGGGCGGCGACGCAGCACGTGCGCTGGCACCGGAAGGTGCATGCCGAACTGAACGCGCACACCCGCGAGGCTGGCTTCGTGCTGCTGCCGGGCGAGGAACCGGTCGCGTTCGCGGTGGCTGGCGGGGGCGGCCGGATCGCGGTGTCCAGCGGGATGCTCGCGGCGCTGGAACCGCAGGAACGCCGCGCGTTGCTTGCCCACGAACGCGCGCATTTGCGGCTGCGGCACCACGTTTTCGCGGCGATCGTGACGGTGGCGACCACGGTCAACCCCGTGCTGCGCCCGCTCGGCGCGGCGGCCCGGTTCGCGCTGGAACGCTGGGCGGACGAGGCGGCCGCGGACCGCGTCGGCGACCGGAAACTGGTGGCCACGGCGGTCGCGAAGGCCGCACTGGCCAGCCGGTCCCAGCCGTCGCTCGCGCTGGCCGCGACCGGCGGGCCGGTGCCGCAACGCGTGCGTGCGCTGCTTTCCGCCCCGTCGTCCGGTTCGCGGCGGAACCCGTTGGCGGCAGTGGCCGTGGCGGTCGTGCTGGGTGCGTGCGCCTGGTCAGCGGCCAGCACGCTCGACGCGGCGACCGATCTCCACTCCGGACTCGAGACCGCGCAGCACGCCGCTTGCGTGCTCGCGCAGGGGACCCACGGCGAGCCCGCGCTCCCGGCATTCCGACACGAGCACCGGGACTGCGCCGAGCGCTGACCGCCATGCTCCCGGCGCGGCGGCGACGTCGGAGTCGTGCAACAGAATCGTGCCGCCGCCGGTCAGTCGTCGGCACACGGTGCGCACGACCGAGCGCGGAGTGGCGCGACTGGTCCAGTCAAATCCCCAGGTGCTCCACAAAACGGGCTGAAGTCCGAGCACGCGCGCCGAGAGCAGGGCGCTCGCGCTGAATACTCCGTACGGCGCGCGCAACCACTGCGGTCTCGTGCCGGTGATGAGTTCGATCAGGTCGACGGTGTGTGCCAGTTCGTCGTGCAGGGCCTTCGGGGAGCGGCGCAGAAAGCAGCGGTGATCCCAGCCGTGGACTGCGACCTCGTGCCCGGCGGCGGCGATCTCCCGGCCTAGTTCCGGCGCGGCGGCCAGTTCCCGGCCCAGCACGAAGAAGGTCGCGCGGATGTCCAGCTTTTCGAGGATTCGGAGGAATTGCGGCGTGGACTCCGGGTTGGGGCCGTCGTCGAAAGTCAGCGCCACGTGGCTGGGGTCGCCTCGTCCGGCGAGTCTTGCCGTTCGCAGCTGCGGTACGAACAATGCGGCCGGTACTGCGTGCGCGACGGCTGCCGCGGCGAGTCCGCGGATCATCCGGCTGCCTTGACTGGTCGGCGCAGCAACCACTGGAGCGCCTCAGTCAGTTCGCTCGGCGAATGGACCCACGGGACGATGCCGTCGTTGTGCAGCACGGCGGCGTTGGCTCGGCCGTGGCCGGGCAGGCAGCGGTAGGTCAGCACGGGGAGGCCGGTCGCGAGCGCCTCCGACGTCGTCAGCCCGCCCGCGTTCTGCACCACAACGTCGCACGCGCGCATCAGTTCCGGCATCCGGTCGACCCAGCCGAAAACGTGCCGATGTCCGGTTTTCCGCAGTCTTTCCACCAGCGTTTCGTTGCGGCCGCACACTACGACCGGTTCGACGAGACCGGTCGCGAGGAGGTCGTCGGCGGTCTGTCCGATTTGGCCTACGCCCCAGGATCCGGCCACGACCAACGCGAGCGGGCCGTCGTGCGGAAGACCGAAGGCGAGCCGGAGACGCAGTCGTTCGGTGATCCCGGCGGCGGGCCGGAAGGCGGGTGCGACCAGCGGACGAGAGACGAGCGTGCGGCCGGCTCCGAGCGCTCGGGCTTGGCGGGCGGCGGTTTCGTTGGGAGCGACGGTGAGCGACGCGTCCGGGCTCACGCACAGGCGGTGCACTGACGGGTCGGTGAGGTAGGCGACCAGCGGGGCCGTCAGTTCGTTGGACCGCCGCAACCGGGCGACCGCGTGTGTCGCGAGCGGATAGGTCGAGACGACGACGTCGGTGCTCTCCCCCAGCAGCTCGCGCAGTCGCGGCGTGGCGAGGCCGGCGAACCGGCGGGCGGCTCCGGCCAGCGCGGGGGTGCCCAGTGCACTGAGCAGCCAGTCCCAGCTGCGCGGCGCGATGTTGAGCTGCTGGTGGTAGGCGCCGCAGAGCAGTTCGCCAAGTCTTCCCGGCAGCAGGTCCAGGAAATCGGCGCGGACGACGTGTGCGCCGCGGCTGGAAAACCACCGGTCCAGCTCCCTGGCGGCACCGTCGTGTCCCGCTCCGATCCGGGCGGACACGATCACCACGCGGGCCATCGGGCACCTCTTTCTGCTTCTACACGGCTGTAGTAAAACTACATCCCTGTAGAATGAGAGTCGAGCCGGACCGCCCGCGGCGATACACCCTCGGTCCGACATTCCGGGCGCCCTCTCCGCAATTTGGGGTAAGCGGTAACCCGTCCAGGTGAGACGCCCGCTACCGTGGGTCTTTCGACCACCGGATGTGGCAGGAAGAGGAACCCCGATGCGTCGCAAGACTTCCAGCGCGCTCCGCGTCGCCCAGGTGCTCCTGGCCGTCGTCTCGCTGCTGGTCCTCGGCGGCACCGCGTTCGCGTGGTCGAAGCTGAACCAGATCACCGACGGCCTGACCAGGTCCGATGTGATCGGCTCCGGGTCGAACTCGCCGATGGACGAGCAGAACATCCTGATGGTCGGCCTCGACACGCGCACCGACGCGGAGGGCAATCCGCTGCCCGAGGACGTACTCGACCAACTGCATGCGGGCGGCGCCGAGGACGGCGGCGACACGACGGACACGATGATCGTCGTGCACATCCCGGCGGGCGGCGGGAACGCCACGGCCATCTCGATCCCGCGTGACTCGTATGTCCAGCTTGCCGGGAAGTTCGGGAAGCACAAGATCAACTCGGCTTATACGTATGGGCAGACTGCCCGGAAGAACGAGCTGAAGGCTCAGGGGGAGTCCGGACCTCAGCTCGAGACGGACTCGGCGCAGGCTGGGGCCAAGACGGCGATCGAGACTGTGCAGCAGTTGACCGGGTTGACTATTACGCACTATGCGGCGGTCAATCTGGCTGGGTTCTATTACGTGAGCCAGGCTGTGGGCGGGGTTCCGGTTTGCCTTAAGGCTCCGGTTCGGGATTCTTACTCTGGGGCTAATTTTCCTGCCGGACCGCAGAATGTTGCCGGGGCGCAGGCGTTGCAGTTCGTGCGGCAGCGGCATGGGTTGCCCAATGGGGACTTGGATCGGATCAAGCGGCAGCAGGTCTTCATGGCCAGTATGGCTAAGACTATTCTTTCCGCTGGCACGTTGACGGATCCGGGTAAGTTGGACGCGTTGATCGGGGCGGTCAAGAAGGCTGTCGTTGTTGATACCAACTGGGATTTGCTCGGGTTTGCTCAGCAACTGCATGGGATGAGTGCTGGGAGTATCAACTTCGTCACCGTGCCGGTGGTGAGTATTACTTTGAAGACGCCTAATGACGGGGATGCCGTGCAGGTCGATCCTCAGCAGGTGCAGAAGTTTGTTCGAGAGCAGACCGGGGCTGCTACTTCTGCTCCGTCTTCTTCTGCGCCGCCGTCTTCGGCTGCTGGGGATCCGGCGTTGGCTTCGTATGTGGTGGATGTGCGGAACTCGTCTGGGGTGGATGGGTTGGCCAACCGGGTGGCGGACAAGCTTGCTGCTGCTGGGTATCAGCGGGGGTCTGTGACCAATAGCGCTACTCGGCGGACTTCTACTGTCTATTACGGGCGGGGGCAGCGTAGTCAGGCTGAGGGTATCGCGGCGAAGCTCGGCGGGGTTGCGGTGGCTTCGGATAGTTCTTTGGACAAGGATCATTTCCGGGTTTATTTGGGGCAGAAGTATTCGGATGATTCCGGGGTGCATCCGGCTTCCGCTCCGGCGGTTATGGAGCCTCCTGCCGGGGGTGCTCCGGAGATTACTGCTGATGGGGTTACTTGTGTGAACTGACCCTGCTCGTGCTTCGCACATCGCGGGTCGCGCTTGCGGTGGGGCACCCCGAAGCTTGATTGTGATGACGGTCTGGGGTGGCTTGTCAAGGCGGGAAAGATGCCTTGACAAGCCACCCCAGACCGCATTTTGGCTTCGCATCGGGGTGCGGGGGTGGTGTGGGTGCACCGATCGTTGGGTGCATCGGCTGCGGATTGGTGAGCAGGGTGCTTGGCTTGAGCGCACCGGCAGCGGATTGGCGGGCAGGGCGCGCGGCTTGAGCGCTTGGTGAGGATGGGTTCGCGGCCGCCGGTCGTGGGGGTCGTGGAGCGCCCCAATGTGGCATTGGGTGCGTCTGACGCACCCAATGTGGCGTTCGATGCATGCGATGCACCCAAGGCCGCATTGGGGCGCATCCCGCGCGCTGATGAACTGAGGGAAGCGGGCGGTCCGTGAAGGGACCCCTCACGCACCGTCGGTCGGTCGTGAGGGGAACCCTGAGGGAATCAGCGGCCGTGAGGGTGGCCCTCACTCACTTCGTCGTCCGTGAAGGGCTCCTTGAGGGAACCCAAGTCCGTGAAGGAGTCCCTCACGAACCGGCCGCGCGTCGTGAGGGGAACCCTGACGGAATCAGCGGCTGTGAGGGTGGCCCTCACGACCGGCCGCGGGGGCGTGAAGGGCTCCTTGAGGGAATCAGATTCCCCCAAGGAGCCCTTCACGGACTTCCCGGGCGGGGCAGCAAAAACGGGCCGGTCCTAATAGGACCGGCCCGTTGCTAAAGCAGGGTCAAGCAGAGTGAATCAGGCGTTGCTGCGACGACGGCGAACCACCAGGATCATCGCGCCGCCCGCGATGACCAGGGCTGCGCCGATTCCGATGGGCAGGGCGGCGTTCACGCCGGTGTTCGCCAGCGGGGTCTGGCCCGAGTTGTTGCCGGCCGCGGGGGCGGTCGTGGCGGGCGCGGTGGTGACCGGGCCCGTTTCGGTCCAGGTGCCGGTTGCCGCGGCCTCGACCGCGCTCTTCTGCGACTGTGCCACGATCAGCGACTGCGCCGGGTTGCTGTCGTAGTTCTTGGCCACGAACAGGCGGCCGGTGTTGACGTCGCCGGTGGCCTTGATCGCGAGTTCGGCCGTGCCGGGCTTCGCGTCCTTCGGGACGTCCAGGAACAGCTTCGTGCCGTTCTTGATCGCCGAGGACTTGATCTCCTCGCCATTCTCGCCGACGACCTTCACGCCCTCGGGGAGCTTGCTCGTGAAGTCGGTGACGCTGCCGGTGGTGGCGACGGTGAACGGGCCGATCTTGGTGCCCGCTTCGCCGGTCGCCTTCGCCGGGGTGATGCTCAGCGCCGGCTTCTTCTCCTCGACGCCGGTGTTGGCGTCGCCGGTGAGGTACTTGTACAGCGCGAGAACGTCGGCCGCTTCGTCCGGGGAGCCGTTGGCCAGCGGGTTCTCGGCGTCGAGGTCCTTCGCGTCGCTGTAGTGCCACACCGCGGCCTGGGTCGCGGTCAGCGCTTCCTTCGTGGACAGACCGTCGTGGAGCTCGACGCCCTTGCCGGTCAGCGCCTTCTCGATGGAGGCGACGTCCTGCGACGGGTAGCTGTGGTGCAGCACCCAGTTGATGTTCTTGTTGTTCTTGCGGAACGGCGACTTCGCGTCGGGGTAGTCGTTCCAGGCGTGCTCGACCATGGTCTCGCCGAACCGCGCGCCGACCTCGATCTGCACGCAGTACATCTTCGAGATGGCGCCGTCGGACAGCTTGAAGTTGAACAGCGTCGTCTGGACCTTGCCCTTGTCGGCGATGTTGACGTCGAAGCCCGACGTGCCGCCGTACACCAGCTCGCCCGAGGCCGCGCCGCTGCGCGCCGTGGGGGCGTTGTCGTCCGCGAGGGCGACCGGCGCGGCGATCATGAGCGCCGCTGCCGCGGAAGCCGCCGCGGCCCCTCCCCGGACCAGAATTGACCTGCCGTGCATGCTTTCTCCCATCGAGTCCCGAACCACGAACGACGGACCGCGTGAGACCACATCTCCCCGACCACGGCGGCCACCAATTCGGGTGAAGAATCCACCCAGTCAAGCGATGGCGAAGCATACACAGGGCTCACATGTGCACTGTGGGTGGTCCCCTGAATGCGCTTCTGTACCTTCAGGGGGAGTCGTTCCTCCCCTTGCGTTGCTCTGGGTAGATATGCGAAGAGCTGCGGAAACCGAGAGAAAAGGCGCAGAACGTTGAACAAGCAACCATCGGCGGACGTGCTGGACGCGTTCGGCTGCGCCGAGGACCCAGTTCGGTTGGAGGGCGGGAAAGGCGAGACCTGGCGCGCCGGGGACATCGTGCTGAAACCGGTGGAGTTCGCTCCGGAAACGCGATGGCGGGCGGCGGCGCTCGCCGAGGTGGCGGAATCGGCGGAGTTCCGGATCGCTCGTCCGCTTCAGGCTCGCGACGGGGAATGGATCGCGGGAACATCCGTCGGCCAGAATTCATCCGGCGGTCATCCGTCGCTCGGCTGGGAGGCGAGCCGGCTCGTCCCCGGCCGCCCGGACACTTCCCGGCCCGACGACGCGATTCGGGCCGGGATCGCGTTCCATCAAGCGATCGCGCACCTGCCGCGGCCGGATTTCCTCGATTTCCGCACTGACCCCTGGGCCATCGGAGACCGGGTCGCCTGGGCGGAATTGCCGCCCGAAGGCACAGCGCCCGCTCGTGACCTCCTCCGCCCCTTGCTCGATGCGCGCCGTCCGGTCGAGTTGGCCGCGCAGGCGGTGCACGGCGACCTTCCCGGCAACGTCCTGTTCGCGCCGGGACAGCCGCCAGCGGTGATCGACTGGGCGGTCTACTGGCGTCCCCCGGCCTGGGCCGCCGCGGTGGCGGTCGCCGACGCGTTGTGCTGGTACGGCGCGACTCCCGGGCTGATCGACCGCTGGGCGCATCTGCCGGAATGGCAGCAGATGCTGGTCCGCGCGCTTGTCTACCGGATCGTCACGCACGACATCTCCGGCTTCTGGACGCCCGACCAGATCGCCGCCTACCAGCCCGCGGTCGAGGCCGTGCTCAGCTGACGAGGTTCTCCAGCGGCTCGCCCTTCGCGTAGTGCGCGAGCTGGCGTTCGGCCAGCCGCTTCGCGCGCGGGTAGAACGAGTCCGAACCGCCGGCGATGTGCGGGGTGATGATCGCGCCGTCGAGGGTCCACAGAGGATGGTCGGCGGGCAGCGGTTCCGGGTCCACGACGTCGAGCGCGGCGCGCAGGCGACCGGCGGAAACCTCAGCGGTGAGCGCGTCGGTGTCCACGGCGGTGCCGCGGCCGACGTTCACGACCAGCGCGGTGTCCGGCAGCAGCGCCAGTTCCTTGGCCCCGAAAAGGCCGCGCGTCTGCGCAGTGTCGGGCAGGACCAGGACCACGATGTCCGCGGTCGGCAGGAGCTCCGGCAGTTCGTCGATGCCGTGCACGCCGGAGCGCGCGGTGCTGGCGACCCGGACCACCTCGGCCTCGCCGGCCTCCAGGTACCGCTCGATGGCTTGGCCGATCGAGCCGTAGCCGACCAGCAGGACGCGGCAGTCGGCGAGCGAGCGCGTGTGCACCCGGTCCCACGAGCCCTTCTGCTGCTGCGCGAACCAGCGCGGGAAATACCGTTGCGCGGCAAGGATCAGCGCGAGCGCGTGCTCGGCGACGCTGAGGTCGTGCAGGCCCCGGCCGTTCGCCAGCTGCACGCCGGACGGGACGAGCGGCAGCAGATTGTCGTACCCGGCGGAAAGCGTCTGGACCGCGCGCAGCGACGGCAGTTCCGGAATGAGCTTCGCCGCCGCCGGGCCCTGGTCGTAGGGCAGGACGTAGAACTCGACGTCGTCGAGGCCGTCCGGCGGGGTGCCGCGGCCGTCCCAGACGACCGCGTTCAGTTCGGCCGGGACGGAAATGTCGGACCAGGGCACCAGTACACGCGCGGTCATGCTCGCCTTTCCTTCGTCTTCACCGGAACCGCGAGCACCAGCACCGCGGCTGCGGCCATTGTCCCCGCCAGCATCAGGAACGCGGCAGCCGTGCTGCCGGTGGCGGATTCGAGCCAGCCGACCAGGTAGGTCCCGAGGAACCCGCCGAGCGCGCCGGCGGCGTTGACCACGGCCACCGCCACCCCGGCGGTCCGCTGCGGCAGGAGTTCGGAAATCATCGCGAAGAACGGGCCGTACGGCGCGTACAAGGCCACCGCGGCGATCGCCAGCAGCACGAACGCCCACCAGAAATGCTGCTTGCCCAAGAGATACGAACCGTAGAACGCGACCGCGCCGGCAAGCAGCCACGGCCACACGAACCGCCGCCGCGCCCCGGTCCGGTCCGAACCGCGCGAGTTGATCAGCATCGCCACCACGGCGAACGCGTACGGGATCGCCGACAGCAAACCGGTCGCGCCGATCCCGGCCGACGAACCCGCCTTGACGATCGACGGCAGCCAGAACACGAAGCCGTACACCCCGATGCTCCACAACAGATACTGCGCCGCCAGCAGCAGAACCGCCTTGGACCGCAACACTTCCCGCACCGGCCGCGCAGCCGGTTCTGGCAGCTGCGCCTGTTCCGCGGCGATCGCGCTTTCGACCGCGGCGCGACCGGCCGGGTCGAGCCAGGGAGTGTCGGCGGGCCGGTCGCGGACCTGCGCGCGGAACACGAAAGCCCAGATCAGCGCCGGAATTCCCTCGATGATGAACATGCCGCGCCAGGACGTCGCCTCGATCAGATACCCGGAGGCCGCCGACAGCCACATCACCGTCACCGGGTTGCCCAGGATCAGGAAAGCGTTGGCCCGGCCGCGTTCGGCCTTCGTGAACCACCGGGCGAGCAGCACGACGAGCGCGGGCAGGACCGCCGCTTCCACCGCGCCGAGCAGGAACCGGACCACGATCAGCACCGGCACCGAACTGAGCAGGCCCTGCGCGGTCGCCAGGACGCCCCACGCGAGCACCGACCAGAAGATCAGGCTCCGCACGCTGCGCCGGTCGGCGTAGAGCACGCCCGGAACCTGCAGCAGGAAGTAGCCGAGGAAGAACGACGCGGCGATCAGGCCGGACGTCGTGCTCGTGAGGTGCAGTTCCTCGGCCATGCCGCCCGCGGTCGCGATCGAGAAGTTCGACCGGTCGAGGTAGGCGAGGCTGTAGGTGACGAAGACGATCGGGATCAGCCGCAGCCAGCGCTGCCTCCCGAGCGTGCCCGCCTGCTCGACGGTGTTCATCCGGTACTCCTGTCGCCGCTGACCCAAGTCCTTGACGAGCTTTCCGTCATATGGAAAGCTATTCCGCAATGCGGTGAGAGGCAGTGTGCGTCGCCGCGCGCGGGACGTCAAGGGGGTCCGATGGCGGACATGGTCGGCAAGGCTTTGCGGGTGCTGTCCCTGCTCGGCGGCTACCCCGAGGGCGTGCCGCTGTCCGAGCTCGCGCGCGCCGCCGGGTATCCGGTGAGCACCACGCATCGATTGCTCAGCTCCTTGCAGAGCGAGGGATTCGCGCGCAATGACCCGGTGTCGAAGCGGTATTCGCTGGGGCTGCGGCTGTTCGAGCTGGGCCAGTCGGTATCGCAGGCGCGCGGGTTCGCCGGTGTCGCGCTGCCGGTGATGCAGAAGCTGTCCGCGGAGACCGGCGAGCCGACGCTGCTGGCCGTGCTGGACGGGCACAACCAGGTTTACGTGCACTCGGTGCAGGGGTCGCAGCGGCTGCAGATCCGCGGCGAACCGGGCGCGCGCGGGCCGTTGCACTGCACGTCGATGGGGAAATGCCTGGTCGCGTTCGCGCCGAACCGGGATGAACTGGTCGCTTCGCTTGAGCTGCCCGCGCCGGGCCCGCGCACGATCACTTCGCGCGAGGCGTTCGCGACGGAGATCGCGGCGGTGCGCGAACGTGGTTACGCGATCGCTGACGAGGAGCACGAGGAAGGCATCCGTGCGGTCGGCGTTCCGATCCGGACTCCGGACGGGACCGCGATCGCCGCGTTGTCCACCGCGGCACCGGCTTACCGGCTAAGCGTGGCTCAACTCGAGGAGTTCGTGCCCGCTTTGCGTGCTGCCGCGCGGGAATTGGCGGCGCTGCTGCCCCGGTGAGCGCTTACGCGCCGATCTCGCCCCGGATCCACGAGACGAGCTGGTCGACGCGCGCCGCGGTTTCGATGCCGGGCTGAGGGCAGTCCGGCCCGAAGTTCTCGACCGCGATCAGCGTGTTCTTGCCCTTCACCGGCACGAAGAACGGCGAACCCGAGTCGTCCGGGCACGGGCTGTTCTCGACGGTGCGCTTCTTCAGCGGTTCGAGGGTGATCTCGTTCTTGCGCACTTCGTCGACCTGGAAGTCGCCGCGTTTGATGTGGTCGGTCTGCACGATGACCTTCGAGGACAGCGAACCCCAGCCGACGAACGTCGTGTGCTGCCCCGGGTCCGGCGGACCGTCCGGCAGCGCGAGCGGTTCGATGTCGGTGACCGGCTCGGACAGCTTGGCGAGCGCGAGGTCGTTCACCGCGGACTGGCGCGTGTCCACGATCTTCAGCACGTGCCCGCGCGGATCGGAGTCGGTGAGCTTCCCGATCGCGGCGGTCATCGTGTAGTCGGGTTTGCCGCTGACGCGCGTGCCGTCGAGGTCGTGGAAGCAGTGTCCCGCGGTGACGATCCATTGCGGGGCGATCAGCGACCCGCTGCACCCGCCGGTGCGGACGCCGCCGCCCTTCTCCGGAATGTCCTTTGAGGACAGTTTGACGCTGAACGGGGTCGGATGATCGGGCAGCGCGGGCGGCTGCGCGGAGGACTTGCCGCCGGTGCCGCCCGTGCCGCCGCTGACTGTGCTGCTGGCGTTGCCCGCGTTGCCGCCGGCGCTGCGCGCGACGGCGACGTTCGACACCGGTTTGGCCGTCTCCGCCTCCGCCGTCCGGTGCAGGCCGACGTAGGCCCCGGCGAGCCCGGCCCCCAGCACCGTGGCAGCCGCCACGGCGCCCAGCCGAAGGCTCGCCCGCTGAGCGGAACGTGACTTTGCGTGCACCACGGGGTCCAAGATAGCGAAGTTGTTAACCCGAATGAGTGAGAGTGCCCGATTAATCCGGTGACCAGGGTAGAAACTGACGGCCTCGATACGCCGGGTTCGGGGTTGGTCACGGAATGCTAACGGCGGCGGGGTGTTTTGCCTGGAGGCTGGGCCGTTTGGCGGCAGGGGGCGGATTGCGGGGGTTGCTCCCGATCAGCGGGACATCTGCGGGGCTGGCTCAGGCAGGCTCGGTTCGGGCGGGCCTGGCTCAGGCGGGCTCGGGTTGGGCGGGCTCAGGTTGGGCGGGCTCGGGCGGGGCGGCTCGGCGGGCCAGGGTCGGGCGGGCTCAAGTGGGGGCGGGCCCGGCTCAGGCAGGTTCGGGCCGGGCGGGCCCTGGTCGGGTCGGGCGGGCTCGGCTCCGGCGGGCTCGTCAGAGCGGTGGCGGGTCGGGCCGCCTCGATGGGGTTGCTCGGGTGCGCGGAGGGTGAGCAGTGGCGGTGTCGGCCAGAGCGCTGCGGAGGACGGGCCGACGAAAACGTGCCGGACGGCTCTCGCTCTCGCCGAAGTCCGTGAAGGGCTCCTTGAAGGAATCTGGTTCCCTCAAGGAGCCCTTCACGGACCACTGGCATCACAAGCCTGGCCCGCCGCGGCTGGGGCGCGCGCCGGATCTCGGCCGCTTCTCCTCCCGCAGCCGGGAGCCCGGCGGCTAGGCGGCGGGCAGGTACCGAGGAGCCTGCCGCGCGTGTGACGCCTGCTCGTACGCGTAGGCGAAGTTGAGCAGCTGCGCATCGTGATACTTCGCGCCCAGGAACGAGACCCCGACCGGCAGCGGGCCCGCGAAACCGGCTGGGACGGTGATGTTCGGGTAGCCCGCGACGGAGGTGTTCCGCGTGCTGCTCAAGAACTTCGGGTCGCCTGGGCGGTCCAGCGGCGAAGCGGGCAAGCCGCTCAGGGTGATGATTGCGTCGAGGCTCTTCGAGGCAAGGACGTCGTCGATCGACCGTTGTGCGATGCCCGTCGCGGCGGCGCGCTGGCGGCGGTAGGTCTGGTCGGTCAGGTTGCCGTCGGCCTTGTTCGCTTCGATCAGCAGGCTTTGGTCGAACAGCGGCATTTCGGCGTCGCGGTGCTGGTCGTTGTAGGCGATCAGCTCGGACAGGTTCCGCGGGTGGTTGCCGGGGGTCGCGCTGAGGTAGGCGTTCAGGTCGTGTTTGAACTCGGTCAGCAACGCCGGGAAGAGATCCGGTTTGACTGACCAGGAAATGTCCTCGACGTCCGCACCCTCGACGACCGTCGCGCCCAGTGAGCGCAGAGTGTGCACTGTGGACTCGAAGACGCGGTCCGCCTGCTGATCGATGCCGGTGTGGCCCTTGCGCCAGATGCCGATTCGCTTGCCGCGCAGGGCGTTGCGATCCAGGCGGAGGTCCTTGGGAATCGCGGGCGCGGCGGCGACTGAGGCGGGATCAGCGGAGTCGGCACCGGTGATTACGGCGAGGGTGAGTGCGGCGTCGGTGACGTTGCGGGCGATCGGGCCGGGGGTGTCGTGCTGGGTGGTGATCGGGACGACGCCGCTGCGGCTCACGACGCCTAGGCTGGTTTTCACGCCGACGGTCGAGGTCGCGGCCGCTGGGCACACGATCGAACCGTCGGTCTCGGTGCCGATGGCGACCGTCGCCAGACCGGCTGCGGCGGCGACTGCCGAGCCGCTCGAGGAGCCGCATGGGCTGCGGTCCAGTGCGTAGGGATTGCGGGTCTGGCCCGCGACTCCGCTCCAGCCTGGGATTTGCCCGCCAGAGCGGAAATTCGACCATTCCGACAGGTTCGCTTTGCCGAGCACGATCGCCCCGGCCGCGCGCAGGCGCTGGACCAGGAACGCGTCTTTGGCGGGGCGTGAACCGAGCATCGCGGTGGACCCGGCGGTGGTGGTTTGCCGGTCTGCGGTGTCAGTGTTTTCCTTCAGCAGAACCGGAATTCCTTCCAGAGCGCTGCGGGAGGAGTGGGTCCGGCGGCGGGCGTCGCTTTCCTTGGCTGCCGCCAGTGCGTCCGGATTGGTTTGCACGACGGCGTGCAGTTTGGGGTTCAGTTCTTCGATCCGGCGCAGGTAACCGCGCGTCAGCTGTTCCGACGTCAGTTGCTTGCGGTCCATGGCGCGCTGCAAATCGGGAATGGTGGTCTGGTCGAGGAAACGAGCCGGCGAGGCGTCCGCCGCGGCGGGCAGGAGCAGGCCCGCCGCGCTGAGGGCCGCCACCGAAAGCCGTTTCAGCGAGGTGGTGCGCATGGGTTCTTCTTTCTTATTCGCGGAGGCCGATGGCGTCGATGGGCTTGGCGCGCAAGGTGACCCGAGTGGACAGTCCGAGCGAGACCAGGCTGAGCAGGAAAGCTCCGGCGATGATTCCGCCGAATACCGCGGGGGTTCCGGACGGGAGCGGAGTGTCGCGCAGGGCAAGGTTGAGAATTGCCAACGGAATCGCCGCCACCACGGTGCCGATCAGCGCCGCGATGCCCGCGGTCGTCAACGCTTCCAGGCGCATCATCCGCACGACCTGACCCCGGGTGGTGCCGATCAGCCGCAGCAGGGCGAATTCCCGCGAACGCTGCGCAGTGGTCATCACCAGCGTGTTGGCCACCGAGATCACCACGTAGCCGAGGATCACGCCGACCGCGACGAGGTTCAGGTAGAACTGCTGCTGCGCCGAAGCGCTTTCCAGCGCGGAAACCGTGGAGCTCGGAGTCACGGTGAGGCCCGGGTAGCGGGCGCTGAGGTCGCGCAACGCGGCGGTCACTGCGGCCGGGTCCGCGTTCGGGTCTTGGCGCACCAGAACGGAACTGTCCATCCGGTCGCCGGTGTGCGCGCGGGCGAGGTCGGCGGGCAGCACGTACTCGCCGAACGCCTGGTTGTGCGTGTAGACCGCGACCAGTTTCACCTTCGCGGGGCTGCCGTCGCCGAACCAGAAGTCGACCTCGTCGCCGATTTTCTTGTCGTACCAATCGGCTTCGCTCTTGCTCATCGCGACGGTGTCGCCGCGCAGGTCGGCCAGATTCCCGGACACGACGCCGAGGTCGAGCACGCCGCGGACCTGGTCGCCGTTCAGCCCCTGCGCCGGGTACTTCATGACGCGCAGCCGCTGGTCCTCCTTGACCGTGGTGACGACGTCGGTGCGGATCACCGAGGTAGCCGCCGCGACTCCGGGGATGGCCCGCGCCGCCGCGGCGACCTCCGGGGACAGCGCGCCGGTCGTGCTCGTCAGGACGTGGTCCGCGGTCGTCGACCGGACCGCCTGCTCCCGGGTGGCGGCAGCGGACGACGTCTGGCTGTAGAACATCGAGATCGCGAACGCGACCGCCAGCATCACCGGGGTCACCGCCGAGGCGAGCCGCCGGGCGTTGGCCTGGTTGTTCGCCGCGGCGAGGTAACCACTGATGCGCGAGAAGCCGGAGTACAGCGGGCCGATGATTCGGGTCGTGAAGGCGACCACCTTCGGCCCGAGCACCGAGAGCCCGATCACGACCACCAGCGCGGACATCGAGGAGGCGGCGAGCGCGCCCGGTCCGGTCACGTACATCGGGATGGTCGCGCCGCCGAAGCCGAGCACCACCAGCACCCAGCCGACGACGAGGCGGGCCCGGCCGAGTTCGCGGCGTTCGACGGCCGCCTCGCCGAGCGCTTCGATCGGGCGGATCGACGACGGACGCCGCGCCGCCGACCACGCGGCCAGCCGGGCCGCGCCCAAGCCGAGCAGGAACGCGACGACGAGCGGGAGCGGGCCGATCGCGAGGCCGAAGTCCTGCGGGATCACGCCGACCGCGGCGAAGGAGTTGCGCAATCCGTAGCCGACGGCCACGCCGAGACCCGCACCGAGCACCCCGGCGATCGTCGCGACCAGCATGGTTTCGGCGCTGATCAGCTTGCGGATCTGCTTCGGGGTGGCGGCGATCGCCCGCAGCAGCGCGAATTCCCGCCGTCGCTGGTTGATCACCAGCGCCAGCGTGCTCGCCACGACGAACACCGCGACCAGGATCGCGTACCCGCCGAACGCGCCCGCGAGGATGAACAGCAGCATCCGGGTCTGGCTCACGTCGAGGAATTCGACCGTGCTGCGTTCCATCCCCGCGGTCACCGTGACGGGTTCGCCCTTGACCGCCGCGTTGACGCGGTCTTCCAGATCGCCCGCCGCGACCCCGGGAGCGGCGAGCACGCCGATCGCGTGGACTTGCCCGGGCTTCCCGGAAAGATCGGCGGCGCGCGCGGCGGAGAAGTACAGGGCCGACTGCCTGCTCAGCCCGCTGGCGGACTGGGGCGTGGCGATGCCGCTGACCCGGAACTCCATCGGCGTGGACCGGGTCGAGATCCGCACTGTGCCACCGACCGAAACTCCGGCGCGGGCGGCCAGTTCCGCGTCGAGAACGACCTCGTTCGCCGCCTCGGGCGCGTGCCCGTCCCGGATGGAGAGCGGGGCCAGCACGGCCGCGTCCCAGTTGTGCCCGCGCGACTGGGTGCCGTTCGGGCCGGTGAGCACCTTGCCGCCGGACGTCACGACGTTCGCCGGGAAGTCCTGCTCCGGCACCGCCTGGCGCACCCCTGGCACCGACGCGATCCGGTTGACCAGCGTCTCCGGCACCGTGGTCTGTTCGGTGACCTGCTCGGACTCGCCGAAATCCGATCCCGGCGGTTTCGTGGTCTGCACCCCGCCGACCACCACCGACGCGTCGGCGTAGCGCTCGGTCGGGACTCCGGCCCGGAGGCCGGATTCCATGAGGATGCCGCAGCCCGCGACGAGCGCGGTGCCGCAGAGAATCGCGATGAACGCGCCGACGAACCCGCTCAGCCGGGCCCTCGTCGTCTGCCAAGCCAACGACCACATGGCGGTCACCACTCCCCGAGGTGCGTCAGCCGCTGCGCGACCCGCTCGGGGGTCGGCTGCGCGAGGTGGCCGGCGAGCTTGCCGTCGGCGAGGAACAGCACTCCGTGCGCGGCGGACGCGGCGACCGGGTCGTGGGTGACCATCAACACGGTCTGCCCCATCTGGTCGACCACGGTGCGCAACAGGTCGAGCACCTGGCGCGCGGTGCGGGTGTCGAGCGCGCCGGTCGGTTCGTCGGCGAGCACGACCTCGGGCCGGGTGATCAGCGCGCGGGCGATCGCGACGCGCTGCTGCTGCCCGCCGGACAGCTCCGCCGGGCGGTGCTCGAGCCGCTTCGCGATGCCGACGCTGTCGACGATCTCGCGCAGCCAGCGCGCGTCGGGCTTCTTGCCCGCCAGGCGCATCGGCAGGGTGATGTTCTGCAGCACGTTCAGCGACGGCAGCAGGTTGTAGGCCTGGAAAATGAACCCGATCCGGGTCCGGCGCAATTCGGTGAGCGCGCGCTCGCGGAGTCCGCCGAGCTCGGTTTCGCCGAGCAGCACCTTTCCCGAACTCGGCCGGTCGAGCCCGGCCGCGCAGTGCAGGAAGGTGCTCTTGCCGGACCCGGACGGCCCCATCACCGCGGTGAACGAGCCTCGCTGGATCCCGACCGACACCCCGTCCAGCGCGGTGACCGCGCCGTCGCCGGAGCCGTAGATCTTGCGCACCGCTTCCAGCCTCAGGGCGTGTGTTCCGCCTGTGTTCATGTTCGTGTCGCTCCTCGGACCAGCAGATTTCTGTCTCTACGAAGCTATGGCGGCGGGGGCGCGGAAACGATCCCGAGCGCGAGAGTCTTGGGGGTAGCGCAGGCACCACCACGCCCGGTGGGGAGGTCCTAATGGGACACTGTGCGGGTGAAAAGGTGGCTGCGCTCGTGGTGGTCCGGACTCCGCTATTTGCTGGTGGGAGCCGCGACCGCGTTTCTCGCGATGCTGCTCTTTTTCGCGATGGCCATCGTGCTCGCGACGTGTTTGATCGGCGTCGGGATTCCGGCGCTCCCGGTCGCGCTGAAACTGCTCCGCTACCCGCTGCGGTTCGAACGCCGCCGTGCCGGGCGCAGGCTCGGCGAGCCGATCGCGGAGCCGTACGCCAACGTTTCGCCCATTCGTGACCCAGCGAGCCTGCGCGATCTCGCATGGCTCGCGGTGCACGCGGTGGTCGGCTTCCTCGTCGGGGTGCTCGCGTTCGGCCTGCCGCTCGGCGGACTACGGCAGATCCTCACCGGCGTGTTCTGGTGGCTGGTGCCCGGCGGAATCCAGAGCTCGCTGGAATTCATGGTGAACTCGTGGCCGTCGGCCGCGCTCTGCATCTTCAGCGGGATCGTCATGATCGCGCTCACCTTTTGGGCCGCGCCGCTTGCTCGCTGGCAAGCCCTGGCGACGCGGGCGCTTCTCGGCCCGCGGCCCGGCGCCTCGCTGACCGACCGGGTCGTCGAGCTGACCGCGACCCGCGCCGCCGCGCTGGAGGCGCACGGCGCCGAACTCCGCCGTCTCGAACGCGATCTGCACGACGGGACGCAGGCGCGGCTGTCCGCGGTCGTGCTGCAACTCGGGATCGCCGATCAGCTTTTCGAGGGAAATCCAGCCAAGGCAAGGGAATTGCTCGGCAAGGCACAGGACGCGGCGACCGAAGCGCTCGCCGAATTGCGCACGGTCGTACGGAGCATCCACCCGCCGCTGCTGACCGACCGCGGGCTCGACGGCGCGATCACCGCCCTCGCCGACCGATGCGCGGTTCCGTGCACTGTGGACGTTCGCAGCTCGGCGCGCCGCCCGGCCGCGGTCGAGGCGGCGGTGTACTTCATCGTGGCCGAAACGCTCGCGAACGTGACCAAGCATTCGGGCGCCGAACACGCGTCGATTACGCTCGACGGCACCGTCGACACCGTGCGGATCGAAATCCGCGACGACGGCCGCGGCGGCGCGGACGAATCCCAGGGCAGCGGACTGGCCGGGATCCGGAAACGCGCCGAAGCTTTCGACGGGACGGTCACGCTGACGAGTCCGCCCGGTGGACCGACTGTTCTGGAAGTGGAGTTGCCATGCGGGTCGTGATCGTCGAGGACGACGCCCTGCTGCGAGAAGGTTTGGTGCTGCTGCTCGACACCTCGGGCATCGAGGTGGCCGCCGCTTTCGACCACACCGACGACTTCCTCGCGTTCGTCCGAGAGGACCGCCCGGACGCGGTGATCACCGACGTCCGGCTGCCTCCCACGCACACCGACGAGGGCCTGCGCGCGGCTGTGCAGGCGCGGCAGCTGCACCCCGGGCTGCCGGTGCTGGTGCTCTCCGCGCACGTCGAAACCCGCTACGCGGCGGAACTGCTCGCGGACGGCAAGGGCGCGGTCGGGTACCTGCTCAAGGAACGCGTCGGCAAGGTCGCCAAGTTCCTCGATTCGCTCCAACGGGTGGTCGAGGGCGGCACGGCGATGGACCCGGAGGTGGTGACCCAGCTGCTGGCCCACCGCCGCGACCCGCTCGACGCGCTGACCGCACGCGAACGCGAGGTGCTCGGGCTGATGGCGGAGGGCTACAACAACGCCACGATCGCGGAACTGCTGGTGGTCAGCGACGGAACGGTGCTCAAGCACATCCGCAACATCTTCGCGAAACTGGGACTGCCGGAGGACAACGGACACCGGCGGGTGCTCGCGGTGCTGGCCTACCTGAACGGGAAGAGGTAGCGCAGGCGCTACCGTGAAGTTGGGTGCTTACGGCCTGTTTGCGCCCTTCGCCGCTGCATAGTGTTCTCGGCATGGAGACTTCCCGAAGCCGCACCGCCGGCGGCCCTGTTGTGACTACCTTGCTGTGGCTGGTTTTTCTCGCCGGCGCCGCTGCTAACTCGATCGGCCAGTTCGCTGGGTTGGAGGCGACTTACCGGTATATCGGCGGTGGGATAGCGGTGGCGTGTCTGGTGTTGCTGCTCGTGCGTTACTTGGCGCGCCGCAAGGACTGACCAGGGTTGAGGGGCCAGGCAGCGAATGCCCGGCCCCTCAAGCCTCAGGACACCTTCGGCGTCGCCCGCGCGCCGAAGTGCATGTACGGCTCCCCCGTCGGCAGCGTGTAGAACAGCACCGGCGTCCAGAACTGTCCACCCGGCATGCGGAGCAGGAACAGCGTGTCCGAGACCGCCACCAGGTCGAACTCCTGGACCTTCTCCGGCATCAGTTCCGCGAGCGGTCCGGTCGTCGTGTACACGACGCGCAAACCACCTTCGCGCTCTACCACCTCGACATGCGCGCCAGCCCGTTCGTACACCCCGACGTGGCGGCTCGCGTCCACCGTGACCGGCGTGGCCGGAGGTTCGAGCGGGCGCGGCATGGCGACGTCGGCGAGTTCGGCGAAGATTTCTCGGTACAGCTCGGTGTACAGGTCTCGAGCGTGGCCGCCGTTTGTCAGCAGGGTGACCGCGAGGCCCGCGTCCGGCAGCAGGCGCAGGAACGCCGACTGGCCGATCGTGTTGCCGTCGTGGCCGATGACACGGCGGCCTCCCCACTCGTCGCGAATCCAGCCGAGGCCCCACGAATCGCCGAGGGTGTGCTTGTCCGGGACGTCGGCCTGCTTGTCCGCCATGGCCGCGGCCGATTCCGCCGACAGGATCCGCGTGCCGTCCTCGGTCAGGCCGCCGGTGAGGTGCAAGCGGGCGAAGGCGAGAACGTCCTTCGTGCGCGACGTGATCAGACCGGCCGGTCCAGCCGAACGGGGCAGCTGCCAGACCGGAGCCGGAGCCAGTTCTTCGCCCTCCGGCGCGTCGTGGCCGACGGCGGCGCGGAACAGCAGCGCTTCCTCCGGCAGCGTGACGGTGTGCGTGAGGCCGAGCGGCGTGTACAGCTTGTCCCGCATCGCGGCGTCCCAGGTTTTCCCGGTGAGCTTCTCGATCACCCGGCCCATGAGGACGAAACCTGAGTTGCAGTAGGAGAAAGTCGCGCCGAGGGGATGGTTCTGCGCGGCGTCCTCCAGCAAGCCGACGAACTTCTCGACGCAGTCGTCGCCGCGGCCGGTGTCGGTGAAGATGTCGCCGTCGATGCCGCTGGTGTGCGTCAGCAGATGCCGCATGGTGACGCGCTTGGTCACCTCCGGATCGGACAGCCGCAGTTCGGGCAGCACGTCGACGATCGGGGCGTCGAGGTCGAGCAGCCCCTCGTCCACGAGCTGCATCACCACGGTCGACGTCCACACCTTGGAGATCGAGCCGATCTGGAACAGCGAATCCTCGGTGACCTCGACCTCGGTCGTCTTGCTCAGCACGCCGTGGGTCGCGAATACCTCCTCGCCGGTGTCGACGCGCAGGATGCCCAGCGACGCACCGGGAACGTCGTGCTTGCGCGCCAGTTCAGCCAGGCGGCGGCTCCAGTGCGCGGCCTCGATCGGCACCCGCGAACCCGCGTACTGCTCGACCCAGTCGACCACGCGCCGGTTGTAGTCGACGCGGTGCGACGGCGGACCGTCCAAAATGAACAGATGCGCACCGCCCGGGTACAGCACCAGCCGGGATGGCACGTCGCGCTCGCGCAGCGCGGTGAACCACTGCTCGGCCTGCCCGACCGGGCACCGCACGTCTTCGCCGCCGTGCAGGATCAGCGTCGGGGTGCGGACGTTCTCGACCTGCGCGTGCGGGGAGGAGTTCTCGTATTGACCCGACGAGAGTCCGGCGAATTCGTTGACGGCCATGAAGTGTCCACCGTCGGACGTCCCGGCCAGGCTGGTCAGGTCGCTGACCACGCCACCGGCCACCGCGGCGGCGAAACGGTCGTCGCGGCTGGTCAAGTAGCAGGTCATGAAGCCGCCGTAGCTGTAGCCCGTCACGGCGAGCCGGTCCGGGTCGGCGAGGCCTTCGGCGATGAGCTGGTCGATCGGTTCGAGGAAGTCCGGTGCGTCCGCCTGGCCCCACGCGCCGATCGCCGCGGTGTAGAACGCTTCGCCGTAACCGTCGCTGGCTCGCGGGTTGATCAGCAGCACTGCCCAGCCGCGTGCGGCAAGGGTTTGGTGGTACAGGTGAATCGAGTCCGCGGCACCGTTCCAGGCGTTGTGCGGACCGCCGTGGATGTCGATCAGCAGCGGCTGTGCGCCGGTGCGTTCGGTGTCGCGGATGAGCCAGCCCTGCACGACGGTGCCGTCGCTGATGGTGAATTCGCGCGATTCACGGGAGAACAATTCCGCTTCGGACACTGCGTCGCCGTGCTTCGTGCGCACGTCGACCTTGCCCGTGGTGCGGTCGACAACGGCGACCTCGCCGAAGGAATCGTTGGTAGCCAGCACAATCGCGGCCCGGTCGCCGACCAAGTCCATTCCGGACACTACGTTGCCGTCGCCGGTCAGCACCGCGCGCGGCTCGCCACCGGCAAGGTCCACTTCGTACAGATGCGTGCAGCCGCGGTCGCGGATCGCGAACACCACGACGTCGCCCGACTCGGTCAGCTGCGGCAGCGCGCCCGGGTAGCCGGGGCCGCCTGGCATCACGTTGCGGTCGAGGCCGGCGGCCAGGTCGACCGTCTCGCCGCCGTCCAGCGGGACGCGCAGCAGGCCGAGGTGCCCGGTGGCGGTGTCGGTGCGGCCGACCACCAGGAGCGCCGTGCCGTCCTTGGTCCAGTCGGCCGTGCCCGCCATGCCCTTGTCGGTGCCGACCAGGCGCGGTTCGGCGTTCCGCTCGGTGACGTCGAGAACGTAAGCGGCGGAACGGAAAGTGAGGTCGGCGTCGGCGTCGAGGGCCGCGGTGAACGCGACGTGCTTGCTGTCGGGCGACCAGGCGGGCTGGCCCGCGTGCCAGTCGCCGGAGGTGCGCTGCTGGACTTCGCCGGTCGCGACGTCGAGGACGTGCACGTGGCTGCGGAGCGTCTTCAGCAGGCCGGGGCCGTCGGACTTGTAGTCCAGCCGCTCGGCGACGATCGGCGTGTTCGCCGGCGGCGCTTCGACGACCGCGGCGAGATCGATCGCCGCGGAGAACGCGATCTTGCTGCCGTCCGGGCTCCACACCGGTGCGCCCGCGCCGAGCGGCAGCTTGGTGAGCTGCTCGGCCTCGCCGCCGTCCGCCGGGAGGATCCAGATCTGCGGCGGGCCGTCCTGGGCGCGCAGGAACGCGAGCCGGGAGCTGTCCGGGGACCATTTCGGCGCCGCGTCCGCGTTGCCGCGCGTGAGCTGGCGGGCTTCGCCGGAGGAGGCGCCGACCGTCCACAGCGCGTCGACGTTCCGGTCCTCCTCCCGGTCCGCGGTCCGGACCACGTAGGCGATCCGGCTGCCGTCCGGCGAGAGCGCGGGCTGGCTGGGCGCGGCGAGGTCGTAGAGGTCATCGATGCCGAGACGGCGGGTCATACGCTGGCTCCTTGGGAGATCGCGGGCTCGTGGCCCTCGGATTCGGCACTGTGCTGATCGTTCCTAATCCGGCCACAGCCACGGCCTAATGGCTTCTCAGCAACGGTTACGTGCCGAGTGGGGGGCGGCCTTCTTTTGGCCGGATTAGGAAATGGCAGGCCGATGCGTGCCGCCGGGGCGCGGCGTCCTCGGCCGGATCGGCCCGGAGGCAGATGTCGCGGTCGCTGCGCACCAGCGGGCCGACCGGGCAGCGCGGGTGGTACCGGCACCCGGCGGGCGGATGGTGCGGATCCGGCGGTTCCGCGTCCGCGGTCGCGCCGGGCTCCTGGTCGAACAGCGACTTGTGCGCCGACGGGGCGGCGTCGAGCAGGTCGCGGGTGTAGGGATGCTGCGGATCGGTGAGCACCTGTTCGGCCGGTCCGGCTTCGACGATCCGGCCGAGGTACATCACCGCGACGAAATCGCTGAGATACCGGATCACGGCGAGGTTGTGCGAGATGAACAGCATCGACAGGCCGAGCTGCCGCTGCACGGAACGCACGAGGTTGAGCACCGCGCCCTGCACCGAAACGTCGAGCGCGGAGGTGATCTCGTCGGCGATCAGCGCCTGCGGCTGACCCGCGAGCGCCCGGGCGAGCGCGACGCGTTGCCGCTGCCCGCCGGACAACTGCCCCGGCAGATGCGCGGCCCGTTCGGGATCGAGATTGACCAGTTCGAGCAACCGGGCGACCTCGGCCGAGCGGTCCGTCCCGCGCGGCATCGCTTCGGCAATCGATTCGCCGATGGTCATCCTCGGGTTGAGCGAGGAATACGGATCCTGAAACACCATCTGCAGCGGACGCCGGCGCGGCAGCTTCCGCACGTCCACGCCGCCGAGCAGCACCCGTCCCGCGCTCACCGGCGACAATCCGACGGCCGCCTTCGCGAGCGTCGACTTGCCCGAACCCGATTCGCCGACGAGCCCGACGACCTTGCCCGCCGGGACGGCCAGCGACACGCCGTCCACCGCGGTGAGCCCGCGCCGCCCGCCGTACCGGACGCTGACCGAATCGAAAACCAGCTCGCTCATTCCGCCCCTCCCGCCACTGCTTCGTTCCGCCCGGCGCGATGGTCCGTGAAGGACTCATTGCGGGAATCTGATTCCCTCAATGAGTCCTTCACGGACTTTGGCCAGCGGAGGTCAAGGTCGGTCATTTCGTGCCTCCCGAAGCGGCGGCAACTGCTTCTTCCGACAGTGCCGCATCTGGATGCCAGCACGCCACCCGGTGTTCCGGCGCGAGCACGGTCAGTTCCGGGTCCTCCTCGCGGCACCGGTCGGTCGCCACCGGGCAGCGGCTCGCGAACGCGCAGCCGGACGGCATCTGGTCCGGTTCCGGCGGACGGCCGGGGATCACCGCGAGCGGTGCGTCCGGGTCCGTCTCCAGGTCGAGCGTCGTCGCCAGCAGCGCCTGCGTGTACGGATGCCGCGGCGTGATGTCCGGTCCGGCGGCGGGCAGATCCTCCACGATCCGTCCGGCGTACATCACCAGAATCCGTTCGCAGGTCTGGGAAACGACCGCGATGTCGTGACTGATCAGGATGATCGCGGTGTCCCGTTCGGCGCGGGTCTGCGCAAGCAACCGCAACAGCTGCCGTTGCACGGTCACGTCCAGCGCGGTCGTCGGTTCGTCGGCGATGATCAACCGCGGGTCGCCCATCAGGCCCATGCCGATCATCGCGCGTTGCCGCATGCCGCCGGAAAACTCGTGCGGGTACTGCTTCGCGCGCCGTTCCGCGGCCGGAATCCGTACCGCGCGCAGCCGGTCGACCGCCCGCTCGAACGCCTTCACCCGCGAAAGCCCTTGGTGCTGCTGCGAAACCTCGGCGAGCTGACGACCGATTCGCCGGGTCGGGTTGAACGACGTCATCGGGTCCTGGAACACCATCGCCAGCGACGTCCCGAGCAGCGTCCGCAATTCGCGTTCCGGCGTGGTGAGCACAGGCGTCCCGGCGAAGTCCAGCCGGTCCGCGGTCACCGAACCGGGCGATTCGATCAGCCGCGACACCGCGAGTCCGGTCAAGCTCTTGCCCGAACCGGATTCGCCGACCACCCCGATCGCCTCGCCCGCGCGCACGGTGAAGCTCACGCCGCGCACCGGCACCGTCCAGCCCGTCGGCCGGGGGAACGCGACTTCCAGGTTTTCGACCACCAGCACGGCATCGTCAGCGGAAACCTGGTCCACTTTGGACTTCCGCAGCGCCCGAGGAGTCAACCGCGGCAACCGGGTCCGCACCCCGATCACTCCGGCGACGGTCTCCCCGAACAGGTTGAACGCGAGCCCCGCGAGGACCACCGCCACGCCGGGCGCGAGCGCCGCCGCCGGGTTGACGTAAATGCCGTTGAGACCTTCGTTGAGCAGCCGTCCCCAGTCGTAGTCCGGGGCCTGCACACCGATGCCGAGGAACGACAGGCCGGAGAACGCCAGCAGCGAACCACCGGCGCCGATGGTGGCGTTGACCGCCAGCGGCTCGCCGATGTTCGGCAGGATGTGCCGGAACAGCAACCGGATCCGGCCCACTCCGGTGACCCGGGCGGCGGACACGAAGTCCCGTCCGGCCACCGAGGCCGACAACGTCTGGGTCAGCCGGGCGAATTGCGGAGCCACCGCGAACCCGATCGCCATCACCGCGCCTTGGGTGCCCACACCGAAAATCACCGCGAAGAACAACACCAGCAGCAGCCCGGGGAACGCGACCGCGATGTTGATCGCCGCCGTCAGCAGTCTGCCGAGCGGACGCGGCAGCACCGCGGGCAGCATGCCGAGCACCAGGCCGGTCGCGACGCCGAGCGCCGCGGCGATCAGCGCCAGCAGCACCGAAAGCCGGGTCGCCACCAGCACGCGATAGAAAATGTCGCGGCCCAGTTCGTCGGTGCCGACCAAATGGCCGGCCGACGGGCCCTGGCCGATCGCGTTCGTGTCGATCGCCGAAGCCGCGTCCTGCCACAGGATCGGGCCCAGCACCGCCACCGCGATCACCAGCACGAGCAGACCGGCCGAGAACGCGCCGAGCGGGGTGCGCACGGCGGCCAGCCACTGTTGTCCGCGCCGTTTCGCCATCTCAGTTCTCCCGGATCGTCGAACGCGGATCGAGGACCGCGAGCAGCAGGTCCACGATGAGGTTCACCAGCAGCACGCCGATGCCGTACACGAGCACGATTCCCTGCACCAGCGGGTAATCCTTCTGCAGAATGGACTGCGAGATCGTCGAACCGAGGCCCGGCCAGGCGAAGACGTTCTCCACCAGCACGGTGCCCGCGACGAGGCTGGTGAGCATCAGCCCGCCGAGCGTCAGGGTCGCGGTCAGCGCGTTCGGCAGCGCGTGCCGCAGGTAGACGATCCGCGCGGGAAGCCGTTTCGCCCGCGCGGTGCGGACGAAATCGTTGCCCAGCACGGAAAGCGTCTCCACCCGGACGATCCGGGACAGCGTCGAGGCCGGGCCGAGCGCCAACGCGATGACCGGCAGCACGAGCGAGCCCGCGCCGTCGTGGCCTGCCACCGGGAACCAGCCGAGCTGCACCGCGAAGAACGCCACCAGCGCCACCGCGACCAGGAACTCCGGGATCGCGGCGAACAGCACAGTGGTCGAGGTGAACCCCAGTTCGGCACCTCGGTGCCGGCCGCCGCGGGTCAGCACGGCGAACGTCAGCCCGATCGGGATCGCCAGCCCGATGACCACCACGAACGCGGGCAACGCCAGCTGAAGCGTCGCCGGAAGCCGGTCCGAGATGACGTCGCCGACCGGTTGCCCGGTCAGCATGGACGTGCCGAAATCGCCGCGGAAAAGCCCGCCGAAATAGTCGAGGTACTGCTGCCACAGCGGATGATCCAGCCCCAGCGCGGCACGCCGGGCGTTGACCAGCTCGATCGGCGCGGTCAGGCCGAGCGCCGCGCGCACCGGGTCGCCCGGGATCAGCTGGATCATCAGGAACGCCATGGTCACCAGCACCCACAGCGACACCACGAACCGCCCGAGACGGCGGGCGCCGAAGGTCAGCCAAGGACTGACCTTCGGGCCCGCGACGGCGATCGCGCCGGTCATCAGGCGTACATCCGGATGGTGGTCGGCTTGATGTAGCCGTTGACGATGTCGAACTTCGCATTGCTGCCGTAGGTCGAGATCACTGAGTTCGCGAACTGCACGACGTCCTGCTTCTCGAACAGCGCCGATTCTGCCGCCATCCAGTCCGCGCAGCCCGCCTTCCCGGCCTGGGTGGCCGCCTTGGCGACCAGCGCGTTGTACTGCGGGTTCTTGATGTGCGCGAAGTTCGTGCCCTGCGGCGGCTGCCCGCCGGAAATGAACGGCACCAGCTGGCTGGGCAGGGTGAGGCCGAGCGGAGCCATCGAGATGTCCCACTCGCCGGTGGCGAACAGCGCCTGGCTGATGCCCGGGCTGTCGAGGCCCTTGAGCGTGACGTCGACGCCGACGGCCTTCCAGCCCTGCTGCATCAACTCCGCGCCCGGGGGCATCGTCGGACCGGCCTGCGTGCCGTAGATCGCGGTCAGGGCGAGCCGCTTCCCGTCCTTCACGCGGATGCCGTCCGGTCCCGGTTTCCAGCCCGCTTGGTCAAGCGCCGCCTTCGCCGCGGCGACATCGAAGCCGGGGATCTTCCCGGTGACCGAATCGCCCTCGCACGGCCGCGGCTCGATGGTGACCATGCCCTTGACCGGCGCGCTGCCGTCGCGGGTCAGCACCTTCGCGACCTGCGGGAGGTCGATCGCCTGGGTCAGCGCGCGGCGCATCGCCTGGTCTGCGCCGAACCGGCCGGGTGCCTGGTTGAAGAACAGCTCGCCGAACGGGGCGACGATGTCGGCGTGGTACAACCGCTGGGCCTTGAGCCGCTGCTGGTCCTGCCCGATCACTGAGGCGGCGTTGACCTCTCCGGACAGCAGCAGGTTCGACATCGTCGTCATGTTCGGGACGACCCGGATGGTGAGCTTGTCCGGCAATCCCTTCTGCTTCGGGTCGAACTGGCCGGGACCCCACGTGTAGTCCTTGCGCCGGGTCAGCGTGTAGTGGTCGTTCGGGACGATCTCGGTCATGGTGAACATGCCGGTGCCGTTCTCGCCCTTGGCGAGCGTCTTCCGGTCGGCCAGTCCCTTGGCGCACACGATCGGCAGGCCGGCGATGTTGCGGAGCAGGAAGGCGTCCGGCGCACCGCTGGTGATCTTGACCGTGCCCTCGCCGGCGACCGCTTTGGTGCCGCTCTTCACCGTGACGCCCGCCAGCGGTGACTTGTTCGCCGGGTCGCCGATGAAGTTGATGTTCGCCGCCACGTCGGCCGCGGTCAGCGGGCTGCCGTCGGAGCAGGTGACGCCCTTGCGCAGAGTGAAGGACGCCGTCGTCGTGTCGGCTTCCCACTTCTCCGCGAGCGCCGCCTCCGGCTCGCCCTTGGCGTCGAGATTGATCAGGGCGTCGTAGAGGAACCCGTCGAGATTGCGAGCGGCCGACAACACGGTGATCGCCGGGTCGAGCGTTCCCGGATCGGTCGGCAGGGCAAAGGTGAAGGTCTTGCCGTCGACCAGTTTCTGGTTCGCGGTCCGGTCCGTCCCGGATTGCGCTGATCCCCCGCACGCGCTCACGGTCAAGGCCACCACGCCCGCCATCGCGGCGGTGAGCCGGGCAGTTTTCATGGGATTTCTCCTACGGGGTCGCGCTCTGGAGGTGGTCGACAGCCAGCCGGGCGGCGGCGCCGATGGACGCGTCGACCGCGGGAAGGCGGTCTTCGAGAGAATGCGCGCGAGTGAACACCGCGACCGCGAACCGGCGGCCGTCCCCCAAGGTCACCACGCCTGCTTCGTTGCGGATTCCGGGCAGCGTCCCGGTTTTCGCCGCGATCGCCACCCCGGACGGGAAGCCCGACGACAGCCGGTGCGGCCAGATCTGCTGCGCCATGATCGTGCGGACCCGTTCGCACGCTTCGGGTTCGCCCGCGCGGTCGGTCCAGATCGCGTCGAGCAATTCGGTGATCTCGCGCGGCGTGGACGACGTGGTGCGTTCCGGATCCCGGACCGCCAGCTTGTCCAGCTGCTCCGGCGTGGCCCCGCCGAGCAGCGCCTCGAGATCGGACTCCGGCGTGCCGCCGAGATCGGAGACGACCGACGCGAACAGGTCCTCGCAGCAGCCGATCAGCCGGGTGCGTTCGAGGCCGAGGTCGCTCAGCACCCGGTCCACCGTTTCCTGGCCGAGCCGGTGGTAGAGCACGTCGGTCGCGGCGTTGTCGCTCATCGTGAGCATGAAGTGCGCGAGGTCGCGCCAGCTCATCTCGACGTCGTCGGCGCAGCCCGCGGTGCCGATGCCGCCGATCCGGTACCGCGCGGTCACCTTCGTCCGTTCGGTGTCGTCCAGCCGTCCGGCGGCGACCTCGCGGGCGTAGGCGAGCGCCACCGGGATCTTGAACACCGACGCGAGGACGACCGGGTCGTCCCCGCCCGCCGACACCTCCGGGCCCGGCACGCCGATTTCCCGGGCGTGCAGGAACCCTTCCGCGCCGGCGTCGGCGAAGACGGCCTCAATCTGCTCGCGGATCCCGCTCACCGGGAGACCCGTCGGTCCGCGCGTCCAGTGTGGAGGAACTGCGCGCGGCCGTTGCCGTCGTCCCCGACGAACGCGTGTGCCATGTAGACACCCGGCATCTGCTCGGTCTTCGCGACGAACGTGTCGCCCTGGCACGGCAGCAGTTCTTCCTTCCCCGAAGGCGCGCCGATCTCGGCGAAGATTCCCTTCGGGGTGCGTTTCATCCAGAGCTTGCAGTCCTCCTCGGTGACGACGGTGTCGGCGACCATCGACGTGTACTCGCCCACGTAGCGGGAAAAGTCGGCCGGAGCGGCGGCGGGATTCGGCTCGAGCCGCGCCGGAACGGTGACGCCCGCGAGTTCGTCCAGGAGCTTCGTGAAGATCTCCTGGTACACGTGCATCGGCTGACCGCCGTTGGTCAGCAGCGCGACGGCCACGCCCTTCTCCGGAACCACGCGCAGGAAGGCGGACTGGCCGATAGTGCCGCCGTCGTGGCCGATCACCTTGCCGCCGCCCCAGTCGAAGAGCATCCAGCCGAGCCCCCAGTGGTCGGACATGCCGAGGTAAGGCACGTCGACCTGCGGTTCGCGCATCGCGAGCAGCGACTCCGGCTGCAGGACCTGGGTGCCGTCGTCGGCCTTGCCGTCGTTCAGGTGCATTCGGACGAAGGTCAGCAGGTCGCGCGGGCGCATCGCGAGCGTCGAGCCGGCGGGCGAGTTCGAGCGGGTGAGCGCCCAGACCGGCGCGGGCACCGGGTCGTCGCCCGGCTTCGGGGTGACGTGACCGATCGCGGCGCGGTAGCGGATCGCGTCGTACGGACCGGACGCCGCGTGGGTCAGGCCGAGCGGCGCGAAGAGGTGGTCGCGCACGCAGTCGTCCCAGCACTTGCCGCGCAGCACCTCGATGACGCGGCCGAGGACGCAGTAACCGGCGTTGTTGTAGGAGAACCGCTCAGCCGGCGGGAAGAGCTGCGGCACGTCAGACAGCGTCGCGACGAGCTTCTCCACACAGTCGTCGCCGGGTCCGGTGTCGGTGAAGATGTCGCCTTCGAAACCGGCGGTGTGACAGGTCAGCTGGCGGACGGTGATCGCCGCCGCGGCCTCGTCGTCGCCGAGCACGAACTCCGGCAGGTAATCCCGCACCGGCCGGTCGAGGTCCAGCTTGCCCTCGTCGACCAGTTGCATGGCCAGCGTGGTCGTCCACACCTTGGTGATCGACCCGATCTGGAATACCGAGTCCACAGTGGACTCCACGCCGGTGCCCTTGTTCACGACGCCCGCCGCGTGGTCGATCACCTCGCCGTCGGCGAGCACCGCGATCGCGGCTCCGGGAACCTGATGCTTGGCCAGCAAAGCGGCGAAATTCTCCTGAAGCCAGGTCTCGATTTCGGAAATTTTCGACATGCGCACCTTCTGTCCGAGGGATGGTGGACCGGCGTTTCGGAAATGCTAGGTCGGTGGCGGACGTCACTTGTTCGTCCGGACCGAGGAGAGCGCGGGGAAAGTTCCTCCGCTCCGACGAATCAGGCCGTGCGCAGCGACTCCACCGCCGTCGCGGCGGCGAAACCGATGAACGCGTCGCGCTCGGGCACCCGGGAGCGGGAGTCCTCGGCGCGGGTGAACACGGCGACCGAGTACCGGCCGCCGTCCGGGTACTCGACCACTCCGACCTCGTTGCGCACGGCGGGCAACGTGCCGGTTTTGCCGCTCGTGCGGATCCCGTCGTCCGGGAAGCCGGAACGCAGTCGATGCGGCCACACCTGCAGTTCCATCCAGCGGCGGACGTCCGCGCACGCCTCCGGCGCGGCCGCTTCGCCGCGCCAGATCAGTCCCAGCAAGCGGGTCATTTCGGCGGCGGTGGTGCGGCAGGACTTTTCCGGTTGCAGCGCGCGCAACCCGGAAACCTGTTCGTAGGTCAGTTCGGCGAGCGCCCGTTCGTCGTCCTCGTACGAGACGCCGAGATCTTCGCCGATCGTGGCGAGCAGTTCGCCGCAGTCCTGCGGCACGACGGTCTGTGTGAATCCCAGGCGGCGCAACGTGCTATTCACCGCGTCTTTGCCGACCTCGGCGAGAATCAGGTCGGTGGCGACGTTGTCGCTGATTCCGATCATCAGGATCGCCAAATCGTGCCAGGACATCCGGACTTCGTGGCGGAAGGTGGCGAGACCGTACGGACTCGGCGTCGGGTGCCCGGGTTCGACGGTGACGGGGGCGCCCAGATCGAGCGTTCCTTCGGCGGCCTGACGCGCCAGCTCCAGCGCGATCGGGACCTTGAACACCGACGCGGGGACGACCGGGACGTCCTCGCCGATGCCGAGACTTCGGGTCCCGTCGACCTCGGCGGCGTGCAGCCGGACCTCGACGCCGACCTCCTCGGCGCGGCGGGCGATCGTTTCGGATGCGGTAGCCATGACCCTCCTGTCTACAGTGGACACTTCGGGCAGGAAGTTCTTGGCGTGAACCGGGAATCGCCGCCTGCCGGTCTCCCATTGTCTCGGCGGGGGCCGGTGCCGGGGTTGCTGCGTTCGCGGGAAGGTCGCGGTCCGTTTCCCGTCAGGAGAGCAAGACTCAGGCCTCTTCGGGCTTCTCGATGCGCGGCAGCAAGTGCAGTTGCACCATCGCCGCGAACCGGTCCCCCGGATCGTCGAGATCGATCCCGCCGACCTCGGCGAGCCGGCGCAACCGGTACCGGAACGTGCTCGGATGCACGTACGCCGCCGCCGAAGCCGCGCTGATGTCCCCGAACGAATCGAGCCAGCACCGCAACGTGTGCACGAGCTGGGACTGATGTTTGGTGTCGTACTCCAGCAAGCGCGCGATCGGCCCCGTCGCGACGTCGCCGCGCGCCGCGGAAAGGTCGGCCAGCTCCAGCATCAGCGCCTCGATGTGCGCGTCCTCGGCGGCGATCACCCGCTTCGAGCCGCCGTTGGTGAGCAACACCCGCAACGCACGGTCGGCCCCGTCGCGAGACGCGCGCAACCCGGATCCGTCGAGAGCCAGCGGGCCGATGCCGATCGCCGCCGCGACCCGGCGGCCGGTGCGCTCCAGGAAGGTCGACGCGACGCGTACCGAGCGTTCGCGGCAATCGCCGTGGTTCCCGGGCATCGGGACGATGCCGTAGGCGACGTCGCCGACCAGCGCTACCGCCGATCGGGGCTGGACCGCGCTGAGGTGCATGGCGAACGCGTCGGCGACCCGCTGGCGTTCCGCGACCAGCCGGAGGTCGTCGTCGGGCACCTCGAGCAAGCCCATGGCGAGCACGATCGTCGGCTGTCCCAGCAACCCGAGCCGCGCGATGGCTTCCTGCGCACCGGAGCCGCCTTCGAGCGCGGTGCTGACCAGATCGGCCCGCAACCGGCGTTCGACGTCGGCACCCGCGCGGAGCCGAAGCATATGCAGCGCAACGATTTTCGAAGCGTCGATCAACGCCGCGGTACGTTCTTCGCTTAGCTCTTTGTCGACAGCGGCCCAAATCGACCCGAGCACTTCGTCGCCGGCCCGGACCGCGAGCGCCGCGCGAGGCATGACGATCTTCTTGTCGTAGCCGTCTCCCGGATAGACGTAAACCGGGCCCTGATCGCGGTACAGCCGCTCGAAAACGCCGTCCTTCTCCAGCTCGCGAGTGAACCGTTCGGGCACCTGGCGGCCGAGGATCGTCTCGACGCGCGAGGGGTCGGCTTCGTCCTGACGGCCGGAGAACGCGAGCACGCGCGAGTTGCGGTCCTCGATGGTGACCGGCGCGTCGAGCAGCGCGGCGATGGCGTTGGCGAGGGCGAAAAGGTCGCCAGACGGCATCCCGCCGAGCGTCTGCGGGGAAACGTCGCCGACGTCGCCCTCCGCGAGCAGCGTGCGGAGCATGGCGGCCAGCTGCGCCCAGGACGCGCCACTGGCGAGCCCGAGCAGCGCGACCCCGGAGGAATTAGCCGCCCGCGCGAGTTCTGTCGAGGCGGCCACCGGCGACCGCACGACCAGCGCGGTCGCCCCGCGCGCGGCGACGGCGTGCATGAGCTGCACGATCTCGTCGGATTCGCGGACCCCGACGCCGAGGACCACCGCCTGCGCCGGGAACTCCGCGTCGTCGTGAGGATCGTGGATCACCACCCCGCCGAGGTGGCGGCGCGTGTCGCGGCCGACCGCGACCGGTTCGAGGAGCACGTCCCCGAGCGCTTCGAGGACGCGTCCCAGACTCGTGTGCGGCTTGCTCGGCACCGGTGTCAGCACCCCCCGAAGGTAGATCCGGCCTCGCCCGGACCGGCTGGTCCGATTCGACCAAATCTACCTCCGGAATTCGTAGCGGGCTACGAACCGATCCACACCTTTGCCGTGGTCACCTCGTCGAGCAGGTCCGGAATCGGCGCCACGCCGAGTCCCGGTCCGGTCGGCACCGGCAGGTGCCCGCCGTCCAGCACGAACGGCTCGGTGATGTCGGTCCGGTAGAACCGGCCGGACGCCGAGGTGTCGCCGGGCAGGGTGAAGTTCGGCAGCGAGGCGAGCGCGACGTTCGCCGCCCGGCCGAGGCCGGTCTCGATCATCCCGCCGCACCACACCGGGATCCCGTGCGCCGCGCACACGTCGTGCACCCGCCGCGCTTCCAGGTAACCGCCGACGCGGCCGGGTTTGATGTTCACGATCTGGACCGCGCCCAGTTTGATCGCGTCCGCCGCCGCGCGCGCCGACACGATCGACTCGTCGAGGCAGATCGGCGTCTGGATCCGCCGGGCGAGTTCGGCGTGGCCGAGCACGTCCTCCTCTTCCAGCGGCTGCTCGATCAGCAGCAGGCCGAACGGGTCGAGCTTGGCCAGCTGCGGTGCGTCGCCGAGGGTGTAGGCGGTGTTCGCGTCGACCTGCAGCAGCACGTCGTCGCCGAAGCGTTCGCGGACCGCTCGCACCGGCTCGACGTCCCAGCCGGGCTCGATCTTGAGCTTGATCCGCACGTAGCCCTCGTCGAGGTATCCGCCCACGACGTCGATCAGCTGCGGAATGGTGTCCATGATCCCGACGGAAACGCCGCAGGGCACGGAATCGCGCACCGAGCCGAGTTCGGCGGCGAACGACCGTTCGTGCGCGCGGAGTTCGGCGTCGAGCACCGCCATCTCCAGCGCGCCCTTGGCCATCCGGTGGCCCTTGAACTTCGCCAGCAGCGGCGTCACCTTCGCCGCGGTGATGTCTTCCGCGGCCAGCAGCGCCGGGATCAAGTGGTGCCGCAGCACGTGTTCCGCGCCGTCGTTGTACTCCGACGAGTACACCGGCCCGGCCATCGTCACGCATTCGCCCCAGCCCTCGCCGGCTGGCGTGACCGCGCGCAGCAGCAACAGCTCGCGCACGGACTGGGTGCCGAACGAAGTCCGGAACGGGGCGACGAGCGGCATCTGCACCCGGCGCAGTTCCACACCGCTGAGTTTCACTGCTCCTCCTTGGAGATCACGTAGAAGCCGGCTCGGTCGAAGCCGGTCACCCGGCCGCCGTCGGCCATCAGCCCGCCGAGAGATTCGCGCAGCGCGGCCCGCCACGCGTCCGCCCGGCCGGGATCGGTGCCGCGCAAGCCTTCGATGTCCGGCGGGACGGCGACGAGCACCACCGGGGCGTCCGCTTTGCCGTCGGCCGGACCGCCGTCCGCGGCCACTTCGAGCGCTACTGCCGCGCCTTGCTCGAGCAAAACCTTCGCGTCCGTGCGGATCGGTTCGCCGAACGCGGCGGTCCGCACGGACGGGCTGGCCAGGTCCCAGGACACCATCAGCCGGTCGGTGTCGCCGGAACCGTTGATGCCGTCCGCCATCGGCCCGTAGAAGTCCCGCAGATACCGCACCGGGAGCGCGCCGAGTTTGCCGAGGTTGAAATAGGCGTTGCGGCGCACCAGCGGATCGAAGGTCCATTTGATCGCCGAAACGTCCTGCGCCAGCGCCCAGCCGCGCTGATGCAATTTCAGCGCGTACCCGATTCCGCGACCGGCACCGGCCTTGGAAACTCCGGCGATGTGACTGTGCAGGCTGCCTTTTCCGGGGTTTCCGAAAAAGCCGACGCAGGCGCCGAGCATTTCCCCGTCGGCGAACGCACCTGCCACGTAATTCCCCGCCGACGACAGCGCGCGCAGCAGTTCCGTGGTCACCGGCCGGGTTCCTGGCGCGGAGCGCCAGATCGTCTCGAACAGCACCCCCACCGCGGTCATTTCCGCGATCTCGGTGATTTCCCGGACTTCGACCCCCGAAGCGGCGGCCGCCGCCTGAGCGGCCGCGACCGCCTCGTCGCACGTTTCCGCCGCGACGGGTCTTTCCGTGTTCATCGCAAGATTCGTCACGGGATGATCCTTTCCCGGCTTCCCCCGAAGAGTCACCGTCGTGCTCGACCAGAATCGTCCGCCGGATTCGTCGGAACCGACGGACTCCCCTTCGTCAGCACGTTCTCCACCAGCGCGGCCAGCAACGCCGTCCGCCGCGGCAATTCCTCGACCAGGACATGTTCGTGATCGGCGTGCGCGCCGCCGCCTACCGCACCGAGACCGTCGAGCGTCGGCACGCCCAGCCCGGCGGTGTAATTGCCGTCCGAAGCACCGCCGACGGCCGCCTCGGTCAATTCCGGCAAGCCCAGTTCTACGGCCAATTCCTTGGCCAGACCGTACAACGCGGCCGACGAGACCGCGTCCAGCGGCGGCCGGTTGATGCCGCCGGTGACCCGGACTTGCGCGTCTTCCAGCACCGCTTCCAACGCGCGCACCGCACGGTCGACGCGAAGCTGTTCTTCCTCGTCCCACACGCGTACGTCGACCTCAACCGCGGCTGCGGCGGGAACGGTATTCACCGTGGTACCAGCCGAAAGCACCGTCGGCACGACACTGGTTCCCCGCTCCGGGCTGGCGAGCGCGGCGACCGCGAGCACCTGATGCGCGATCTCGATCCCGGCGTTGATCCCCTTCTCCGGCTCGAGACCGGCGTGCGAGGCACGTCCGATCACCTCGATCCGGTAGTGGGACACGCCTTTGCGCCGGGTCTTGATCGCGCCGCCGTCCGCCGAAGCCTCCAGCACGAACGCCGCCGCGCAGCCCTGCGCCTCTTCCTCGATCAGTCCCCGCGACGACGGCGAACCCAGCTCCTCGTCACCGGTGACCAAAATGGACAGTCCACTTCGGTCTGCCAGCGAAGCCGCGACGTGCAGCGCCATCACGACGCCGGTCTTCATGTCGAAGCAGCCCGGACCGCGCAAGACCCCGTCCTGCACGGAAAACGGATGCGTCTCCAGCGAGCCCATCGGCCAGACCGTGTCGTGGTGACCGAGCAGCAGGACCCGCGGCGGACCGTCACCGAATCGCCAGCGCAGATGCGTCCGTCCATCCAGGACGATCCGCTCCGGCTCCACGCCAAGCAATGCCTTGCCGACGCCGGTCAGCACGTCCGCGCTGTGTGCCACCGCGTCGAGGTCGGACGATGGGGATTCACAGCACACCAACGTTTCGATGTCGGCGAGCAGAGCGTCCACATTGAACTCGGTCATCGCGGCTCACCTCGCAGCGGCTGGCCGGGGAACGCGTCGGTGAGCAGCTGCCCGTCACGCACCACCGGGGTGCCCGCGACGAACAGGTGCCGCACGCCGACCGCGGGCCGGGTCGCGTCGAAATACGTTGCGGTGTCGGTGATCGTGGCCGGATCGAGGACGACGATGTCCGCGTCCGCGCCGACGTTCAACCGGCCCTTGGTCCGCGCACCGGGTGCGACCTCGTCGAGCACCCGCGCCGGCAGGTAGGAGCAGCGCCGGAACGCCTCCAGCCAGGTCCAGGCCCCAGCTTCGCGCACCATCAGCCGCAGCGACTTCGAGAACGTCCCCGCGGTCCGCGGATGCGTCGCCCCTCCCGGCGGCAACGGCCATTCAGTGGATTCGTTCGCCCCGTTCTGCCAGTACACCGGCATGGCGTCGCTCGCGACGATCGAGTCCGGGAAGGCCAGCGCCTGGTGCAGCAGAGTGCGGTCGACCGGGTCCTGCTCGTCGAGGAACTCGAGGATGCACGGCGCACCCGGCGTTTCGGCGCGAACCTGCAGCAACCGGCCCTCGTCCGCGATCCGCTCGCCGGTCTCCAGCAGGATCACCCGCGACGGGTTGAGGCCCTTCATCTTCAGCCGCTCCGGCGAGATGAAAGCCGCGCCGACCGCGGTGCTGCCCGCACCGTACGGATAGGCCTCGACCGTCACCCGCGACCCGGCGGAACGGCCCGACTCCAGCGCGGCGAGCACGCGGTCGATGTGCCGTCCGGAAGTGCTGTTGACGTGGCAGTGGTGCATCGCCGCACCGGTCTCGGCCGCGACGATCGCGATCTCCTCCGACCCGTCGGCAGGCGTGCCCGGATCGACCTCGACCAGCTCGCGGACGTGCGTGTACGTCGGCGCCTCGGCCTGCTTGGCGAGCTTCGCCAAGGCCAGGAACTCCGCCGGATCGCTGGCCGGCGCGTACCCGAGCAGCACGCCGACGCCGAGCGCGCCCGCCGCCAGCTCACCCTCCACAAGGGACAGCCACGCGGCCAGTTCGGTCTTCGACGACGACCGCTGCCAGGCCGGATTGCCGAGCACGGAAAGCCCGGTGTTGATGTTCGCGTCCGGCTCGATGCCCGCGAGCACCTTCGCCCGCGCGGAACCCCACGAAGCCGAGAAGCCGTAGTGCAGCGGACGCCCCGCCGCGGCGGCCTCGGCGTAGGCCCGTTCGACCGGCATCAGCCCGGCCTCGAGGTCGAGCGCCGTCGTGACGCCGTCCATCGCCTGCAGCCGCTGTCCCGCGATCGAATGCACGTGGCTGTGCAGATCGATGAACCCCGGTCCCACGATGTACCCGGCGACGTCGATCTCGACCTGGTCGTCCGCGCTCGGCAGTCCCGGTCCGACCGCGATCACCTCGCCGTCGGATACCAGCACGTCAGCCGTACCGTCGAAGCCCGTAGCCGGGTCGATGACGCGACCGCCACGCAGCAGTGTCCGCATGCTTGCCTCCTCGCCTCGCTGCTGGCGACCCTAGGAGGTTTCCCGGGCAGTACGTTCGTGCGCGCGGACGAATCCGGGGCGGCAGATCTCTCCGCGCGCACAAACCGGAATTCGCTGGGCTGGGGTGCGCGTAGGCCCTAAGCTCGCGCACATGGCCTGCCGGATCACCGAACTCGTCCTCGACTGCGCCGACCCCCAACGGATGGGTGATTTCTGGTGCGAAGTCCTCGGCTACGTCGAACTCGGCTGGGACGGCGAAGACCTCGAGATCGGCCCGCCCGAAGCCGGTTTCGGCGGCCCGCAGCCCACCTTGATCCTCAGCCGCAGCACCGACCCGAAACCGGCGAAACTGCCGCTGCACCTGGACGTGAACCCGACCGACCGGGACCAGGACGCCGAACTGGAACGCCTGCTCGCGGCCGGCGCGCGGCCCGCCGACGTCGGGCAGACCGGGGAGGAGTCGTGGCACGTGCTGGCGGACCCGGAGGGGAACGTGTTCTGCCTGCTCCGCCGCCGGGTCGACCCGGTACCCGGCTGAGCGGCTACTCCCGGTAGCGGAACTGCCCGGACCGGAGCAGATCGGCGGCGAACTCGAAGCCGTGCCCGTCCCGGCCGCGCCGGACCCGCCCCGCCGAGGGTGCCGGGAAGTGCGTCGGGAGCAGGACCGAATCCTCTGCCTCCGCAAGCAGGCGGCTCCGGACCCGTGCCGCCTGCTCCGGATCAACGCAGTACCTCGTGCTCAGCTCCGGATGCCGGATCTGCACCCCATGGTGCATCGTGTCGCCAGCAAGCAGCACGGTCCCGGCACTGCCGCGAACCCGCACGCACACGTTCCCCGGCGTGTGCCCAGCAGCGGGTACGAGTTCGGCGTGCTTGCCGACTACCGCGTCCGGGGCGACAAAACTGAGCTGGCCAGCCTGCTCGATCGGCAGCACGCTGTCGGTCAGGTAGTCCCCAGTCCGGCGCATCGCCGCCCCGCCAACCTCGCTCGACCAGTACCGGAGCTCCTCCTCGACCACGAAGTGCGGGGCGTCCGGAAACACCGGCTCCCGCTGCACAGTGACGGCCCCGACGTGATCGGTGTGCAAGTGGGTGAACACCACCGCGTCGACGTCCGCGGGCCGCAGCCCGGTCGCGAGGAACTGCCGCATCCATCGGTCCGGCAGGTGGTCGAACTCCGCGCGCTGGCGCTCCTTCCCCGCCCCGACGCACGCGTCGACCACCAGCACCTCGTCCGCCGAGCAGACGAGGAACGACTGGATGACGAAGACCAGCTTCCCCGCCGTCCGGTCGAACCACGGCTCCTGGGCGTACCAGTCGGACAGGTCCGGCTCGAGTCCCGGGAAGAACTCCCCGGGCTCGATCAGCAGCCGCTCGTCCTCGACGAGCGGAACGACCGCGACGTCACCGAGATCGAACCAGTGCGCCATCGCGTTCCCTCCTCGCCTTCGACCGCACCCGGCTCAACCCGACCGCGCAAGCGATTGCGACCAGCACCGGAACGGCGGTCACCAGGACGATCGTCTGCGCCGACAACGCCAGCGCGAGCAACAACCCCGCGACGCCCGGTCCGACGATCGACCCGATCCGCCCCAGCGCCGCGGCCCAGCCGACGCCGGTGGTGCGCGTGTGGGCGGGATAGATCGAAACCGCGAGGGTCAGCTGGCCGATCTGCCCGGCCGTGACCCCGAAACCGGCACCGGCCAGCAGCACGAACAGCAGCGTCTCGCCAACCGGCACGGTCGCGACGAGGACCATGCACACCGCCCCGATCGCGGGCATCAGGATCAGCGCACGGGCGATCCCGATCCGCGCGGCCAGCGGGATCAGCACCAAGCCGCCCGCGATGCCGCCCAGGGTGAGGAACGCGAGTCCCAGCGGGGCCTTTCCAGCCGCGAAACCGTATCCGGTGAGCAGCGTCGGAACCCAAGAGATCAGCACGTACGCGGTGATGAAGATGAGGAACGAGAACGCCCAGATGAGCGACGTCGGCAGGCGCAGTCCCGGTCCGAACAGCCTGCTCACCTTGGCTTCCTGCTTCGCGCTGCTCTCCACCGAGGGCTCGCGACCGGGCAGCACCACGGCCATGACCGCGGCCAGCACCAAGGGAGCCAGCCCGGCGACGTAGAAGACCCCGGCGGACCCGACGCTGTGCAGCAGTTTCCCGCCGAAGAACCCGCCGAGGCTGCTCCCGGAAGCGAGCCCGAGGGTCACCGCCACCGAGACCAGTTCCCGGCGGCCTTCCGCGCTGTGTTTCGTCGCGAGCGACACCCCGGCGGGCAGCACCAGCCCGAGGCCCAGCCCCGTGACCAGGCGTGCCGCCGCGAAGACTGGCATGGACTTCAGGTGCAGGATCGCAGCGGTCAGGACGGTCGCGCCCGCGAAGATCAGGACGCCGGTGAGCACGACCGACCGCGCCTTCATCCGGGCACCGATGTAACCCGCGGCCAGGTATCCCATGACGACCCCGATGTTGGTCAGCACCAACGGCAGGGTGAAGGCGGCGGGAACCGCACCCCATTCATGCGACAGCGTCGGGATCGTGAACGAGAGTGCGGCGGTGTCGAAGCCGTCCAGCAGGACAGCGAGGAAGCAGAGCAGGACGACGGGCCAATGAATGCTCTTGCTCATGGCGTGTTCTCCAGTGTCTGAAGGGAATTCCCGATCCGGACGCTGCTCCGCGGTCCTGGCGAGCCCGATCGCGCGAATTCCGTCCACCACAAGCGCATTTGAGCACCGAGGCGTTCGACCTCGGCCCAGCTGGTTTCGCCCAGCATCGGGCTTCCCCGCCAGGATTCCGGAGTGCCCAGCAGGAACGGCAGCTCGAGACAGTGGATCGCTCCGTAACCGCCGTGTTCCGGAGCCCAGTCGAATTCGTAGGAGTACGCGCCGTACTGCTGTGCCAGCTCACGCGCCGGACGACCGAAAAGCGGATCGGTCTGATCCAGGATCGCTTGCCGGATCGCCTCGTCCGGCAGCCCGATCGCGAACGCCGCGCACTCCCGCGTGGTGTATCCGATCATCAAGTCCGGCAACGGATCGGACAGCCGCACGTCCAGATCGACCAGCCCGAACGGCGGCCGGGTCGACGTCGGGTCCTTCGCGGCGTTCCATCGGAGCGTACGCAGCTGCGCGGCCAGCAACTGGTCCACCGAAGCGGTGGCCGGGTCGCCGTCGACCGCGTCGGCGAAATACTGGCCGATCTCCAGCGCCGTCGCACGTTTCTGAATGATCCCGGGGTCCGGGGAACTCTGGACGATCGCCCGGCGGATGAGCGGCCGACTGTCCGGTTTGGACAACAGGGCGAGCGTCGACAGCGCGCCGGCGGACTGCCCGAAGAGGGTGACGTTGCCCGGGTCACCGCCGAACGCCGCGATGTTGTCGCGCACCCATTCAAGCGCGAGCGCCTGGTCCGCCAGGCCGAGATTCCCCTCGCTGACGCCGTCGCAGACCAGATAGCCGAACGCCCCGAGCCGGTAGTTGACCGACACGACCACCACGTCGCCGTCCGCGGCGAGCCGTCCTCCGTCGTACCAGGGAAGGGTGCCGCCTCCGCTCAGGAAACCGCCGCCGTGCAGCCATACCAGCACCGGACGTGAGCCGGTCAGCGCAGGCGTCACGACGGCAAGGTTGAGACAGTCCTCGGACTGCGGCGGTTCATCCCGCGGCGGCCCCATCGCGGCTTCCAGACGCGAGCCGAGCTGCGGGCAGATCGGCCCGGGCAGGCTGGCGTCGGAGCGAGGCTCGGCAGGCAGCGGCGGCTGGAACCGCTCGGCGGTGCCGTACCGCACGCCGCGGAACCGCAGCAAACCGTCGTCGCTGTGCTCGCCGATGACCGGACCGGACGGCGGCTGGGCAGTGACAGGCTGGCATTCGGTCATCTCGGCTCTCCTTTGAGCGGGTGTCCGGCACCTTCGACCCGCTGTCAGGCTAAGAAAGTCCGGAATGCCTGACCAATGCTCTTTGCCGCCCGAGACATGTTTGCCCGGCTATACCTCACCGCCCAACGCGGCTCCCTGCCTCAGCGCGCACCACCCGCGGGGCAGGCTCGACCCGCTTGCCACCGCCGGAGAACGCGTCCGAGAGCTTCCCGATCAGCATTCCGAGCAGCGGAAGCCAGATCGGGCACAGCATCAGCACCAGCAGTGGTCCCATGATCTTGAAAATCTCGAGGAATCCGTGCATGCCCTCACGCCTTCTCGGTCTCGGCCAGCAGCGTCGCGAGCGTGCGCACCGCACGGTGCTGCAGCGCCCGGATGCTGTTGGGGTTCTTGTTCATCGTTTCGGCGACCTCGGCGACGGACAGTCCGGCGAAAAACCGGAGCCGCACGCACTCGCGCTGCGGTTCGCTGAGGTCGGCCAGGCATCGCCGAAGCGCCGCCGCTTCGATGCGGGCCAGCGCGAGCCGGTCGGCTCCGCCGCGGAGGTCCGGTCCGTCGTGGTCTTTCCCGTCGAGGAGTTCACGCCGGTAGCGGGCCGATTTGCGGTGGTCGCGCAGCAGGTTGTCGGCGATCGTGTACAGCCAGCCGGTGAACGAGCCGACGTCCGGCCGGAAGTCCGGCAGTTTCCGCCACGCGCGCAGGAAAGCTTCGCTCGTCAGGTCTTCGGCGACCGTCGCCGTCGGAACCCGCAGCCGCAGGTAGCGGAAGACCGGCGGCGCGTGTTCCTGGTAGATGACGGCGAACGCGGCCTGGTCGCCCGACCCCGCCCGCCCGAGCAGTTCCGTCTCCACCGGACCTCAATCCTGCAGCCGCAACGCCGCGACCGGACACGCGCGCACCGCCGCGTCGACGAAGTGCCGATCCGCCTCGGGCGGGGTCTCGTCGAGGACCTGCACCACTCCGTCGTCACCGACCTCGAAGAACTGATCGGCCATCGCCTCGCACATGCCGAGGCCCTCGCATTTGCCGTGATCCGCGACGATCTTCATCACGCCGCCTCCCGCACCACAGGCACGAAGTCGACCTTGTCGCGCACGCCGCAATCGGGGCACGTCCAGTCGTCCGGGATCTCCGACCACGCGGTTCCCGCGGCGAAGCCCTCCAGTTCGTTGCCCTCCGCGACCCGGTAGATGTAGCCGCAGCCAGGGCACCGCGCGGCGTCCACGTCGTCGGCCAGCTTTGCCCGCGTGTCCGCGACGGGTTCGTCCGCGGCAGCGGCGACGACCGGGTATTTCTTCAGCAGCGACGGGAGTTTGCCCGGCTGCACGTTCGCCTGCCGGATGTCGCCGTCGAAGTGCCGGTAGACGCGCGGGTCCATCACCTTGCGGAACCACGCCGGGACCAGCGCGACGACCATCATCCCGGTGTAGCCGGTCGGCAGAACCGGGCTTTCCTTGAAGTCGCGCAAAGTCTGGAACCGGCGCGTCGGGTTCGCGTGGTGATCGCTGTGCCGTTGCAGGTGGTACAGCAGCACATTCGTCGCGACATTGTTGGAGTTCCAGGAATGCGCCGGAGTGACCCGCTCGTACCGGAGCTTGGCACCGTGGGTGACCTGCTTGCGCAGCATCCCGTAATGCTCCATGTAATTCACGATCTCCAGCAGCGAGAACCCGAACACCGCCTGAATCACCAGATACGGCAGGATCCCGACGCCGAGCCAGGCGATCAGCACACCCCACAGCACCACGCTCATCAACCACGCGTTGAGTACGTCATTGCCGAGGCGGAACGGGTGAGTTTGCTTGCGGGCGTACCGTTTCCGCTCGACACCCCAGGCACTGCGCAGCGAACCGAAGACTGTGCGCGGCCAGAAACGGTAGAAGCTTTCGCCCAGCCGGCTCGACGCCGGATCCTCCGGAGTGGCGACGCGGACGTGGTGGCCGCGGTTGTGCTCGATGTAGAAATGCCCGTAGAAACACTGCGCCAGCGCGATTTTCGCGGCCCAGCGCTCGGTGCTTTCCCGTTTGTGGCCGAGTTCGTGCGCGGTGTTGATCGCGATTCCGGCGACCGTGCCCAGCGTGAGCGCGAGGCCGATTTTGCCCCCGACGGACAGTTCGCCGCGCGCGAGCATCCACGCACCCGCCACGAAACCGGCGTACTGCAACGGCAGGAACAGGTAGGTGATCCAGCGGTAATAGCGGTCTTCCTCCAGCGCCTCCATCACCTCGTCCGGCGGGTTGGTGTGGTCGTATCCGGCGACGAGGTCGATCAGCGGCACGAGCACCAGCACGACGAGCGGGCCGAGCCACAGCACGGCGTCGGATCCGGTCGCGGCGTGCAGTCCGATCGCGCCGAACGGCAGCAGCGGCACCACGAGCCCGAGCAGCCACAGGTGCCGCTTTCGGTCGTGCCAGGCGGTTTCGCCGTTCGGTCCGGCGAGGCGGTACTTCTTCATGGCGGCCTCCACGCGGGTCTGTCGTTTTCCTGAAGGTAGGAATTCGCGGGCGGCGGGACACTGTGCGCGAAACCGAAACGCCCGGCTGCGTTGGGTCTCGGGCACGAACCGGGCGTACGGTGCTGCCTGTGACGTCGACGGCTGCCGCCACGCTGGCCAAGGTCGCGGACTCGGTCCTGGCCGAGCTCGCGCTGCTCCGCGCGCGGATCGTGGCGGAGGTCTCCGCCGAACTGCCCTCGCTCGCACCGGACGCGCAGGCCGCCGAGCTGCTGGACAGCACGGTCCGGGAGAACCTGGTCGCCGCGCTGAGCGTGCTGGGCGGCGCGACCGAACCGGTCGACGTGGGGGCACCGCCGGTCGCGCTGGAGTTCGCCCGGCGGCTGGCCCAGCGGCGGGTGCCGATCACCGCGATGCTGCGCGCGTACCGGCTCGGCCAGGCGGCCTTCCAGCAGGAGATGATCGCCCGGATCGCCGCCGAGCCGGTGGAGGCCGCGGACGTCGCGGTCGCCGCCACCGAGCTGTCGCAGGTCGCCTTCACCTACATCGACAAGATCTCCGAAGAGGTCGTCGAGGCCTACCAGCTGGAACGCGACACCTGGCTGCGCCACCGCAACGCGGCCCGGCTCGCGAAGGTGCAGGCAGCGCTGTCCGGCAAGCCCGTCGACACCGCCGACGTCGAGAAGACCCTCGGCTACGCGCTCTCGGACCGGCACGTCGGCGCGGTGCTGTGGTGCGGCCCTGAGCTGGACGAAAGCACCCGGCTGACCACCCTCGAACGGCATGCGGCCCTGCTCGCGAACGCCCTCGGCGCCACGCCGCTGGTCGTCGCCCCGGACGCCTCGACCGTGTGGGCCTGGTTCCCGGCCGCGACGCTCGACCTCGACGCGGTGTCCGCCGCGCTCGCCGGCTCACCCGATCCGGTGCGCGTCGCGCTGGGCGACCCGGCGAGCGGGCTGGCCGGGTTCCGCACCACCCACCAGCAGGCCCGGCAAGCCGAAGCCGTCGCGCAGATGACCGAGCGAACCCAGCCGCGCCCGGTCACCGCGGCGGCGCAACTCGGACCGTTGGCGCTGGTCGCGGCGGATCCGTCGGCGGTCGCGGGCTGGGTCCAGTCGGTGCTCGGCGCGCTGGCCGACGACGACGAGGGGCACCACCGGATGCGCGAGACGGTGTGGGCGTACCTGTCGAGCGGGAGCAGCCTGATGGTCGCCGCGCAGGAGCTCCACCTGCACAAGAACACCATCCAGTACCGGCTGCGCAAGGCCGAGCAGGAACGCGGCCGTCCCCTGTCCGAGGGACGGATCGACGTCGAAGTCGCGCTGCTGGCGTGCCGGCTGCTCGGTCCGGCAGTGCTCCGGCCGGTCGACTGATTTTTGTGCCGCGGGACCAGTCGGGTCCCGACCTCCCGGTCCGCGGACCGATGCCAGCGCGCGACCTGGCGGGAAGACTCCGGGCAACGAGTTCGCCACCGCGTCTGCGAGGACAACGATGAACAACCCCCGCGAAGAGACCGACGTCCTCGTGATCGGCTCCGGCTTCGGCGGCTCGGTAGCCGCACTGCGACTGTCCGAAAAGGACTATCGAGTCACCGTGCTGGAAGCCGGCCCCCGTCGTACCGAGGAGACGCTGCCCAAAACCTCTTGGGATGTCCGGAATTTCCTGTGGGCACCGCGGCTCGGCTGCTATGGAATCCAGCGCATCCACCTGCTCCGAGACGTCGTCATCCTCGGCGGCGCAGGCGTCGGCGGGGGTTCCCTGAATTACGCCAACACCCTCTACGAACCGCCCGCACCGTTTTTCGAGGACCCGCAATGGGCGCACGTCACCGACTGGCAAGCCGAACTGAAACCGCACTACGACCAGGCCCGCCGGATGCTCGGCGTCACCCAGAACCCCACTGTCACCAAGGCTGACGAGGTACTCCGCGAAGTCGCCGACGACCTGGGCGTCGGCTCGTCCTTCCGGCTCACCCCAGTCGGCGTTTTCTTCGGCGACAAGAACACCCCCGCCGGAACCGCCGTACCAGACCCATTCTTCGGCGGCGCCGGACCAGCCCGCAAAACCTGCACCGAATGTGGTTCCTGCATGACCGGCTGCCGCGTCGGCGCGAAGAACACCTTGGACCGCAATTACCTCTACCTAGCCGAAAAACGCGGCGCGAACATCATCCCCATGACCACAGCGGTCGACGTCCGCCCCACAGACGGCGGCTACCTCGTCACCGCAGTCCGCACTGGAAAATCGCCGCGCCGCCGCAAAAACGTGCGCACCTTCTTCGCCCGCGACGTGATCTTCAGCGCAGGCACCTACAACACGCAGAAACTGCTCCACCAAGCCCGCGAAACCGGCGCACTGCCCCGAATCTCCGCCAGCCTAGGCCGATTGACCCGGACGAACTCGGAATCCATCCTGGGCGCGAAATCGAAACGCAAGGACGTCGACTTCACCCACGGCGTCGCGATCACGTCGTCCATCCACCCCGACGAGCACACGCACATCGAACCATGCCGCTACGGCAAAGGCAGCAATGCGATGTCGCTGCTGCAAACCGCCCTCACCGACGGCGGCAAGCCAGTCCCGCGCTGGCTCACCTGGCTCGGCGCGTTCGCCAAAAACCCGCGCAACCTCACCTGGTTCTCGCCGCGCCGCTGGTCCGAACGCACCATCATCCTGCTGGTGATGCAAACCCTGGACAATTCCATCACGGTGTCGAGCAAACGCACCCGCACCGGCCGGCACAAACTGACGTCCCGCCCCGGCCACGGAGAACCGAACCCCACCTGGATCCCCGCCGGAAACGATGCGGCCCGCCGCGTCGCGGTGAAAATCGGCGGAATCGCCGGCGGCACCACCGGAGAAATCCTGAACATCCCCATGACCGCCCACTTCATCGGCGGCTGCGCCATCTCCACCGACCCGGCAACCGGTGTCCTCGACCCCTACCACCGCATCCACGGCCACCCAGGCCTCCACGTCGTCGACGGCTCGGCAATCTCCGCGAACCTGGGCGTCAACCCATCCCTGACGATCACTGCCCAAGCCGAACGCGCGATGTCCCTGTGGCCCAACCACGGCGAGGAGGACCGGCGGCCTCCGTTGGGCGCACCGTATGCACGCGTCGAACCGGTGGCACCACGGAATCCTGTGGTTCCGGCTGGTGCTCCAGGTGCACTGATCCCATCGCATACGGTTGTCGAGTGACCGCTGGCAAGCAGCCGGACCTCGACGAGATCGAGGCACATTTCGTTGCGCTTCTCGAACGACGCATGGCCCGCGACGCTGTCGATCGATGGGCCTGCCGCTGGCTGACCGACGACAGTCTGTCGTGGGATGAGCTGAACTGGTGGGCCTTGGACATTCTTTGCGGAATCGACCTGCGCCACGGCCCCGGCGGCGACTACCTGCACGACGACAGCCAGGTACGGGATTGGCTGGTCGAACTGCGGGGCCGCCGCGCCCGGTAACCTGCTGACCCGCTGCTCATGGATCGGCCGAGTTCGACTGTCAACGGCCCGGAAGACGGTAGAAACGTCTCATGCCCTTGCCCCCTCGATCCGCCGCCTGCCTCACAGCACTGGCCCTCGCACTAGCCCTGACCGGCGGCTGCGGCCGGAAAGCCCCCGAGGTCGCCGAGGGTTACGTCCAACTGATGAAGCTCCCCGACATCGACCAGGCCAAGGCCACCTACACCGCCATGGCCACCGCCATCCGCGACCGGCTCACCGCCGAATTCGGCCGCACTTGGAAACAAGAAACCCCGCTCAGGGGCGACGCCTGCGGCAAGGGCTACCTCGATGTCGGCTCCGACGGTGTCAAGCTGAGCCTGCCCAGCTGGGACTCGCCGGGCACCCTGCCTGACGCCGACTGGCCCCGTGCCCAAGCGCTAGTCGGCCAGATCGCCGCAGGCTACGGCTTCGACCCCACTCCCGAAGTCTCCACCAACCAGCCCGGCAACCACACCGTCGTGTACTCCAACCCCGACGGCGCACTCCTGCCCTTCGCCACCGTCAAAAACACCGGCTTCGGCGTAAAGACCGGCTGCCATCTGACGGCGGAAGCACACCGCCGCGGCGGCCCCAAGCCCGATTAGCAGCAAACCCGCCCGGCAACCGAACGCACCAACCGGGTGGTCCATACCTTTACCGACCAGGCGGCGCACACCCGGGCGCGGCGAAAACGGTGCCCCCGACGAGGCTCGTACAGCATCCTCACGAGCGCCGCCAGTTCGCTGAACAGGCATTACGTTCTTTGGAGACATGGTTCGAGCGGTCCTATCTGCCTGAATGGCGATCTCCGGCAGGTCGTCGGCCGGAAGCTTGATCTGGATCGTCACCTCGTCGGTGTCCTCGACCAGGCGAACGCCCAACTGCAAAATCTCGAACAGGCGACGGAGCTGATCTTCGGGTGCGTATGCGAGGTTCAGCGCGAGGACAGGCAGGGCATCGAGCAGGGCGATGCTCTCCTCACCTGGCTTGCCAGGGTCGGTCTCGTCGGCAGCATCAAGCTCGGCGATGAGCGCCACCGCTTCCTTCTTCTTCGTTTCCAGTTCGTTGTAGCTACCGCGCAGTCCCTGCGTGAACGGATCTGCAGGGTCACCGTCCTGCGCCTGACGGAGAATGGACGCTTGGCGGCGATCAAGGTCGGTAAGAATACGCTGCAACCGTTCCCGGTCGGCACGCCGTCGCTGCGCAACGCGGTCGTCGAGCCCGCCAAGGTCTTCGGCGAGGATCTCCCGACGACGCGGCCCAAAGACCCGCTCAGCTACAAACCGCGACACCGCGTCAAGGATGGCTGACTCACGCAGATAGACCGCCTTGGGATGGTCCGAGTAGGTATCCGGCCGACCGCGATTGTTGGCTTTGGGCCAACATGTGTAGTACGCCATCTCATGACGAACCGTGCCCGCCATCCGCCGACCGCACCCGCAGAAGACCATGCCGCGCAGAACGTAAGTGCGAAGGGTCTGCGGATGAACGTTGAGATCGTTGTCTCCGCGCGAACCACGCCGCGCTCGGCGGCGCGCGTTCAGCTCGTCGTACATCCACTTTGGGATCAGCGGCTCATGGGTCGGCTTGAGCGACCAGACCCACTTGACAGGGTCGTTGACTTTGCCCTGTTTGGACCGGCGCGCGCGCCGGTTGAAGACCTGGTATCCGGTGTACTTCGGGTTCCGCAGGACTTCATAGACGCTGGTCTTTCCCCACGCTTTGCGTGCCCGCCTGCCGCCGGGCGGCTCAGGCGGCGGGTAGCTCTCCAGGTCAGCATTGAGCCGGTCAGCGATCTCGCCGTATCCAAGCTGTTCGTGGTAGCGCCAGTTCGCGATCTGCGTGACCGTCTCGGCTCGAATATCGTCGCGCTCCAGGCGGCTCTTCGTGTGCCCCTTGGCGGCCTTCGAAGGGTTCGGATGCGGGATGATCTTCGCCTTGTACCCGTATGGAGGCTTGCCGATGTTGAAGCCCTCGCGGACGTGAGTGCACAGGCCGCCCCACGACTGTTCGAGGGTGTTGAGTACTTCGTATTCGGCGATGGATTGATTAATCCGCCGTTGAAGTACCCGTTGCGCTCGGCTGCCCGAGAGAGTGATGGGCTCGTTGGAGGCGAACAACGGAACATCAGCGTGCTCTAGCTCCCGTTCGACGGACAGGCCCTCGTAAGCCCGGCGGGCGACGCGGGCAATGCTCTCGCAGATCACCACGTCGAACCGGCGGCCGGGGTGCGCCGCTTCAGCCAGCAGATCGGCAATGCCTCCGTCGCGAGCGATCGGGATGTCGAATCTTTCGTAGTTCTCGCCGCGTCCGCGTTGGTCCAACTCCATCCGTCCGGACTCGACATCGTAGAAGTGAGCGACAATCACCCACGACTCTGGTAGGGCGGTACGGCAGTTGCCTACCTGACGGATCAACGATTGCCGAGGGTCCTGTTGGTCCTCGGTCGAGGTACGGCCAAGAACAGCGACACGCACCTCATCACGCATCAGTGCCGCGGTTGAAGTTCCTAGCGGCGACACCGCATAGTCTGAAAGCCCGCTCGGTCCCGACACGGGAATGTTCCCAGCAGTTCGATGTTCAATCGCTGGGGCGGGCGGATTCACCACCGGGTCGTCCTCGATGTTCACGCTGCTGGATCACCCTTCCCCGCCCGGACGACTGCCTTCACAGCTCAGGCCGCTTTGTCGTTTTCATTTGTCGATCGACTCGCCGGGAGCTGCTGCGCCCACTGCAGCAACTCCGCGAGGACGGCAGCGAGCTCCGCATGTAGGCGCGAGCCTTCAGCACCACGGATGAACGTGACGTTCCCCGTGTAGCGACGCCGCCCACCGCGGAACGGCTGCTCGTACCACCAGCTCTCGCTTACACGGCGCCCCTGGTTGTTGCTGCCGCGCTGGAACGGAATCACTACGGCGCCGTCGTCGCCTCTCATCAGCGGAACAGCGGGATCGGGCCCCGCCCCATCGGACGTAGGGCTCGTCATCGCCGCTCCCCACAGCGTTCGCCATCGCGGGCTCTGATGATGCAGTCCTCGAGCCGCGCTTCCTTCGAGATGCGTAGACCGCGAAGCAGCGGTCCGCAGAGGTCCTGTCGGTCGTCGGTGAATGTTCGCCCCATGGGATGTGCGGTGTCGTCGTAGCACCCCTGCAACGTCACGCTGCACACTGCGGCTTTCGCGCTGCGGGCGTTGTAGTTGCGGGACATGCCTGCCCCGGCATTCTCGCCAGTTCGGCTGGCAGGTCCGCAGCAGCCGCACTGCACGTGTGTCTGTCCAGAACCACTGATTCGGTTCATGACTCCACTCCCTTCGGCGACACTTGCCGCGTGCGGCACCGGGGACTGCCGGGACTGCGATGGCTGTCTGCCCTAGATCGAAGAGGTGCGACATTGCGCGCCACCACACTAAGGTAATACCTAACTAAGATAGGTGCAACACAACTCAATTAGGCGGTATTTGATTCACTTCGCCGGATCGGCTCGAACACGCTGGGAGATCCACCAGATTCCCGATGTTCATCCGGGAGACTGGGTATCGATCGGTGTCTGAAAGGCGCCGGAGACGGTCGACTGCGGGAAGGCGGGACGGTGCAGCTTCGATGGCGGCTCAGGCAAGTGATGGCCTCCCGAGAAGTGTGGACAGGCAAGGAGCTGCGCGAGCTTCTTGCCCGGCGCGCCAACTTCACCTTGTCCGCACCGTCGGTGTACGCGCTGATCAACAATGAGCCGGTACAGATGAAAACCGAGACCCTGCAAGCATTGTGTACGGCGCTGCAGTGCACGCCGAACGAGTTGTACGGGGTAGTTGCTCCGCGGGAAGTTTCATTGGCCGACGATCCGGAAGCCGAGGCCTCGGCTGTCGAGCCTTGACGAGCGCTGCCGCGGGTCACGGCTCGTTGAAGTGTGTCAAGCCGAGCGAAGAACACTCCAGCGGGAATACCGGTCTGCGGATCATGAGACGGGGTCCTAGTTTGCCCCGGTGTTCATCGCTATTTCACCGACGAACACCGCTCGGCGTTCATGCTGTGCGCGGTGGGCAATCAGTCGTGTTCACCGCGTCGGGCGGCCGCCGTGCGAGACCAGACTGAGCACGGTCGAAGGTGCGTCGTCGACCAGCAACTCGTGCGTCTTCGGATCCGAGGTGACCCACCGCTTCGCCGGCGCGGGGCGGCCGGCGACGGTGCGGACCCAGACCTGCCGCCCGGCGTACTTGGTGTTGGCGACGATTCGCTGCACCGCCTTGGCGCTCCACCGTCCGCTGCGCGCAGGTGCCGGGTACTGCGCGGGTCGCGGTTGAGTCGCGCGGCGATGGCGGCGAACTTCCAGGCCGTGGTCGGCACGCCAGGTGAAGATCTGTTTGACGACTGCGGCGGTCTGCCAGTCCGGGACGAGAACCGCGTGGAGTTTGCTGTGTCCGTTGGGGTCGGCGACCCGGATGCGTCGGGCGCGGTAGCCATCGGGCGGCGGCCCGATCTGGTAGCCCGTGCGGACGACTTCGGCCATCGCGCGACGGGCCCGACGAGTCGTTTCGGCGTGGTGCGCAGCGAGCGCCGCCCACTGGATGTGGTTGCCGCGGGCATCAACCGATTCGCCGTGACCGGTCACGGCGTCAGCCTCTGCTTCGGTGTCGACGGGGATAGCGCTGACCCGTCTCTTCAACAGGTTTGTCCACAGTCGAGACCACAATGGTGGACAAGTCTCCGCCGGGGCGTGCCGATGCGGAGGTTGCGGTCGACAGCGCGGAACGCACGCTCGCGGCGAAACGTGGGGTACCGGCCGCACTCGCGGCAGTACAGGCGGACGGTCATGCCGCTCGCCTCCCGCCGGAACACGCGACGGCGAACTGGGCGGTGCCGTTCTCTGACAGCCGCGGGATGCCGGTTACCACAGTGGCGAGTTCGGCATCGTAAGCGCGCCGGAAGATGAGCACCTCGTGGTGGGCAGTAAGAGCGGTGGGCACGCCGATAGGGTGCGCGCTTGCGGCGGCGCGGCGTTCGGCAAGCGAGGCGCGGGTGACCAAGCGGCTGCCACGCAGTCCGGCGGTCAGCGCGAGGCACCGGTCGACCGGTGCGAGACCGGCGGCGGTCGCCGCAGACAGCAACTGGGTGGTCAGGTCGATCAGCGAACCGCGCGGGTCGCGAAGGGGGCGGGCGACGACGGCGAAGCGTCCGCCGGGGCGCAGCAGCGGCTCGCAATAAGAGAGCGTCGCGACGAGCTCGGCGATGGCGGAGTCGGGGTCGCGGTCCGGACTCGGCGTGCGATCTCCCGGGTTGCGGGATGCGGTGCGCAGGGCGGTCAGGACGAGTCCGACTCGGCCGACCAGTCCGGCGGCGCGGATCGTGACGAGCACTTTTGGACGTGCGTCGAGGACCGATCCGTCGCGCCAATAACCCGCGGTCTTCGCCGCTGTCACGTTGGCGCGAGCGAGTGTCCACCACCGGTTGCGGGTGGTCAGCCCGAGCGCGTGCCGGTCGGCGTGCAGCGCCTCGGTAAGCACGGTGCCAGCTCCGCAGTCCGGGTCGAGAACAAGGTCGCCGGGTCGGGTGTAGGTCGCGATCGCGTAGGCGGCGACAGCGGGCGGGATCCGGTCGGTGTCGGCGTCGGTGCCCAGCACGCAGCCGCTGTCGCGCAGTTGCGCCGCAGGGTCGCGTTGCCCCGTCGGCCAGACCGACAACGCTGGAATCGACGGCTGCTCGTCCGGCGGCAGAGGGAGACTCCCCAGCGACGTGGGACGGTTAGTCATCCGAGGTCTCCTCGCCCTCTGTCGTGCCGCTCGGTGCGCGCAGGTTGGTGAAGACCAGGAGGTCGTCGTGCACCTGGCTGTGCCGCGCGGAAGTCGTCATCCCTCCTGAAGGAGCTTGGGAACGCGTGGTCGTCGCCGGACCTGCCACGGCGAGCGCGCCGTCGCGAACGGGGACGCGCAGCAACGCGATCCGGTCGAGATAACGCAGTCCGGCGTGGCGCGCGGCGCGCACGAGCAGCCCGGCCGGGTCGACGAGCCGACCACCGGAACGGTCACCACGGGTGACGACGGCGAGCACGCCGTTCGCCGCGAGGAGGTCGGCACAATCGGCCGGGCGGAACCATTCGAGGGTGCGCGGGTCGGCTGCAGTGACGATCAGGTCGTAGCGGTCCGGACCGTCTCCTGCCGCGGTCGAGTCCGGTCCGGGACGGCGGTCCGTGGACGGACTTTCGGTGGTCGGTCCGGGTCCGGACTCCGACTCGGTCGGTCCCTCGGTGGCGTGTTCGTCGATCGGGTCACAGGGCGCGGCGGCGGTGCGGGTCTGGATGCTGCGGCCGAGTCGGGCCACAGCCCAGCCGGCTTCATGCAACCCCGCGTACGGGCCGGGTCGGGGCCGGTTGCCGACCGCCGCGGTTGGCCGTGATGCGGGCGGTGCGATGCAGGGCGCAGGATCGAGCAGCAGCACCCTCTGACCGGGCAGCGTGTAGCTGGTGACGATCTTGATAACTGCGGTCAGCACCCAGTCGGCGAGCAGGCCAGTGCCCTCGCACTGGTCGTCTTCAGCGCACGGCCAGACGGTGCTCGGCCGGGCCGGTCGAGGATGGCACCGCGCGAGGCGCAGAGTTCGCAAGCGCGCTGTTCGCCGTGGCCGGGGCAGTGGGATCGGGACGGTCGCGGGATCGGTGGGGCCGTGCGCCTGGGAGTCGTCTCCTCGGGAGCCGTTACCGTGGGTCGGCGTCATTGCGGGGTCTCCTCCAGCAGATGGGGTGCCGCTTGTTCGGACACTGCTTAACTCTGCTTTTCGGCCCAGTTTTGGACACGTCGAATCAGCTTTCTCGAGGCCCCCGGCACGCCGCATGGAAGCAACGAAAAACCGCCCTTCGAATTTTCGATGACTCGATTGTCAACTCCGGCCCAACTTTGACCCGGCTGTTCCGGGTGAAGGTTGACCCACCCGGATTGGTTGTCAGTCGTTGGTTTTGGCGGCGGGTGGGACCCGGCCGAGGTCTCGGTCTTTGAGGCGGTAGCTGTCTCCCTTCATGGAGATGACTTCGGCGTGGTGGACGAGGCGGTCGATCATGGCCGCGGTTATCTGACTGCTCGGGTTGAGTGTCCACGATGTACACGATTGGGTTGGCGTGCCTCCCTTGCGTCCGTTGTGGACGGATTACCTTGCTCCGTCTATGACGGGATCAGCGTTGAGGGTGC
>NZ_JARACH010000051.1:0-65788 GCF_029087445.1 Amycolatopsis sp. La24
GAACAATCCACAAAGGAATGACGATTCCATAGTTCCCCAACTCCGGGATTCAGCTATCATCGTCAAGCACCAAATACCCAGAGTTCCGCTCAGATTCGGGTAAAGTTGCGAGGAACTCTGGGGAAGTCGTGACCAGCTGGTGCTCAACCGGTGATGCGATGGACTGAAACGCAACTCGTTGCATGCCGGTGCTGAGCAGGCCCTGACCGCGGTCGGCCGAGAGCAGGTATTGCCGTTCGCCCATGGACAGGTCGAAGGCGCGCGTGATCTCGTCAATCGCTTGCGGGGCTTGCCGGAGTAGGATCTGCGTCGCCGCGTTGGCGACGATCGCTTTGCCGACATCCGAGCCGAGCAGATCTGCGGTGTCCTGTGTCGAGATGCCCAGCCCGGCCCAGTGCTTCCGGGAGGCTTTGGCCATGCGGAACAGAAACTCGGCACCAGCAGGGATTTTCATCAGGAGCCAGGCCTCGTCGACCTCGACCAGTCGAGGTTTGCGAATGGCCGGGTTGGACACCTGCCGCCAGATCGTGTCGAGGGTCAGCAGGGTGCCGACGGGTTTGAGTTCGTCCGACAGGTCTCGCAGGGAGTGCACGACCAGGTGTCCTTCGGGGCGCGTCGTCGTGGGACCGGAGAACAGGCCGGAGAACGCGCCGGTGACGTACGGGCGCAGCTGCGCGGCGAGTTCAGTGCCAGCTTGCTCGTCGTCCTCAGCGAGGACGTCGGTGAGGTCGGTCAGCAGCGGTGCCGGGCGGGTCCAGGTCCGGGGATCGGAGGTGATGCTTGCGCGCTGGTAAGTCGTGGTGATCGCCCGGTCGAGCACCGCGCGTTCGGCTCCGGTCAGTTCCGTGCCGAGCAGGACCGCGACGACGGTGTGCAGGAAAAGGGATCGGCGGATCAGTGCGTCTCGGGGCGCGGTGCGACGTCCGTCGGGCCGGGTGTGGATGGGCAGGTCCATGGGGTTGACACGGACCTGTTCCGCACCGAGGCGGACGTAGGAGCCGCCGACTGCGGCGGACAGGCGGGCGTATTCGTCTTCGGGGTCGATGACGTGGATCTCGGTCCCGCGGTAGAGCGAGCGAAGTATTTGCAGTTTGGCCAGGTAGCTCTTGCCTGCCCCGGAGCGGCCGAGGGTCACGCTGTTGTGGTTGTCGAGCGCGAATCGGTCGTGGTGCACGAGGCCTTGGCTGCCGACGTTGAAGCCGTACAGGACTCCGCTCGGCGCTCCGACCGACGTGGGGTCGGGCGGGGGCAGGTCCGGGCTGGTGAACGGGAACGCGGCGCTGAGCGCGGACGTGTCGAAGGTGCGGCGCATGCCGACGAGGTCGAGGCCCATGGGCAGGCTGGTGATCCAGCCTTGCAGGCTGCGGTAGGTGGTCGGTTTGCAGTCCAGCAGCAGTGACGCAGCGAGCGATCGGATCGCGGCGACTTCGTCGGCGAGTGCCTCTTCGGTGGAGGCGTGCACGGTCAGGTAAAGGCCGAGCCGGTAGAGCTTGCCTTCACCGCGGGCGACTCGGGAAGACAGGTCGTAGGCGTCTTCGGTGGCGGCTTCGACGGATGGGTCGGTCAACCGGCCTTTCTCACTCGAATGCTGTCGCCCGGATTCCAGTTTGGACAGCTGCTTCTTCAGCCTTGCGGCTGCGGTCACCGGGTCGATCGGCTCGATGTGCAGCGAGACGTCGATGCGTCCTGGGTAGGTGAGCAGCGGTTGGAGCCATCCGTTGTGGACTTCTCGCGGGTAGCCCGCGACGGCGAACGAGGAGACCCATTCGCCGCCGACTTCCAACGCCCGCGGACGGACGGAGATGGCGTCCGGGGTGAACGCGCCGGCCCGCCCGAGCGGTGCGGCGGTGGTTCGGTTCCTGCGGTTGGACTTCACGGCCGGAACCTCCGCTCCGAGTTGTGGTTGTCGGGTTCGTGGCCCCAGTCGTCGCCGAGGTCGTCGCCGTCGGGCACCGGCTGTCCGAATGCGGTGTTGTCCCAGCTGTCGTCCGGGGCGGTCGTGATGACTTCGTCGGATCCGGCCAAGTCGGCACCCGGCGAGATCAGTGAGTCCGGGTTGCAAGCGGCGGACAGCACCGCGGTCGCCTGTCCGGCACTCAGCGGAACAACGGTGATTCCCGCTGGGGAAAGAAGTTCGGCGGCTTCGCCGAGCCGACGCGCCAGCCGCGTCTCGGCAGCGTTGCGCGCGGCGTCGTCGACGAGGCTGGCGTTCTTGGCCGCTTTGCGTTTCGCAGCCAGAGTGGCCAGCGGGGAAGCGCCGCCGAGGCCGTCGGCTGTGCTGGGAAGCACGGGCTCGCGCAGGACCAGAAGGATCTGGCGGCGCAGTAGGTCCGTCGCGCGGCTGAGCTGGTCGAGGTACTCGGCGTGCTCACGCGCGGCTTGTTCGAGTGCAGGGTGCGGAAGTCCAGCAGCTTGGTCGCGCAGCTCTGCGATTTGCCCGGACAGGTCCAGCCTTTCTGCACGGACGAGCACCTGCACGGGTGCGGTGAGCGAATGCAGATAGCGGCCGAAACAGGCGACCAGAGACTCCTGTTCGGCGGGCGTCCGCAGACCGAAGTTGACGGTGGACGCGACCGCGACGACCGCGAGGCCGTCCTTGCCGAGGTCGATGACTCCGGTGTCGGTGACCGCATCGGCCGGCAGCCGCAGCGGTGCCGGCGACACCGCGGCACGGGCACTGCGGTTTCGTCGTGAAGGTTGGCCGTCGGCGGTGTCGACGCGGTTAGCCAGCCATTCCGGTGCCGGGCGGATGCCTTCCGGCGCGGCGACGCGGTGCTGTGGGCTCATCCGCTGGCGCAGCGCGGCCAGAACCAGCCGGTCGAGGCTGATGCCGTCGCGCTGCCCGAGCGCGAGGATCGTGCCAGTGGCTCCGACCGGGATCGCGAAGATCAGGAACACCGGCAGCGGTACCAAAGCGCGAGTGATCGTGTAAGCCCCGTACAGCATGAGGCCGGTGACGGCGAGGATGGCCAGCTGCCGTGCCGTCAGCGGTCCGATGATGCGGTCCTCGCGGTCGACGTCGGCCGGTATCCGGACTGGTTGGCTCATGACTGGTCACCTCCAGGGGCGGGCATTGGCGCGCGGAACACCGCGGGCGGTACCGAGGGCGTGCGGCGGTAGGCGTCCCCGATACGAGATTCGGGTTGCGCTTGTTGAAACTTCGGTGCCGCGGGGGCCGCGGTTGGTTTCGGCGGCACCGGCGATTGCGGGGGAGCCGTTGCCGCGGGCTGGAACTTCAGCTTCGGAGGTACTGCGGCTGTGCGAATTGGTCTGCTCGGAGGCGGTGCCGGGGAGCTGGGGCGTACCGCAGCGGAGCGGAATTCGGGCGCACCGGGCTTCTGAGTCGGACGAGCCGGTGGAGTCGCAGGGGCAGATACGGAACTGAACTTGGGCTTCGCGGTCCCTTGCTTTCGAGGGGTAACCGCAGGATCGTGCGTGGTTTCTTGCGGCGAGGGCTGGATGAACTGGGGCGCTTGCGAGGGCGTCCGTGGTCGGCGAGCGGCACGTTGGCGTTCCGCGTCGTATGCGGTCTTGAGCCGTTCGCCGGGAGTGCTGGGTTTCGGCGCGGGCCGAGATGATGGGGTCGGGTTGCTGCTGCGACTGGCGGTGCCGGTTTTGATGGCCGCTTTTTGAGGCGTGCGCGTTTTGCCCATGACCATGCCGAAGGTCTTGGCCATGACGTACGCGCGGATGAGGCTGCCGAGCAACGAGCGGCCGGAGCCCAGCTTGGTGGCCGACATGAACCAGAACGGGATTCTGAACAGCACGAAGAACAGTGCGATGCCCGCCAGCAACATCCCGAGCGCCGAGAGCGTCGAGCCGAACAGGTGCACGCCGCTGGACAGGACGGTCCGGACTGTGGTGATCAGCACGAGCGCCTGGGCGACTTGGATGCTGACCGCGGCGGTGGTCGCCTTCCACCACCAGTTGGCCAGCGGATCGGTGATCGGCAGGATGTGGCACATCAGGAACAGCGGTCCGGCGACGATCAGGACCAGGGTGATGACGACCCGCACGGCGTATACGACCAGAAGCGCGACGCCGACCACGACCAGCGCTATCGCGATGAGGATCATGAACAGCCCGCCGGACTGGGCGTTGTGGAATGCCTCCGACATGGTGTCGCCCACGGAGGGAGGGCTTACGTCTCCTCCGAGCACGCCCAGGGTCAGGCCGTTGGCCAGCCGGATGATCTTGTCGACGATGAACAGCGACAGTGCGGAGGCAGCGAACGCGACCGGGATGCGCGGAGCGATCTCTTTGAGCGAGTAGCGGGACTGCAGCGTCTCGTGGCTCATCACGATGATGCCGGCGGCGAGCACGAACAGGCCGTAGGCGGCGACCGCGATGTTCCACGAGTTGTTCCACAGGTCGGTGATTCCGGGAAGATCGCTGATGGTGGGCGTGGAGAGTGCGCTGTGCCCGATGAGGTCCAGAATCGGCGACAATGCGGAGTTGACGACTTCGACGAACACGGAATTGATCGCGTCGGTGATGCACGCGCCGATGTCGGTGAGTCCGCAGTTCGAGTCGTTGCCGTTGTTGCCTTTGCCCGGCGAGTGCGTTCCGCTCGCGGGCGGGGTCGGCGTCGGCTGCGGGATGCAGTCTTCGCCCGAGCAGGGTGCGGTCGTCGTCGGACCGAGTGAGGCGCAGCTGAGTTGGCCGGGGAAGGTGCACGTCGTCGGCGGAGGCACTTCGGTCGGGATAGGCAGGGGCGTCGTCGGTGGCTTCGGCGTCGTGGTGGTCGGCTTGGGCAGGTTGCATTCCGGCAGCGGGGAGCTCGGCGCGCACGATTCGTTGGTCGGTATCGGAAGCGGAGGCGGGGCTTGCTGCGGGGCCGCTCCGGCACCGGTCGCGAGGACCGCGATGAGGAATACGACGACGCCTGCCAGCAGCCCGACCGCGTACCAGCGCCGCCTGCGGCCGGGCTGACGACGCGGGCGAACCGGAGGAGAGGTGCCTGCAGTCATTGCGCACCCACGAACCCTTTGAGGATTTCGAGGATCAGCGGCACCAGCAGCGCCAAGCAGTAGCCGAATGCGGCGGCCTTGACCGCGGCCTTGGCCTTAGCGATCTCGGACGGCTCGTTGTTTCCCCACATGTAGCGGGATGCGCCGATGGTCATGAACAACGTGGCCAGGCCCGCCAGGATCCCCATGACCCACTTCTGGATGTTGCTCAGGATGTCGGTGAACGAAGTGGCCAGGGCAACGACCACGGTGTCGGCGTGCGCCGTCGACGCCGACAGCACCAGCGCGACACCGACAATCTCGGCGACCAACACCGCCCGGGCCTGCCACAGAAGACGCGGTGCCCACCGTCGGCCGCCGGCAGTGATCTGATCTTTCGGCGGCGGGCCGGGCAGTCGTGCAAGGTCTCGATCCCCAAGGCTGCAGCCAGCGTGGGCACTGCGCAGCGCGGTGACTTTGCCCTGGACGTAGTCGATCAGGCGCATGGCGGCACCTCCGAGGAACGGGCTGAGCGCGGGTGTGTCCCGCAGCCCTGAACTCCGGAATCCGCATCCGGTTTGGACACGTGGCTTTGCTGCGTCCGTCCGGGAACGGCGTCCTCAGCAGTCGCGGAGCGCGCCGCGGCTGACCCGGTTCGGGTCGGACTCACGTTGCTGGCCAGCGCGACCGCGGCGGCCACTTCATCGGTCAGTGGATCCGCCGGATCGGCTTCGGCGACGCGGTCGCGCAGGTACTCGGCGAGCCGAACCTCTGCGCGTCTGCGCGACTTGTAGACCGCCCATTCGCTAGCTCGGTGCTGTGCGGCCCAGTCGGCAACCGGCATCCGCTCCAGCCGGGTCGCGCCGATGAGCGCGGCCTCGGTCCGGGTCAGGACCCCATCCGCGACAGCGCGGGCGAGAACGAGATCCGGGTGGCCCCACGGCGGGTGCGGCGGCGTGGACCGGAAGCCGGGAGCGACGGGAGTCGGACCGGCCAAGGCTTCGGCGAGCGCGTTGTAGCCGGACCGGTAAGCAGCCCATCGCAACCTCAACATGATCCGCGGCCGACGCAGATCGATGGTCGGCAACTCGCTCAGGAAGCCGCGCAGGACTTCGGCGTGGATGTCGGCCGGATCGCCGGCGAAGCGCGCGGACAAGGTCGCCGCGACCGACGTCAGTGCGGGCAGCGCGACGCCCACCGCGGCGACCGTCCAGGTCGCTCCCTCGACGCGGGAGCGCAGCACGAGATGCGCCCACACCGCGTCCCTCGTGGCTTGCGGACAACGGCGCGCAAGCAGTCGGTCGCGGACCTCGTCCAGCGGGATGCGCCGGTCCGGCAAACCCGGGAACGCCCGGCCGTTCAGCGATACCGGTTCCGGGCCGGTCACCAGCCAGGCGAACGCGTCCCGTGCGATATCCAACGAGTTCGGTACACGCTCGTCCCCGCGGCGAAGAAAAGCGGGTCGATCGGTCATGTCATCGCTCCTGTTGCCTCGATGTGAAAACAGCGAAGCCAGGAAACAGCGACCAATACTATGTATTTGCTCCGTCAATGCTAGAGAGCAACTAATGGTTCGAGCGGCAATCCTGCGCGTTGTGAAGCGTGTGCAATATGGCTGGCCACCTGCGGTTTTAGCGGTGGATTAGCCTAGATTTAGGCAACAGGAGCGACTGGCTGGCAGTGAGCGGATACTGTCAAGATGAAAATTCCAAAGCCGGGTGGATTCTATGGATGGCCCGTCGGCCGCCTAGGGCTTTCGACCCTGACTTCGGTGGAGTATTCGCCGCGCGAAAAGGCTTAGGGAAATTCGTTCGAGTGTGTCCAAAACAGGGTTCGAATCCGGAGTTCAGCGGTGTCAGGTCCAGGCAGGAACCAGGCGCGGAGGAGACACCGATGACATCGGCACACGACACCAGTTCGCCGCGAGACATCTCGCAGGAGCATCGCCCCGCTGGCTCGATCCCGCATCCGCAGCGACACCGGACGCCACGTCCGCGGGCGCGCCGCCGCACTCGCCCGGTACGGCCGAGCACTGTGTGGCCCTGTGCACAGGACCAACTGTGCGTGGGCACCGGCCTGCTGGCGGACTGGCTGCTGTCCGCCGTCGTCAAAATCGTCACGGCGTACACGCGGCCCGGCCAGCGAGTGCTCCTGCTTGATCCCGTACTCTGCTTCGCCTCATCGGTGTCGACCTCGTACACCGGTAGCCGCAATCGCTCCCAGCCCGGTCCGTACTCGGGACCACACGAAGCAGCGTGGACCGTGGTCCGACTCGGCCGCGGGGTACAGACGCTTACCGCGTTCGCACCACCCGGCGCGGCCGACGAACATTCCGACGGGCCTTCTGCCCGCCGGTCCGAGTCCGGATCCGGACTCGACATCACCCGCCCGGCCGCCGTCCGGTCTGCCGGTCCTGCCATCTCGGACCGTCCCGGGCTGGTCCTCCCGGAAACCGGTAGCAACCCGGATCGCTACGACCTCATCATCGGCGTGGTCGAACCACGGGCCGCTGGATGGTTCCGCCCAACCGACTGGGCCGATTTGCTCACTCAGAACGGCGTGCTCGCCGTCGTCACACCCAGCCGCCGGATGTCCGGCGTGTTCGCCGACCCCGCCGGCCCGCTGGTGCGCGCTGCGCACCGAACAGGGCTGCACTACCTCGACCGCATCGCCCTTCTGCGGGTGCACGTTCACCCCAGCACAACTGCGACACCGAACACGCTGCCCAGGGACGTCGAACGCCCGCCTGCGCAGCACGCTCTGGCACACGACGACCTGTTCGTGTTCACCCGTCAGAAGCCCCGGACCCCTGCGGCCGACCAGGACGGAGACCTCCGATGAATGATCGCTCCTCCTCGCCGATCCCACCGGGTCTGTCGGTGTGGCCGACCGGCCAACGGGGCCCACTCGCGCAACTTCGCGACACCGGATGCGAGCCCAACACCGAAACTGACTCCGAGCGGATTCCGCCCGCCATCGCCGCACACGTGATCGCCGCCTTCTCCCGCCGCGGGGACCTCGTCGTCGACCCTGACTGCGGCGCGGGCACCGTGGTCGTTGCGGCGTTGCGCGCCGGCCGACACGCGCTGGGACTGACCTCTCGCAGTCGTTGGTGGAAGCTCGCCCGCGCGAACGTCACGGCCGCCAAGGCAGCTGGTGCGCCGTGCGAGGGCTCAGTCGTCGACGCGCGCCCGACAATGCTCGGAACCGTTCGGGCCGCAGGACTGATCGGGCAGGCCGGACTCGTCGTGACGACACTGCGGACCTCGACGCCCGGTCCCGATCGCGACCCGGTCGAGTCCTCCGTCGCCGACGTGGCCCAGACCTTGCATTACTGCGAGTCCCTGTTGCGCCCCGGCGGACGCGTCGTCGTCCTCGCCCGGCCGCGCCGCCACCCGAACGGTGCGCTGGCCGACCTGACTACTCCGATCGTTGCCGCTGCGACCGCGGCGAGGCTTGAACCGATCGAGCGTTGCATCGCGCTCACCGCCGAACTCCGCGGCAACAGACTGCTCACGCATGCGTCGCTCGGGCAACGCCGCGCTGCTGCCCGAGCGGACGTTGCCGGAGCACCGGCTGCCCTTCACGCGCACATCGAGGCGCTTGTGTTCGGAATTCCCGACGAGAGCGCAAGCGCAGCTCCGGCGGTGGCCGTCGCCGCGCGCCCGCAGGAACACCGGGTTCTGCGGTCCGCCATTGGCGTCGGCGATTCCGGCCGACTGCGAGCAGCATGACCGCGCGCACGCGGCGCTCTCTCGCCCGCCGTTCCCCTACCCCGGAACCGACGACTTCGCCGAGCATGAGACAGGACGACGCCATGACCCGCTGCCCCGACAGCACCGTGCACTACCACGACGAGACGGTCACGCTCTACACCGGCGACGCCGCGGCCACGCTTGCCGATCTAGCGGACAACTCGGTGGACTGCGTGGTCACCAGCCCGCCGTACTGGGGACTGCGCGACTACGGCACCGGAACCTGGGTCGGCGGCGATCCCGGCTGCGCGCACCTGGCCAGCACCGGACGCGGCGGCAACGTTCCCCAGTCCAAATACCCGCACCTTGCCTACCCGGAGTCTGCGGCGCACCGAGGTGGCACGACGCAGCGCTGCCGTTGCTGTGGTGCGCAGCGCGAGGACCGCCAGCACGGCCTGGAACCCACTCCGGAGGCGTACGTGGACCGGCTTCAAGCGGTCTTCGCGCAACTGCACCGTGTCCTCGTTGACACCGGCACCGTATGGCTGAACCTGGGCGATTCCTACTCCTCCGAACTGCCCGGCAATGCGGCGTCGGCATCGCCGCGGACGACGGCGCATCACGCTGTTCCGCTGCCGCGGAAGAACTTGGTCGGGATGCCGTGGCGGGTCGCGTTCGCGTTGCAGGCCGACGGATGGATTCTGCGGAACGCGATTGTGTGGCACAAGCCCAATGCCATGCCCGAATCCGTGCGCGACCGGCTCTCGAACCGGTACGAGATGGTGTTCCTGCTGACCAAACAGCAGAAGTACTTTTTCGACCTCGACCCGATCCGCGAACCCCTGGCTCGTCCGGAGGCGGTCAGGGAGGGCCTCGTGATCGGCGGCGCGAACAAGGGCCGCCAGGGCGGGATCGGCGCGACCGCGCGTCGCCGCGGGCACAGCGTCTACGGCAAATACCGCGATACGGCCCCCTTCGCCGGGAAGACGCCGGGGGACGCGATGCGGCCCACCGGGACCGGACACGATGCCGCGCACCGGCGGGGCAAGAACCCCGGGGACGTCTGGTCCATCACCACCCGGCCGCTGCGGGAAGCGCACTTCGCCGCGTTCCCGGTCGACCTGCCGTTGCGCTGCATCGCCGCGGGCTGCCCGGACGGCGGCGTCGTGCTCGACCCGTTCAGCGGTGCCGCCACGACCGGTCTGGCAGCCCGCCAACTCGGCCGTTCCTATGTCGGCATCGACCTCAATCCGCAGTTCCACGACATCGGCCTTCGCCGCCTGGGCCTCAGCCAGCACGACACCGGGAGGGCCGCGTGAGTACCGCTGCTGTGGGCATCCGGGGATCGGATGGTGTCACGCTGGTGACCGCCGACGCGGAGGCCGGGATCCGCAGTTTGCCGGAGAACTCCGTGGACTGTCTGGTCACCAGCCCGCCCTATTGGCGGCTGCGCGACTACGCCCCCGACGTCTGGACCGGCAACCAGCCAGACTGCCGTCACCGGCCGGCCGGTCGCAGCGACGAGGGCCCGGGCCGATGGCGGTGTCGAGATTGCGGGGCCTGCCGCGAGCATCCGCAGATCGGACTGGAGCCGACCGCCGACGACTACATCGCGACCTTGCGTGCGGTCTTCGGCGAGGCTCGGCGTGTGCTCACTCCGCGGGCGACGGTGTGGGTCAACCTGGGCGACAGCTACTCCACCAACTCCGACGGCTACTGGTGCGCCGTTCCCGGCCAAACTGGACAACCGCACTACCGGCCACGAGCGGACGTGCCGCACAAGAACCTGCTCGGTATGCCCTGGCGCTTGGCCTTCGCGCTTCAAGGCGACGGATGGATCCTGCGATCGGCGATCGTCTGGTGCAAACCCCACTCCACACCCACACCGATCCGTGACCGCCTCGCCGCCCGCCATGAGATGATCTTCCTGCTCGTCGCGCAGCCGGATCACCATTTCGACTGCGACTCGATCCGACAGGTGAGCTGTGACCCGGGCGACGTGTGGAGCATCCTTCCCAACCGCGCCCGCATCGGGCATCCTGCCGTTTCGCCGCTGGAGATCCCGTTCCGTTGCGTGGCAGCTGGATGTCCGCCGGGCGGGCACGTGCTCGATCCGTTCAGCGGCAGCGGCACCACTGGCGTCGCGGCCCGTGCGCTCGGTCGGCGCTTCACCGGCATCGACACCAATCCCGCCTATCACGCCTTCGCCTTCCAGCGCATTGCGCGGGCCGAGGGAGGAACAAGATGACCAACGACACCGTGTCGATCGCTCGTCATGTTGACGGCCTTGTCCGAGGTGCACCTGCTGATAGCTGCGAGTTTGCTTGCCTCACAAGGGACAAGCGTGGATTCGGTTCAGTTCGGTTGCTGGTGGGGGACGCGGCGGAGGTCGTGGCGGGGATGTCGCCGGAGTCGGTGGATTGTGTGGTGACGTCGCCGCCGTATTGGGGCCTGCGGGATTACCGTGTCGCGGGCCAGTACGGCGCGGAGTCCAGTGTGGATTCTTACGTTGCGAATCTGGTCGGGGTTTTTCATGAGGTGTCGCGGGTTCTGCGGCCGGGCGGGACGGTGTGGCTGAATCTGGGGGATTGCTTCGGTGGTTCGTGGGGAAATTACGTCGCGCGGGGTTCGGCGGCGCGGACGGCGTCGGTGCGCGCGGCGAGTCGTTACGGGGTGCATCGGCCGCCGCAGTCGGCGTTTCGACGCAAGGATCTGGTGGGCGTGCCGTGGCGGGTGGCGTTGTCGTTGCAGCAACACGGTTGGCTGCTGCGGAACGCGGTGGTGTGGGAGAAGCCGAACGCGCGGCCGGAGAGCGTGCGGGACCGTCTCTCCCAGCGTTACGAGACGGTGTTGCTGTTGGCCCGGTCGCCGGGACACTGGTTTGCTCCGCAGTCAGGGCGGGGGACCGATCATTCGGATATGTGGAGGGTGTCGTCTGGGCGTTCGGGCGCCGGGCATCCTGCTGCCGGAACGCTGGAGATCGCTCGGCGCTGTATTCGTCTCGGCTGTCCTCGTGAGGGAGTGGTACTGGATCCGTTCTGCGGGAGCGGAACGACCGGAGTCGCCGCGCTGGAGCACGAGTGCTCGTTCGTCGGCGTCGACGTGGACCCCGCTTGTCGGGACTTGACGCATCGTCGGTTGGCTGACGCGGTGGCGGGATGGAAGCGATGGAGGTCATGACCGTTGCCGAGGCGGCTGCGTTGCCGGCGGTGGTGGATCTGATGACGGCGGCGCGGGCGTTGCGGATCGGGCGGACGACGGCATACGCGCTGGCACGTGAGGGCGGTTTCCCGTGCCCGGTTGTGCGCGTGGGCGGCGGGTATCGGGTCCCGACTGCGGGGCTGTTGCGGGTGCTCGGGCTGGAAACGCAGACGGGGTAGCCGGGGGTCGGCCTGGTTCGCCGGATCGGGTGATCGTGCTGCAACTCGGGCTTCCCCGAGCGGTGGTCGCGGCGCGAGCATGTCTTCCCCAGCGGTCGGATCCGCTGGTTCCACAAGGCGAGGGGATGGTGTGCGGTGACCGAGGGGTCGGTGTACCGGACGTGCAATTGCCGGGACGAGAACAGGAAACTGCTCGGGAGCGCGTGTCCGAAGCTGACGAATTACAAGCACGGCCAGTGGGGTTTCCGGGTCGAGCTTCCTGCTGATGCGGCGGGGCAGCGGCGTCCGCGACGGCGGCGCGGCTTCGACTCGGCCACGGCGGCACAGGATGAGTTGGAGCATGTGCGCGGGTTGCTGGCGATTGCGGACGAGGACGACGAGGAGCTGCGGCGCGACATCGGCGACGTGATCGCCCTGGCGTTCGCCCAGCGGGAGACGTTTCCGGACATCGACGAGATGCGTCGTCTGGTGCGCGCGGGCGCGGACGTGACTGACGACCCGTTGATGGCCGAGGAGTTCACGGGGTTCCTCGCGGCGAAGAAGCGGAAGGTCTCGCGCAACACGTATCGGTCGTATGAGTCGCATGTGCGGTTGTATCTGGGGCCGCATCTGGGACAGGTGCGGCGGCGGAGGCTGCGGGTGCGGCATCTGGATGCGATGTACGACGCGATCGCTGAGCACAACGAGTTGATCGGGGTGTACCGCGAGAGCGGGGATCCGCGGAAGGTCGCGGCGGTGAAGTGGCAGCGTCCGGTCGGCCCGTCCTCGATCCACCGGATCAATGGGACTTTGAAGACGTGCCTGAACCGCCCGGTCAAGGAGGGCTTGCTGGTGGTGAATGTGGCGTCGTTGGTGGAGTTGCCTGCGGCGGTGCGGTGGACGCCGTTGGTGTGGACGGCGGAGCGGGTGCTGCAGTGGCAGCGCACGGGGCTGATTCCGTGCCCGGTGATGGTGTGGACCCCGGAGCAGACCGGCTGTTTTCTCGATGTCGCGGTCAATCATCCCTTGTATCCGTTGTTTCATCTGATCGCGCATATCGGGTTGCGGCGGGGCGAGGCGTGCGGGTTGCGGCGGTCGGAGATCCGTCTCGCGGCCGGGGAGGTGCGGGTCTCGAATCAGATCGTGCAGTGGGGCTGGGAGACCGGCGAGTCGAAGCCGAAGACGGACGAGTCGGTGAACGCGGTCGCGATCGACCAGGACACCGGCCTGGTGCTCGCCCAGCATCTGGCCGTTCAGGACGCAGATCGGGAACGTCTCGGCTCACAGTGGAAGGAACACGACCTTGCCTTCACCCGGTGGGACGGGAGCCCACTGCACCCGGCGCATGTCACGGACGTGTTCTATGAACTGTCCCGCCAAGCCGGGCTGCCGCCGATCCGGTTGCACGATCTCCGCCATGGCGCGGCGACTTTGGCGTTGGCGGCGGGTGTGGAGATGAAGGTGGTGCAGCGGATGCTGCGGCTCTCCTCGATCACCATCGCCTCCGACACCTACACGTCGGTTCTGCCGCAGGTGTCGTTCGCGGCGGCGGAGGCGACGGCGGCGATCATCCCGCGGCAGTCGGCGCGAAGTCTCGGGCTCGCCTCGGGCTCGCCAACGACCACAATGGACAGTCCAGAACCGGAAGAAAACCTTCCAGAAAACCAAAATCCCCAGGTCGATGAATCACAAGACCTGGGGAATGAGGGTGCGCCATCAGGGACTCGAACCCCGAACCCGCTGGTTAAGAGCCAGCTGCTCTGCCAATTGAGCTAATGGCGCTTGGTGCTTCCCGCCGCTGTGGTTTCCCTCGGCGACGTGGAAAAGATTAGCAGGGCGTTCAGGCCCCGTTTCAGGGGGGTCCCCTTTTCGGCTCGCCGGGACAACAGCCCAGGTCAGCGGCGGTGACCCACCGTGTACCCGGACAGCGTCGGCCGACGCGGCAGCGGGCAGGCCAGAAGGGGGGGACCCCAGTGACCTGCGCGACACCGGCACTCGCCACAGTACCCCGGAAATGACAAAACCCCGGCTTCTCCGAAAAAGATCTCGGTGAAGCCGGGGTGCGCGGGTGGCTAACGGGGCTCGAACCCGCGACCTCCTGGACCACAACCAGGTGCTCTACCAGCTGAGCTATAGCCACCATCTGGCAAAAGATCTCGCGATCACCTTGCTGGAAGCAATCCTAGCGGGTGCCCGCGAGCGCTTTTCAGGGGGTCACCCTCGGTGGCGTTCCAGCACTTCGGCGGCGGCGGCTTTGGCCTCGTCGCTCGTCGGGCCGGGCTGGGGGACGAAGGCGATCGCGCGGTAGTACTCGAGTTCGCCGACGGACTCCTTGATGTCCGCGAGCGCGCGGTGGGCCAGGCCTTTCTCCGGCTTGGCGTAGTAGATCCGCGGGTACCAGCGGCGCACGAGCTCCTTCACTGACGACACGTCGACCATCCGGTAGTGCAGGTGGTTGTCGAGTTCCGGCATGTCGCGGGCGATGAAGCCGCGGTCGGTGGCGATCGAGTTGCCGGCGAGCGGTGCGCTGGCCGGATCCGGCACCCATTCGCGGATGTACTCCAGCACGCGCTGCTCGGCCTCGGCGAGCGTGGTCGTCGAGGCGCGGACTTCTTCGGTGAGGCCGGACTTGGCGTGCATGTCGTGGACGACCTGCGGCATGCCGTCGAGCTTGGCGTCGTCGGCGTGGATGACGATGTCGACGCCCTCGCCCAGCACGTTCAGGTCGGCGTCGGTCACCAGCGCGGCTATTTCGATCAACGCGTCCTTGCCGAGGTCGAGCCCCGTCATCTCGCAGTCGATCCAGACAAGATGGTCGTTCACCCGCACCACCCTAACCCGACACGGGGATATCAGCGGCGTCACCTGGGCTTCCGGCGCGTTACGCTCGGTCAGCCAGTGCAGCGAGGTGTGATTTCGGACTCGGAACGGGGTGCGGCCAGTGGCCGAGCAAGCGTCGGGACCAGCGGCGGAGATCGCGCAGGGATACGTGAGCGACGGGGCGGCCGTCGAGCTGGGCGCGGTGGTGATCGACGGGAAGACGGAGGCGTCGGCCGCGGTCCGGCTGCCGCTGGCGACGCTGAACCGGCACGGCCTGGTCGCGGGCGCGACCGGCACCGGCAAGACCAAGACGCTCCAGCTGATCTCCGAACAGCTGTCGGCGGCCGGGGTTCCGGTCGTGCTGGCCGACGTCAAGGGCGACCTGTCCGGCCTGTCCGCGCCCGGCGAGGCGAGCGATCGCACCGCGAAACGGTCCGCGGAACTGGGCGACGAGTGGGCGCCGGAGGCGGGTCCGGTGCAGTTCTTGTCGCTCGGCACCAGCGGCACCGGCATCCCGGTCCGCGCGACGATCACCAGCTTCGGGCCGGTGCTGCTGTCGAAGGTGCTCGGGCTCAACGAGACGCAGGAATCGACGCTCGGCCTGATTTTCCACTGGGCTGACCAGCGCGGTCTCGCCCTGCTGGACACCAAGGACTTGCGGTCGGTGATCACGCATCTGACCAGCGACGAGGGTAAAGAAGACCTTAAGGGCATCGGCGGGGTGTCCGCGGCGACGGCGGGCGTCATCCTGCGCGCACTGTCCAATCTGGAGGCTCAGGGCGGCGAGGAATTCTTCGGCGAGCCCGAGCTGGACGTCCACGACCTGATGCGCCAGCAGGACGGCAAGGGCGTCATCACCCTGCTGGAACTGGACAATCTGCAGTCCAAACCGGCGCTGTTCTCGACGTTCCTGATGTGGCTGCTGGCCGAGCTGTTCGAGGAACTGCCCGAGGAAGGCGACCTCGACCAGCCGAAGCTGGTGTTCTTCTTCGACGAGGCGCACCTGCTGTTCTCCGACGCGTCGAAGGCTTTCCTCGAGCGGATCGAGCAGACGGTGAAGCTCATCCGGTCGAAGGGCGTTGGCGTGTTCTTCTGCACGCAGCTGCCGACCGACATCCCGAACAACGTGCTGTCCCAGCTCGGCGCGCGAGTGCAGCACGCGTTGCGCGCGTTCACGCCGGACGACCAGAAAGCGTTGGCGCGCACGGTAAAGACCTATCCGAAGTCGCCGCACTACGACCTCGAGACGGCGTTGACGTCGCTGGGGATCGGCGAGGCGATCGTCACCGTGCTGTCCGAACGCGGCGCGCCGACGCCGGTAGCCTGGACGCGGCTGCGCGCCCCGCGGTCGAAGATGGGGTCGATCGGGGCGGACGCGATCCGCGCGGCGGTCGCGTCGTCGGAACTGAACGCGAAGTACGGGGAGACGATCGACCGCGAGTCGGCGTACGAGAAGTTGGCTGCGAAAGCCACGCCAGCCCCGGATTCGGCACCGGCTGCGGAGTCCGAGGCGCCGGCCGCGCCCAAGCCGGAGAAGGACGAGCCGGGGATGATCTCGCAGGTGCTGAGCAACCCGGCGGTGAAGTCGTTCATGCGCTCGGCGGCGAGTTCGCTCGGACGGGAATTCTCGCGCGGGCTGTTCGGCAACCGGCGGCGTTGAGATACCTGACGGGAGATGGCAGGTATCGGCGGTTGACTGTGCGGGATCGAGTTTCCGGCAGAGGAGCAACAGCATGACCAGGACCGCCGTCGCCGCGTTCGAGCTGGACAAATGGGAGCCGCAGGCGCAGGACGAGGCCGGCGGCACGGCGTTCGCGCAGGTGCTGATCGAGAAGACGTTCACCGGGGCGGTCGAAGGGACCAGCCGGGTCGAGATGCTGACGGCGTCGAACGAGACGTCGCGCGCGTATGTCGCCTTCGAGCGGTTCACCGGTTCTGTCGACGGCCGGAAGGGAAGCTTCGTTCTCCGGCACACGGCTGGCGACGAGGGGCTGTCGCTGGTCTTGCTGCCCGGTTCGGGCACGGACGAACTGGTGGGCATCTCCGGATCGGCCGACATCGCCGTCGACGAGGGGAAGCACACGTTCACGCTGGTCTACGAACTGCCGGGCGCGTGAAGAAGCCGCTCTCTCCAGGCCCCGAATTTCCCGGAGAGAGCGGCCAGGTTTCCTCACCGTCCCGAGAGTGAGGAGCGGAGGCGGGCCGCCCCGACCACGGTCCGCCTCCGGAGTTTTGGTCAGCCGTTGACGATCTGGTCGACGATCTTCTTGGCGTCGTTGATCGGGATGGCGAACCCGATTCCGACGCTGCCGGCCGAGGAGTTCGGGCTGTAGAGCGCGGAGTTGATGCCGATCACCTGGCCCTGGCTGTCGACGAGCGCGCCGCCCGAGTTGCCCTGGTTGATCGAGGCGTCGGTCTGGATCGCGGTGTAGCTGGGGCCGGACGTGACGTTCGAGGTCTGCCTCCCGAACGGCGAGTTCTGCTGATCGCCGTCGCCGCCCCCGACGTCGGAAAGCGGCCGGTTGAGCGCGCTGACGATGCCGGTGGTGACGGTGTTCTGCAACCCGCCCGGCGACCCGATCGCGATGACCTGCTGCCCGACCGCGAGCTTGCTCGAATCGCCGAGCGTCGCGGCGGTGAGCCCGCTCGCGCCCTGGGCTTGCAGCACCGCGATGTCGCTCTTGGTGTCCGAACCGACGACCCTGGCCTGGTACTTCTTGCCGTCCGACGTAGTGACCGTGACGGTCTGCGCGCCCTCCACGACGTGCGCGTTGGTGAGGATCCGGCCGTCCGCAGTGAGGATGACGCCCGATCCGATCGCCGTGCCCCGCCCGGTCGTGACGTTCACCTGAACGACGCTGGGCACCACCTTCGCCGCGACGGTGCTTACGTCCCCGGAAGCCGTGGTGTTGCTGATGGTCTGCCCAGTGGCGGCGGTCGACGCGGTGCTCGAGGACGCGCTGGTGCCGCCCGTCAGCCCGACGATCGCCGCACCGGCACCGCCGCCGAGCAGGGCGGCGGCCAGTGCCGTGGCTCCGACGAGCGCCGCCATCCGGCCGGGTCGCTTCCGCGGACCAGCCAGGGCTGCGGGCGGTTGCGCGGGTTGTGGCATTGGGCCGTAGTGCTGAGTGCCGGGTTGCTGCTGTGGGGTGCCGGGTTGGTTGTGCGGCGTGCCGAGCTGGTGCTGCGCGGTGCCGGGTTGAGGCGGTGCGGCGTGCGGGCTCGGCAGAGGCGCGGTGCTCGGCCCAGACTGCGCGGCAGCACCCGGCTGGGGAACCCGGACCGCTCCGGGTCCGGCTGCCTGGGCACCGCTGGGCAGCTGCGCGTTGCTCGGCCCGGCTTGCTGAGCGCTGGAGGCCGTCTCCTGCTCGCCACGCCCTCCGGCTTGCCCGACAGGACCGCCTCCGACCTCCCGCGGACGTCCCTGTCCCGCAACGAACGGACTCGACCCGGCCCGGTACTGGCCGTACTGCTCACTGCTCTGGTGCGGCTGGTGCCCACCGGGTGTAGCGGGGCCAGGCCGGCTCTCGTTCTCGGTCATGAACCCAGACTCGCGCCTGTGCTTATGAGCAGCCTGTGGAAAACCCTCAGGCTTTCCTGAGAAGAATCAGCTGAGAATTCTCAGCCGTTCTCAGGCAGCGCATCCTCGTCCGTGCCGTGCCGTGCCGTGCCGTGCCGTGCCGTGCCGTGCCGTGCCGTGCCGTGCCGTGCCGTGCCGTGCCGTGCCGTGCCGTGCCGTGAGTCAATCCAGGGCAGGCAGTGCCGTTCAGAGCGATGAGCCCGCGGAGTTCGCCACTGCCGACCAGCACTGCATCAGTCCAAACCGTCCAAAGCTTCCGCACAACCCGGCAGATTGGTCGCCGCGCACCTCCTTTCCAGCCTTCCGGCCATCGTCATCCACCAACTCCCACACCTGTCAGTCAAAGAAACTCGGCACGTCCAGTGCCCCTCCCGATGCCTCGAACTCGTCGTGCACCGCTTTGCGCAGCGCCGCGTCGGCGAGATAGTCGGCGGCAGTCAGAGCCAGCCCCAGCGCGCCGTCGACGACAGCTTGATCACCCGTCGGCGACCCAGCAGCCTCAGCGAATTCCTTGGTGTGCAAGGCGACCGTCGGCCCGGACACCGCGATCATCGGGTGCAGCGCGGGCATCCGGAAAGACAAATTCCCGAGGTCCGTGCTCCCCGTCAGGAACTCCGGCACGATGCCCGGCGGCAGCGGTTTCCGCCCCGTGCCCTGTTGATTGACCGACCACCGTCCGGCCAGTGTCGTGTTGAACCGGATCGGCAGATACGCCGGCTGCGCGTCCCAGCGCAATTCCACTCCGCAGCCCGTCATTTCGGCCGCGCCGTGGGCGATCGCGGTCATCCGGCTGGCCAAGTCGCGCAGCGTGTCGGGATTTGCCGACCGGAGGTAGAACAGGAGAGCCGCCCGGGCTGGGATCACGTTCGGCCGCGCGCCGCCGTCGGTGAAGATGCCGTGCACCCGGTCGCTCGACGGCAGCTGTTGTCGCAGCGCCGACACTCCTTGATAGGCCGCCACCGCCGCGTCGAGCGCGTTGCGCCCCATGAACGGCTGGGCCGAAGCATGCGCGCCGACGCCGTGGAACACCATCTCGAGCTGCCGCCTGCCGAGGAACGGGTGCAATGCGATGTCGTGGCTGAACGGGTGCAGCATGATCACCGCGTCGACATCGTCGAAGACCTCGGCTCGCGCGAGCGTCTCCTTGCCGCCACCGCCTTCCTCGGCAGGGGTGCCCACCAGGGACACACGTCCGCCGAGTCGTTCGGCCACTGCTGCCGCACCGAGGAATCCGCCTGCTCCGGCAGTGCAAATAACGTTGTGCCCGCAGCCGTGTCCCAATCCGGGCAGTGCGTCGTACTCGGACAGAACCGCGATGTGCGGCCCCTTGTTGTCCGGAGTTCCGGTGCGCAACGCGGTGTCCAGCCCGCCGAGGCCTACGGTGACTTCGTGCCCATGGGCGCGCAGCAAGTCGGCGAGCGCGCCGACTGACCGGTGTTCGGCGAACCCTTCTTCCGGATGCGCGTGCAGATCCTGGCTGAGCGCGACGAGTTCGCTCGCGCGGGAACGCACTTCTTCTTCAACCGCAGCACGGGTTTCCGCGTCGGCCCCGGCGTAGTCGGAGCTGAGCGGTTCGGCGGCGGCCACGGCATCGGCGGTGGCTTCGACTAGGGAACGGAGGTGGCTGTCGTCCGGCGGGACAGGTGCGGCGTGGGTCATGCGGGGAATGCTAACTCCGAACCCCGACAGAAATGGATCACCGCACGTCGGACAGCCGACCGGAGACGAGTTGGGCGACGCCGAAGTACTGCTCGCGCACCTCGTCGAAGCCACGCGCGCGCAAGCCGGCCGCGATCTCTCCGCGGTCGAACATGCGTTGCCCGCTGACGATTCCTCCTGCGGTGTCGGCGATCCGAGCCAGCCGGCAGTCTCGGCGGGCGCTCGTGAGCAGGACGATCCGGCCGCCGGGACGGAGAATCCGGGTGAACGAATCGAGCGCGCGTTCCGGCTCGGCGAACATGTGCAGGGCGGCGAAACAGCAGACAGCGTCCACAGTGGATGAAAGCAGCGGCGGTTCGACCGCGTCGGCGCGAAGGTAGGCCACGTTCGGTGAGTCAGTTTCTTCGAGCGCGCGCGAAAGCATGCTGCGTGCGCCGTCCAGACCGATCGCGAGCCCTTCCGGTCCCACCGCGTCCCCGAACGCGCGCGTGAACCGGCCGGTTCCGCACGCGACGTCGAGCACGACTTGGCCCGGCTGTAGCCCGAGACGTTCGGAGGCCAGCGCGACCTCGTCGGCCATGCTCGGGCCGCTGGGGCCTTTGAGGACGCGGCCGAGCACGGGCCGCCAGTAGTGTTCGTATACCTGCGGCAGCAGCGTGGTGCGCATGAGCCGCTGGGTGAGCCCGGTGGGCGGGCCGGCCTGGGCCGCGTCGCCGAGGGTGTCGAAGAAACCGTCGGCTGTCGTGGCCGGTTCGCTGAGCAGATCGGTGAGCCGTTGCTGGGTGCTGTGGTGCGGCACAGAGGTCCTCTCGGTGGGATACCGGCAGTATGCGGCATCAACTGCTCACTCGTTCGAGTGAAGATCTGCCCGATCAAGCGTTCGAGGCCCGGCATTGTCGGTGGCTGTTCCTAACGTCGTCCGCACGGTCTCCGACTCGCGGAGACCAGCGAGGAGGACTGACTGATGACCGCACCGATCCTGCGTCCGATCGACCTGCCCACCGGTGAAATCGCCGTGCACGGGGCCTTCGACCTGAGCGCCGCGTCGCGATGGCTCGCCGGGGCGGGCCTGGCGGGATCCTTCGCCGCCGAACCGGGCGTGCTGCGGATGGCGTTCCCGGTGGAGGGGACCTGGACCCATGCCGGGGCCGCGATCCGGCAGAGATCCCCGGGCACGGTCGAAGTCGGGGTGGCGGCGCCGGTGGAGGTCGCCGCGCGGGTGGTCGCGCAGGTGAGCCGGATGCTTTCGCTTGATGTCGACGAATCGGGGTTCGCCGAGGCCGCGAGCCGGGACTCGGTGGTCCGGCGGCTGCACGCCCGTCACAGCGGAGCGCGCCCAGTGCTGTTTTCGTCGCCGTACGAAGCGGCTTGCTGGGCCGTGCTCACGCAAGGAATGCGGGTCCCGCAGGCGAGACGATTTCGCGAGCAGTTGACTGTGCGCCATGGCCGTCAGGTCGGCGAAGACGGGCTGTTTTCCTTTCCCTCGCCGCAGATTCTGGCCGAGCTGGGCGACGAACCGTCGGTGGGGCCATTCCGGCTCGCGCGCCTCCGAGCTGTCGCCCGGGCAGCTGTAGACGGCCGCCTGGACACCGAGGAGTTGCTGGCGCTGCCGATCCCCGAAGCGATGAGCCGCCTGTGTGCGATCCCGGGCATCGGAGCGTTCTCCGCCGAGCAGATCCTGCTGCACGGCGCGGGACATCCCGATCTCTTCCCCCGCCTGGACACCCAGCTCCACCAGATTCTGTGCGCGGAGTACGCGTTGCCTCCCGACACGCCGCCGGACGAGCTTGAGCCGTTGGCTGAGGATTGGCGTCCGTATCGGTCGTGGGTCGCCCATCTGTTCCGGTTTGATCGGCTGAAGGTGTCCGTGGAGGTGGCGGACTGAGTGGTACTTGAAGTCGCGGATCGACAGGAGGGAGACGTCATGGAGTGAGGCCGCGGCCCATACCGAATCGCGGTCGACGGATGTTGCCTGGGCACTCACAGCAGCCAAATAGGGCCTGTGGTGAGGTGTCCGCGTGACTACGCCTGTACTCGCCGTCTCGACTGTGCTCAGTGCTCGACCGGGCACCGGAGAAGTCTCCGGTGCGGCCATGGCCGCGGGCACTGGGACAGTCAGCGCGGCGCTGGAACAGGCGAACACGCCGAGCGTCATCACGTTGGTCACCGGCGCGATCGCTTTGCTGGTCGTGCTGGCCGGCGGGACGCCGTGGCGGTTCGCCCGCAACGTCATCACGATCGTGCACGAGGCAGGCCATGCGCTGGCCGCGGTGACGGTCGGACGGCGGCTGCGGTCGATCCGGCTGCACTCGGACACCTCCGGGGTCACCGTGTCGCGCGGCAAGCCTGAGGGACCCGGCATGGCGTTCACCGCTTTGGCCGGATACATCGCTCCGTCGGTCCTGGGACTGCTGTTCGCGAGCCTGGTCGGAGCCGACCTGATCACCGCGGTGCTCGTGCTGGTCGCGTTGCTGCTGCTGGGCGTGCTGATCATGGTGCGCAATGCCTACGGCGTGTTCACGGTGGTGGCGAGCGCTGTCGTGCTCGGGCTGGTGGCCTTGGTCGCGCCGAAGGTGGTGCAGGCGCCGTTCGTGTACCTGCTGACCTGGTTCCTGCTGTTCGGCGGGGTTCGGCCGGTGGTGGAGCTTCAGCTCAAACGGCGGCGTGGCCAGGCGCGGGACTCCGACGCCGACCAGCTGAGCCGGCTGACCGCTGTGCCTGCGGTGTTGTGGGTGCTGGTGTTCGGCGTGCTCACAGCGAGTTGCGTGATCGCGGGCGGGTTGTGGCTGCTGCAACCGTTGGCGTTGTGATGCGGTCGCTGCGGTTGTCGGTTGCGGTGAGGTGACGCGGACTGGCGGCTCGGTGGCGTCGTGCGACGGCGCGCGGTCGCTGGGGTGCGGCGGAGCTGGCGGCGGTGCGGCGGCGACGTTCATGCACGCTCCGCGTGCGAGCGGACGGCGGGCTGCGGCGGAGCAGTTGAGCGCTGGCTGGGCGGCCGACGGATTAGTTGAGCGCTGGCTGGGTTGCCTACGGACCGGTCGAGCGCTGGCTGGGCGGCTCACGGATCGGTTGAGCATTGGCTGGGTTGCCTACGGATTGGTTGAGCGGCAAGCAGTTGAGTGGCAAGCGGTTGGGTGGAACGGCCGGTTGTTGGGCGCGCGCTGTCGTCGGCAATGCCGTGGCAAGCTGTCGCCGCGCTTGGCAGGGCGTGTGCGGCACTGCACGTCCGAGTGCTTGGTGGCGTTCGCGCCTGACCCAGCTCTCCTGGGTGGTTGCGATCTCCAACCGCTGCGGGTGATCAGCCACGACGCGGCGGTGAGGGGTGCGGGAGCTGTTCGGCGTTGGTCACGCGTCGGATGTCATTTGCACGCCTTCGTTTGGTGCGCGCCGAACTTGGCCTGGGCACTGGTGAACTTCTCACCGTATTTCGAGGACAGCTGCTGGATCAGGCCGGTGCACGAGAACGAGGTGTAGTCCAGGTATGACTGCGCCGCCTTGGCTGCCTGTTCGTTCCAGTCGACGTCCAGGCTGTCCACCGCCTGGGTGGCGACGTTCTTCGGGTAGCTGTCGCCGTACTTGGAGGACAGCTGATCGATCAGGCCGTTTCGTGAGAAAGCGGTGTAGTTGAGATAGGACAGCGCGGAGTCGCGGGCCTGCTCGACCTGGGGCGGGTACTGCGGTGCCTCGCTCGCTGGGCTGGACTCGACCGGAGGAGGGGATTGCGGAGTCTCGGCGGGCGAACTCGTCAGGGCCTGGGGAGTCTCGCTGGTGGGGCTGGATTCGACCAGTTGCCCGTTGATGCATGACTGTCCGGCTTTGAGTGGAGGGCAGGACTCTTGCGGCGGGTAGCTGGGCGTCGAAGCTGAGGTGGGAGTCAAACCACTGGCGCCGAGACCGCTGGCGTTACCACCGGAGCAGGCGGTGAGGGTGACGGTCGCTGCGGCCGCTGCGGCGAAGATGGCGAGGCCCTTGATCATGCGGTGCTCCTTGGCCTGAGGTGGTTTGTAGTCGTGTGTGCTGCTCCGTTCGTTACGGCGGTGATGTCCACTTAGCTCAGGCGTCTGACTGTCGAACAGCACGTGTTCCGGCGGTCTGATCAGAAGGGCGCGCACTCGTTGCTTTCGAGCGACGTTGGGGTCTGGAAGCCTGTCGGATGCCAGCACGCGTCGCGCTTGGCCAGGAGCTGTGCGCGGGTGCTCCGGCCTTGGCGATCGCGACCTCGTCGCCCAACGGTCGTGGACGCGTTTCGTACTGCCCAAGCCCACGGGCGCAAGCAGTGTCGCGCCTACGACCACGGCGGCAATCCCGGCTCCACGTCGGCAGAAGGCTGCTCGTTGGTTGAGCGTGCCGCTGCCTTTGGTAGGTTTCCGGAACTCATGGGAAGCCTCTCGTGGTCGGTCGGTGCGTCCCGGCGTCTGGCCCGCGATGAGGGTCCCGATGCAGGTCAGAGGCGGGTGTCCGGCAGACTGGACGTCTGCTGAGCCGCCGGAGGGAGACAGGCGATGGACGAGGTCGCGAAGGCCGTCGAGGAGTGTGCGCGGGCGGCGAAGGCGGCTGCGCCGTCGTTGGCTGCCGCCGGGGACGAGGCGGTGGACGCGGCGCTCGTCGGGATGGCGGAGCGGCTCGTCGCGCACCGGGACGAGGTGCTTGAGGCCAACCGGGCCGATGTTGCCAAGGCTACGGCCGACGGGATGAGCGCTGGTCTGCTCGACCGGCTCACCATCACGCCCGAGCGGCTCGACGGGATGGCCGATCAGCTGCGTCTGCTGGCCGGCGCGCCGCACCAGGAGCGGGCCGTCGACGTGTCCACGCTGGACGGTGGGCTGCGGCTGGTCGAACGGCGGCGTCCGGTTGGCGTCATCGGCGCGAACTACGAGGCGCGGCCGAACGTGACGGTCGACGTGGCGTCGCAGCTGGTCAAGTCGCGCAACGGCGGCGTGCTGCGGACCGGGTCGGCGGCGCTTGGCTCGGCGCAGCGGTTGCGGGACGTCGTGATCGCGCCCGCGCTCGAGGCCGCTGGGATCAACCCGGACGTCGTGCAGTTGGTGCCGCGCGTGGAGCGGGAAGCCGCGTCAGCGCTGGTTCGGCTGCCTGGGCTTGTACCGCTGGTCATCCTGCGCGGCAGTGGCGACAGCACGCGCGCGCTGGCGACCGAGGCCGCGGTGCACGGGGTGCGCACGTTGGCGCACGCTGACGGCGGCGGTGTGCTGTACGTCGACGCCGCGGCGGATGCGGGCAAGGTTCGTGACCTCGTGTTCTCGAGCCTCGACCGGCTCGGCGTCTGCAACCGGCTGAACCTGCTGCTGATCCACGAGGACGTGCACGACACGGTGTGGCCGCAGATCGAGTCGGCGCTGGCCGAGCGCGGCGTCACGCCTTCGCTCGCGCCGCACGAGCATCCGATCGGCTACGAGTGGGCGCTGGACTCCGAGCGGGAGGCGACCGTCACCGTGGAGAAGGTCGGCGGGCTCGTCGACGCGGTCGAGATCGCGAACGAGCGCACGTCCGGGCTCGCCGCGGGGATCGCGACCGAGGACCCGGCGGCCGCGGAGCGGTTCTTCGACGGCTACACCGGCACGGGCGTGTTCTGGAACGCGCCGACCCGGCTGCTGGACGGCTTCAAGCTGCTCGCGGTGCCCGAAACCGGCATCAACCTCGACCGGGTGCCGGGGCCGCGCGGGCCGGTGACCTACACCGACCTGTACGTCCGCCAGTACGCCGTAGTGCCCGCCTGACCTGGCCGGAGCACGATGAGCGGATGGGCACGATGACCGGGCGGCCGCACGTCCTGCTGTCCGCGGCGCAATCGCTGGACGGCTACCTCGACGACGCCGGCGCCACCCGTCTGCTCCTGTCCAACGAGGACGACTTCGCGGAGGTCGACCGGCTCCGTGCCGAGGCCGACGCGATCCTCGTCGGCGCGGGCACGGTGCGGGCCGACAACCCGCGGCTCCTCGTGCGCTCCGCCGAACTCCGCCGCGAGCGGGTCGCGGCGGGGCGGCCGGAGCAACCGGTCAAGGTGACGGTCACCAGCAGCGGCAAGCTCGATCCGGCGGCGCGGTTCTTCACCGTCGGCGACACCGAGAAGCTCGTCTACGCGCCGCGAGGCAGCGCGGACAGCTTGAGTGCGGTCGCGACTGTCGTGGAGGTCGGCAGTCCGCCGCGGCTCGAGCACATCCTGGACGACCTCGGCGCGCGCGGGATCCGGACGCTGCTCGTCGAGGGCGGCGGGGCGGTGCACACGCAGTTCCTCGACGCCGGGCTCGCCGACGAACTCCGGCTCGCGATCGCGCCGATCATGGTCGGCGACCCGCGGGCGCCGCGGTTTCTCGGGCCGGGCGCGTTTCCGCGACCGCTGGAACTGACGGAAGTGCGACGGCTCGGAGAAGTCGCGGTGCTGCGGTACCGCGCGGCGGTCGAACCTTCGTCGCTCGATCTGCTGCGGTTGCGGCAGGCCATCGAGCTCGCCGACGAATGCCCGCCGAGTTCGACGTTCCGGGTCGGCGCGGTCGTCGGGCTGCCGGACGGGACGGTGCTCGCCACCGGGCATTCCGGCGAAGGCGATCCGCGCAATCATGCGGAAGAAGCGGCGCTGGCGAAGCTCGATCCGCACGACCCGCGACTCGCCGACGCGACCATGTACAGCTCGCTCGAACCGTGCAGCGATCGCGCGTCCCACCCCAAAAGCTGCACGCAGCTGATCCTCGAAACCGCCATTCCGCGAGTGGTGATGGCCTGGCGGGAACCGTCGTTGTTCGTCGAGGCCGAAGGGGTCGAGCGGCTTGTCGCGGCCGGACGACGGGTGATCGAAGTCCCGGCGCTGGCGTCGGAAGTCCGGCGGGCGAATACGCACTTGCCCGGCGTTCGGCCCTGAGCGTCGGACGATCGGGCGCTGCGGCACGGAATCCGCGTCGCAGCGCCCGATCGGGAAAACTAGCCGGTCAGCAGCCGCCGTTGTCGGTCCAGACGCCCCATTGGCCGGTCGTGCCGGGTTCCTCGCCCTGGGTCCACCATTTGGCGGTCCATTTGTGGCTGTTGTGCGCAACCACGGCACCGCCGGTGTAAACCTGCGTTTTCTGCCATTCCGGCGCCGAACAGGTTCCCGGAGGATTGCTGGTCGGACTGGTCGGGCTCGTCGGCGGAGTGGTCTGCGGCGGGGTCGCGCCGGCGAACCGGGTGGTGAACTTCGTGAAGTCCCAGTCGTTTTGCTGGACGTTCGAGCACACGCTGTTGTCGGTTGTCGTCGTGCATTGCCGGTCGCGGTTCACCGCCCAGAACGTGAACCGGCCGAGGTGGTGGCTCGTCGCGTAGTCGTACACGGTCTGGAAATCGGAAACGTTGAAGTATTCCGAACTGTCGGATTTCCCGTTCATTCCCGAGAAACCCTCGTGCGCGTACGCGGTGGCGCTGTCCCAGCCCAGGTGGCTTTGAAGCAAGCCGTGGAACGCCTCGAGCGCCGACACCTGCGACGCACCGCCGCCGCTGAAACCGCCGTCGAACGGCATGATCGAGAAGTTGTTGGGAGAGAAGCCGATCGACTTCGCCTGGTCCAGCAGCTGGGTGCCGAACCAGCCGGTGCCCGCGGCGGTTCCCGGCATGGTCACCGAGACGAAAAGGCCGGGGTTGTCCGCCTGCAGTTTCTTCGCGGCGCCGAGTTCGTTCGCGATGGCCGCGGTGTCTTCGTACTCGGGTTCTTCGAGGTCGAAGTCGATGGCTTTCAGGTTGTATTTCGCGACGACCTGCTGGTAGGCCGCGGCGGTCGCGTCGACGGTGCCGCAGGTCTGGCCCAGTTTCGTGCCGCCGTAGCCACCGACCGAGACCGACACGTCGCCGCCGTTGCCGCGGATGCGGTTGATCGCGTCGCCGACGGTCGTGTCCGAGGAAACCGGCGAGGTGCCGTCCCAGGTGGGGCTGCATCCGCCGCCCTTCGGCGCGAGGATGAAGGCCAGCTGGAACGCTTTCTGCCCGGTCGCGTTCATGACGGTCACCGGGTCCGGCGGGTTGTTGCTCTGCGGCATGAGGTACGGCGCGGCGGCGTACCAGTTGTTGTCGAGGCCGGTCGACGCCCCGGTCTGCGCGTGGGCGGTCGCGGCCACGACGGCGGCCGCCCCGGCCACGGTAGCGGCGGCGACGAGTGTGGCGGCCAGTCTGCTTCGCTGCATCTGTCCTCCGGCGAGCATTCGGAAAATGAATGCGGTAAGCATTGGACTAGACCATTATGAAGTCAAGGTGCGGTCGGCTGCTCTTGTCCGGCGGGGGGCTGGTTCGGGAGGTATGCCTGAATTCGGTGCGGCGGGTTAGCCCTTGTGACGCAACGGTTCCGCGCAAAAGGACGCGGACCGCCGGGGCGAGTGGTCCGCTGGGGAGAGGGGGAGACGGTGACGGTGCGGTTGGACTGGGCAGGCGCGAGCCGGGGGCGCCGGTCGGGGGTCGCGGTGGCTGCTCGGCGGGGGAGGTTCGGTGACTGGTGGCGTGAGCTGTGGTGGTGGCGTGGTTGGGCGGGGCGGGCTTGGCGGTAGGGCGAGGGTCAGGGGGCTGTTCGGCGGACCTTCGCGGGGGTGGGCGGCTGGGGCCGCAGTTGGCCTAGCGGGTGCGGCCGAAAGGGCGTGTGCTGGCGATGGAAGAGGCGTGGGTCGGGGCGTGCCCAGGGCGTCGAACGGCTGGCCAGTGGCGTGGCGAAAGTGCTGTGCGACGGCTGAGGCGGGGAGAGCGCTGGTGGGCCCGCGTCGCGGCAGGAGAAGCGTTGGCACCGGGTTGCGGATCGGCCCGCACCCCGGTGCAACTAGGGCTCAGTCGCTCTCCAGATCGCCTTCCAGCGTCAGGTAAACCTCGCGCATCTGGGCCATCAACTCCGGATGCGGCTCTTCCCACAGACCCCGGTCCGCGGCTTCCGTCAGGCGTTCGATGATTCCCCGCAACGCCCACGGGTTCGCGTCCCGCAGGAACTGCTGGTTTTCCTCGTCCAAAACGTACGACTGCGAGAGCTTCTCGTACATCCAGTCGCCCACCACGCCCGCGGTGGCGTCGAAGCCGAAGAGGTAATCCACGGTTGCCGCGAGTTCGAAGGCACCCTTGTAACCGTGGCGGCGCATCGCGGACAGCCAGCGCGGGTTGACGACCCGGGCGCGGAAGACGCGGGCCGTTTCTTCGCCCAAAGTACGGGTGCGGACGGCGTCGGGGGTGGTGGAGTCGCCGACGTAGGACGCGGGTGCGGAGCCGGTCAGGGCGCGGACGGTGGCGATCATTCCGCCGTGGTACTGGAAATAGTCGTCCGAGTCGGCGATGTCGTGTTCGCGGGTGTCCGTGTTCTTCGCGGCTACCACAATGCGTTTGTACGACGATTCCATGTCCTCGCGGGCAGGGCGGCCGTCCAGATCCCGGCCGTATGCGAAGCCGCCCCAGACCGCATAGACTTCCGCTAAGTCCTTGTCGTCACGCCAGTTTCCGGAGTCCATCAAGGGGAGCAGGCCGGCTCCGTAGGCGCCTGGTTTGGAACCGAAGATGCGGGTCGTGGCGCGGCGGTTGTCGCCGTGGGCGGCCAGGTCTGCGTTGACGTGGGCGCGGACGTAGTTGTCGGCTTCGGGTTCGTCCAGGGACGCGGCCAGGCGGACGGCGTCGTCCAGCAGAGTGATGACGTGCGGGAAGGCGTCGCGGAAGAAGCCGCTGATGCGGACTGTCACGTCGATCCGGGGACGGCCCAGTTCGGACAGCGGGATGGGCTCGATGCCGGTCACCCGACGGGAAGCCTCGTCCCAGACCGGCTGGATGCCCAGCAGCGCCAGGACTTCCGCGGCGTCGTCGCCGGAGGTGCGCATGGCGGAGGTGCCCCACACCGAGAGGCCGACGGATCGCGGCCAGTCACCGGTGTCTTCGCGGTAGCGGCGGAGCAGGGAGTCCGCCAGCGCCTGGCCGGTTTCCCACGCCAGGCGGCTGGGGATGGCCTTCGGGTCGACGGTGTAGAAGTTGCGGCCGGTCGGCAGGACGTTGACCAAGCCGCGCAACGGGGAACCGCTCGGGCCGGCCGGGATGTAGCCGCCGTCGAGGGCGTGCAGGACGGCGTCCACTTCGGACGAGGTGCCTGCCAGGCGGGGGACGATCTCGGTGGCGGCGAAGGTCAGGACGCGGGCGACTTCGGCGTCAAAAGCGCCCAGCACCTCGGTGACCACGGGAGAAACCGAAGCGGGGGACCACGAGTGGGTTTCCATCCGGGAAACCAGCGTGTGCGCTGTCGCCTCGATAGCGTCTACTTCGGACAGCGGGGCGTCCGAGTTTTCCTTCAACCCCAATGCGGAGCGCAGGCCAGGGACGGCGCCTTGCTTGCCGCCCCACATTTGCTGGGCTCGGAGCATCGCCAGCACCAGGTTGACCCGCGCCTCGCCGACCGGGGCCTCGCCCAGGATGTGCAGGCCGTCGCGGATCTGGGCGTCCTTGACCTCGCACAGCCAGCCGTCGATGTGCAGCAGGAAGTCGTCGAACTCCGCGTCGTGCGGGCGTTCCTCGACACCGAGGTCGTGGTCGAGTTTCGCGGCCTGGATGAGGGTCCAGATCTGGGCGCGGATCGCCGGGAGCTTCGCCGGGTCCATCGCGGCGATGTTGGCGTGCTCGTCCAGCAACTGCTCGAGCCGGGCCAGGTCGCCGTAGGACTCGGCGCGGGCCATCGGCGGGACCAGGTGGTCCACGATCGTCGCGTGCGCGCGGCGTTTCGCTTGCGCGCCTTCGCCGGGGTCGTTGATCAGGAACGGGTACACCAACGGCAGATTGCCCAGTACGGCGTCGGGGGCGCAGGCGGCGGAAAGGCCCGCGGTCTTGCCGGGCAGCCATTCCAGCGAACCGTGTTTGCCGAGGTGGACGACGGCGTGCGCGCCGAATTCCTCTTCCAGCCAGCGGTAGGCGGCGAGGTAATGGTGGCTCGGCGGCAGGTCCGGGTTGTGGTAGATCGCGACCGGGTTCTCGCCGAATCCGCGCGGCGGCTGGATCATCAGGATGACGTTGCCGGACTGCAGCGACGCCAGGACGATGTCGCCCTCGGGGTTTGCCGACGTGTCGACATACAGCGAACCCGGTGCGGGGCCCCAGTGTTCTTCCATCGCCTCTCGCAACTCGACCGGCAAGGCAGCGAACCAGGCGCGGTAGCGGGCGGCGGGGACGCGGATCGGGTTGCCGGAGAGCTGTTCTTCGGTGAGCCATTCGGGGTCCTGGCCGCCCGCGGCGATCAGGGCGTGGATCAACGCGTCGCCGTCCGGCTGGTCGGTGCCGGTCGGGTCGACGCCGGGGAAAGCCTCGGGGCCGAGGTCGTAGCCGCGTTCGCGCATGAGGCGCAGGAGTTTGATCGCCGACGCGGGGGTGTCGAGGCCGACGGCGTTGCCGACGCGCGAATGCTTCGTCGGGTACGCGGACAGCATCAGGGCGATCCGCCGGGAAGCGGGCGGGGTGTGGCGGAGCCGGGCGTGCGCGAGAGCGATGCGCGCGACGCGGGAGGCGCGTTCGGCGTCGGCGATGTAGCGGGGGAGGCCGTCGTCGTCGAATTCCTTGAAGGAGAACGGGACGGTGATGATCCGGCCGTCGAACTCGGGTACCGCCATCTGGTTGCCCGCGTCGAGCGGGGACAGGCCGTCGTCGCTGGCGGACCAGGTTTCGCGGTCGCTGGTCAGGCACAACGCCTGCAGCACGGGCACGTCCAGCGCGGCCATCTCCGCGACGTCCCAGGATTCGTCGTCCCCGCCGGCCCCGGCTTCCGACGGACGGGTGCCGCCCGCCGCCAGCACGGTGACCAGCAGGGCGTCGACCTTGCCCAGCTCAGCCATCATCTCCGGCGCGCGCGTGCGCAAGGACGCGGTGTGGATCGGCAACGCCCGCCCGCCCGCGGATTCGACCGCGTCGGCCAGCGCGTGCACGAAACCGGTGTTCCCGGACAGGTGGTGCGCCCGGTAGTAGAGGATCCCGATGACCGGGCCGTCGTTCGAGGAAGCGGGCCGCGAAAGCACGCCCCACGACGGCAGTTCGGCGGGCGGTTCGAAGCCTTCGCCGGTGAGCAGCAGCGTGTCGGACAGGAAGCGGTGCAGCTGCGTGAGGTTCTCCGGACCGCCCTGCGCGAGGTACAGATGCGCTTGCGCGGCGATCCCGGCGGGCGTGGTGGAGAGCTTCATCAGCTCCGCGTCCGGCGTCTGCTCGCCGCCGAGCACGACCACGTGCGCACCCGACGCGCGCAGCGTGTCCAAGCCTTCTTGCCAGGTCCGCGGCGTGCCCAGGATCCGGACGACGACGATCGACACGCCGTCCAGCAGCCCGGGCAGATCGCCGAGGGGAAGCCGGGACGGGTTGCCGAGGCGGTAGTCCGCGCCGCTGGCCCGGGCGCTGAGCAGGTCGGTGTCCGAAGTGGACAGCAGCAGGATCACGGCGTTCCTCACTCGGGGTGTCCGCGCCCCGGGTCGTCGGGCACGCCGGCGGGAGTTCCTGGCTGACGGCGGCCGCGGGGCCGCCGGTCACAGTGGCGGGACCGCCCCGGATTTCCACCGGGTTCCTCCGCGTGCCGACGCGTGTGCGCTCTTACTCTCGCCGGGCGCACCGGCGCCGTCAAGGTGAGCAGACCCTCACGCGGGCTTGCTTTCGTCCCCGATCCGCGGGAAGGGCGCGGTGGAGAAGAGCACCTCCACCGCGACCTCGAAGAACTCCGCGATCCGCAACGCCAGGTACAGGCTCGGGCTGTACTCGCCGCGCTCCAGGTACCCGATGGTCTGGTAGTGCACGCCGAGTGCGTCCGCGAGCTGCCGCCGCGAGATGCCGCGTTCGGCGCGCAGCACCGCGATGCGGTTGTAGACGTTCTCGCTCACCGCGCCTCACACACGCTGAAGTGCCCTTTCCCGTCGCGCCGCCACCGACGACCCCGATTCGCGCCGGGCCATCCGCTTCAGCAGGATCGGGGCCAGCACCAATCCGATCACGGCCCACGCGAGCAGCACCCCCAGGGTCGCCCACGGCCGCCACGACTGCCCGATTTCGACGACGACCGCCTGGTCGGGCAGCAGCGCCGAACGCATGCCGAGGCCGAGCCAGTACATCGGGAAGACCTGCGCGACGTCCTGCAGCCAGACCGGCAGCGCGGTGATCGGGTAGAAGATCCCGGAGATCGCGCCGAGCCCGAGCATCGGCAGCATGACCAGGGCCATCATCCGCGAATCCTGGATCAGCGAGCCGATCGCCGCGCCGATCGGCATGGTCGCGACCAGGCCCGCGGCGAGCACCCACACCAGGTGCAGGATCGAGAAGAACCCGTCCGGGGCCAGCCCCTCGAACAGGAACAGGGACGGCACCAGCATCACGACGATGCCCGCGACCTGCACCATCGAGAACGTCGTGACCTTGCCGATCAGGTAGCCGAGCATCCCGTTCGGCGTCGCCTTGGCGCGCAGCAGCGTGCCGTCCTCGCGGTCGACGATCAGCGCCCCGGCGACGGCGGACAGGCCGTTGAACACGATGCCCGCCCCGATCACGCTCGGCACCGTCGCCGTGCCCAGCGAGAACGACGTGCCGGGCAACTGCGCGCCGCGCATGAAGATCAGCGTGCCGAAGATCATCCCCAGCCAGATGATCTGGCCCAGCAAGTCGTCCCGGTTCGTCCATTGCTGGCGGAATTCGATGAACCCGCGGCGGAGCCCCACCCTCGCCGCGGTTCGCTGCGCCGATACCGTCATCGCGCACCCGCCGAGGTCAGCCCGGACTCCGCGCGCTGCACGAGCGTCAGGTAGGTCTCCTCCAGCGACGCGCGCCGGACCTCCAGGTCGGCGACCGCTTCGCCGTGCTGCTTGAACAACTCGTACACGTACTTCGTCGCCTCCGTGGTCGAGTGCACGAACCGCTGCCCGTCGAGCGTCCAGCGCACTTCGGCCTCGCCCGCGATCTGCCTGCTCAGCTGGTCCGGCGACCCGTCGGCGACGATGTGGCCGCCGCTCAGGATCAGGATCCGGTCGGCGAGCTTCTCGGCCTCGTCGAGGTCGTGCGTGGTGAGCAGGATCGTCGTGTCGTCGTCGGCGAGCCGGTGCACGAGCTCGTGGAAATCGCGGCGCGCCATGGGGTCGAACCCGGCGGTCGGCTCGTCCAGGAACAGCAGTTCGGGGCGGCCGACGATGCCGATCGCCACGTCCAGCCTGCGCCGCTGCCCGCCGGACAGCATCCGGATCTTCTTGCCCGCGTGCTCGGAAAGCCCGACCGCCTCGATCAGCTCGTCGGTGTCCCACGGCCGCCGGATCCGGTCGGTGGAGTACGGCGAGTAGAACGACCCGAGCAGGTCGAGCAGCTCGCGCACGCGCCATTTCCCGTGGTCGCGCCAGGACTGCAGGACGACCCCCAGCCGCGCCCTCCAGTCCTCGCCGCCGCGTGCCGGGTCGGTGCCCAGCACGGACACCTCGCCGGCGGACCGCATGCGGAACCCCTCGAGGATTTCGATCGTCGTGGTCTTGCCCGCCCCGTTCGGGCCGAGCAGACAGAGCACCTCGCCGCGGTGCGCGGTGAACGACGTGCCGTGCAGCACGTCGTTCGCGCCGTACCGCATGCGTAGGCCTTCGACGCGGAGCACGGTGTCCGCTTGATCTCTCATTGGATGACCCCCATCCTGCCTGTGCGATGGAATGTAGCAGATGTACTACATATGATCGCAAGCCTGTTAAAACAGCCGCGGGTTACAGTGAGCGCCATGCCCAGCCCTGCCCGCGTGCGCGCCGACGCCTGCCCTGGAGTCTTCGCGACGCACGACGCGGCGGACGGGCCGCTCGCCAGGGTCCGGCTTCCCGGCGGCGTGGTGACCGCGGATCGGTTGCGCGCGTTGGCAACCTGTGCGGAAGACCTCGGCGACGGCGACGTCCATCTGACCTCGCGAGCGAACGTCCAGTTGCGCGGCGTGCACCGGCAGGGCTTGGCCGGACGGCTGACCGAAGCCGGGCTGCTGCCGTCGCCCAGTCACGAGCGCGTGCGGAACGTGCTGGCCTCGCCGTTGAGCGGGGTGCGGGGCGGGCTCGCGGACGTCCGGGGCCTTTCCGCGACGCTGGATCGTGCGCTGTGCGCGCGGCCGGAACTCGCCGAGCTGCCCGGGCGGTTCCTGTTCGGTTTTGACGACGGGCGCGGCGACGTCGTGGGCACTGACGTGTGTTGGCGTGCGGTGAGTTCGTCGACCGGGGTGGTGCTGCTGGCGGGGGCTGATTCCGGCTGGCTGGTGCCGCGGGACGAGGCGGTGTCCGCGCTGCTCACGGTGGCGGAAACGTTTGCGCGCACGCGCGGTTCGGCATGGCGGATCGGGGAACTGGCCGATCCTTCGGCACTGCTGCCGGACGGTCCGCGGGAAGCGCGCCAGGCACGTCCGACGCGGATCGACCCGACGGTCGGGAGGATCCGGCGCGATGACGGCGGCGAGGCGGTGGGCGTTGCGCCGAGGTTCGGGCAGTTGACGGCCGCTCAGTTGCGCACGCTCGCGGACTTCGGCGACGCCGTGGTCACGCCGTGGCGTTCGGTGCTGCTGCCCGGCGGCGCGGACGTCGAACGCCTGCACGCGGCCGGGCTCTCGACGGATCCGGCGACGGCGGAGCTTAGCGCCTGCGTCGGCGCGCCGGGGTGTGCGAAGTCTCTCGCCGATGTCCGCGCGGACGCGGCGACACTGGTCGCGGACGGGGAGCGGGTGCACGTCTCGGGCTGTGCACGGCGGTGCGGACGACCGTCCGGCGCCCACCGCGACGTTGTCGCCGAACCCGGCGGCTACCGTGTCGACGGACGCTGGACCCCGGCGTCCGAGTTGGCGGATGCGTTGGCGAGAAAGGGACCTTCGTGATCGACTACCTGCGGGACGGGGCCGAGATCTACCGGCACTCGTTCGCCACGATCCGCGAAGAGGCGGACCTGGCGATCCTGCCCGACGACGTCGCGGGCGTCGCGGTCCGGATGATCCACTCCTGCGGCATGGTCGACCTGGTCGACGACCTGCGGTACTCGCTCGACGTGGTCGAGGCGGGCCGCGCCGCGCTGGAGGCGGGCGCGCCGATCCTGTGCGACGCGAAGATGATCGCCAGCGGCATCACGCGCAAACGGCTTCCCGCGGCGAACGACGTCGTGTGCACTTTGGACGACCCCGGCGTGCCCGGGCTGGCCGAACGGCTCGGCACCACGCGGTCGGCCGCCGCGCTGGAACTGTGGCGGGACCGGCTTCCCGGTTCGGTGGTGGCGATCGGCAACGCGCCGACCGCGTTGTTCCGGTTGCTGGAACTGCTGGACGAGGGAGTCGGCGCACCGGCCGCGATCATCGGGGTGCCGGTGGGGTTTGTCGGCGCGGCGGAGTCCAAAGTGGAACTGGCGAAGCGCGCGCCCGCGCCGTACCTGGTCGTGCACGGCCGTCGCGGCGGCAGTGCGATGGCGGTCGGTGCCGTGAACGCGATTGCGAGCGCGGTCGAATGACGGGGCGGCTGTACGGCGTCGGGCTGGGACCCGGCGATCCGGAACTGATGACGGTCAAAGCGGCGCGGCTGATCGGCGAGGCGGACGTCATCGCGTACCACAGCGCGCGGCACGGGCGCAGCATCGCGCGGTCGGTGGCTGAGCCGTATCTGCGCGAGGGGCAGCTGGAAGAGCGGCTCGTCTATCCGGTCACCACCGAGACCACCGACCATCCCGGCGGTTACGAGGGCGCGATCGCCGATTTCTACGAGCTGAGCGCGAAAAAGCTGGCCGAGCATCTCGACGCGGGACGCGACGTGGTGCTGTTGTGCGAAGGCGACCCGTTCTTCTACGGCTCCTACATGTACATGCACGAGCGGCTCGCCGGACGGTTCGAAGCCGAGGTGGTGCCCGGCGTGACGTCGGTGAGCGCGGCGGCGTCGGTGCTCGGCCGTCCGTTGGTGCAGCGCGACGAAGTGCTCACGGTGCTGCCGGGAACGTTGCCAGCGCCCGAATTGGCGCGGCGGCTGGCGGACACCGAGGCGGCGGCGGTGCTGAAACTGGGCCGTACCTTCGGTTCTGTGCGGGAAGCGCTCGCGGAGTCGGGCAAGCTCGACGACGCCTGGTACATCGAGCGGGCGACCTGGGGACAGCAGCGGGTGGAGCCGTTCGCGGACGTCGATCCGGAGTCGGTGCCGTACTTTTCCTTGGCGCTCTTGCCGAGTCCGGCCTACAAGTCGCGAGTGGAGGGTGAGCCCGCGGCTGTTTCTTCGGCTCCGGTTCCGGTGGAAGGCGGCGAGGTCGTGGTCGTCGGGCTCGGTCCGGCCGGGCCGGAGTGGCTGACGCCGGAAGCGTCGGCGGAACTGGCGGCGGCGGACCACATCGTCGGCTACGGGCCGTATGTCGCGCGGGTTCCGCAACGGGCGGGACAGCAGCGGCACGCGTCGGGGAACCGGGTCGAGGCGGACCGGGCGGTCGAGGCGCTGCAGCTGGCTTCGACTGGTGCGCGGGTGGCCGTAGTGTCGTCCGGGGACCCGGGCGTGTTCGCGATGGCTTCGGCGGTGCTGGAACAGGTTTCGGCCGGAAACGGCGCCGGCGCGCGGGTGCGGATCGTGCCCGGGGTGACGGCGGCACAGGCGGCCGCGTCCCGGGTCGGTGCGCCGTTGGGGCACGACTATTGCGTGCTGTCCCTTTCGGACCGGTTGAAGCCGTGGGAGATCATCGAACGCCGCCTCGACGCGGCTGGCGCGGCGGATTTGGTGCTGGCGCTGTACAATCCGGCGTCGCGGACTCGGGTGACGCAGCTGGCGAACGCGCGGGAAGTCCTGCTGCGGCACCGGGATCCGGAGACGCCGGTGGTGGTGGCCCGGGATGTCGGCGGGCCGGAGGAGGACATTCGCGTGACCACGTTGGGCGGGCTTTATCCGTCTACTGTGGACATGCGGTGCCTGCTGATCGTGGGCTCGTCGCGCACGGTGGTGGAGGAAGGCCCGGACGGGCGGTCGATCGTGTGGACGCCGCGGAGTTATTCCTGACCTTCGCGCAGCAGCCGCTCCGCCTCCGCGAGGTGGTGGGTGAGTTCTTTCCGTTGCGCGGCACTGAGTTTCGGTGCGTGCGCGGCGAGGGCTGAGGCGATCGAACCGTCCGCGCGGGTGCGGAACATCTCGCGCGCGGACGGTTCGATCTCCAGCCGCGACTTGCGCCGGTCGGTTTCGTCGGGCCGCACGCGCAGGACGCCCGCGTCCGCCATCCGGTGCGTGATCCGGGAAACGAGGCTCTGCGCCAGCCCGGTCCGGCGCGTCACGTCGCTGATCGTCGCGCCGGGGTTGCGCGAGACGTCCTCGACCACCGCCAGCTCTCCCGCGTTGACCTGGTCCGTGCCGGTGTTCCCGGTGCTGGTCAGGGCGATCTCACGCAGGGTGCGGGCGAGGAGATGCAGGTCGGCGGCGCGCATGGCCCTATTCAATCACTAGTGATACATTCGAGGAAGTATCACTAGTGATGGAGTTGGCGATGGTCGGCGACGTGCTGATCGCGCTCGCGGTCGGGATCCTGATCGTGCGGCAGTTCCAGTGGCGGTCCGCTGAACCGCGGCGGATGCTGGTGATGCCGCTGGCGGTGATCGCGGCAGGGCTGGTTTGCCTCGGTTTCGAGCTGGACGGCGGGTTGCAGCCGGCGGACTGGCTGCTGGCCGGCGAACTCGTGCTGGTCGCGGGCACCGGGACCGCGATGGGGTACGTGACGCGTTTCCGGCGGGCCGGCGGGCTGCAATACCGGCTCACCGGCCCGGGAATCGCGCTGTGGGCGGTGTTTCTCGCGATCCGCATCGGCTCGTTCGCGCTGGCCAGCGTCCTCGGTGCGCAGCTGCTCGACGCGACTGGGCTCATTCTCGTCTCGTTCGGCGTCAACCGGCTCGCGGCGAGTCTCGTGGTGCGTCACCGGATTGTCCACTGTGGAGGTAAAACCCCGGGGTATGCCCCAGGGAACGCCGGAACACGTCGATGAACGCGCTGGTGGTGGCGAATCCGCACAACTGCGCCACCGCGGTGACTGACCGGCCCTCCACCAGCAGCCGCAGGGCGTGGTAGAGCCGCAATTGGGTGCGCCACTGCGGAAACGTCATGCCGGTGTCCGCGCGGAACAGCCGGGTCAGCGTCCGGCCGCTGGCGCCGACCGTGCGGCCCAGTGCTTCCAGGCTGCGTGAGTCGGACGGATCCTCCTCCAGCAACTGGCACACGGCGGCCAGCCGCGGATCGCGCGCGGCGGGCACCTGCACCGGACGCTCCGGGGCGAGGGTGAGCTGGTCGAACAGCACCGCCCGCATCCGCTGGCCTGCCGGGGTCGAGCGGTCGTCGCCGAGTTCGGTGTACGCGATCAGCAGTTCGCGCAGCAGCGGGGTGACCGCGAGGACGGTCGGCTCGGTCACCGGCAACGGGCTCAGTTCCTGCGGAAAGCCGAACAGATGCAGCCGCGTGACGCCGTATGCGCGGTGGGAATGCACGGTTCCCGCCGGAATCCACAGCGCTCGGTGTGCGGGTGCGATCCAGCGCGACCGGTCCGTGTGCACGGCCAGCACGCCGCTGCTGGCGTAGACGATCTGGTGCTCGTCGTGCCAGTGCTCGGCGATGCCCGTGGTGGCCGCCAGGTCGCGGGTGTTCGTGGGCGCGGTCGGCAGGTGGCTGGAAATCGACACAACTCGGCACAATAACGGAATCGCGAAGGCAGGTCCGGGTCCGACGATGATCGAGTGACGACGACCCTTCCCGCTCCGACGCGTCCCGCGCGCTGGCCGATGCCGCTGATGGTGCTCGGCCACGCGGTCGACGACCTCTACCAAGGCGCGGTCCCCGCGCTCGTCCCGTTTCTCGTCGCCGAGCGGCATTACGGCTACCTCGCCGCGGCCGGGATCACAGTGGCCGCGACGTTGCTGTCCTCCGTGGTCCAGCCGCTGTTCGGCGTGCTGACCGACCGGCGGCCGATGCCGTGGCTCGTGCCGGTCGGGATGACGGTCGCCGGCGCCGGGATCGGGCTGTCCGGGCTCGCAGATTCCTACGCGCTGACCTGGCTGGCGATCGCGCTGTCCGTTCTCGGCGTCGCCGCCTATCACCCGGAGTCAGCGCGGATCGCGCGCCGGATCGCCGGGCGCGGGCACGTCGGGATGAGCTGGTTTTCCTTGGGCGGCAACGTCGGTTTCGCGCTCGGGCCGATCGTCGTCACCCCGGTGCTGCAGGCGGGCGGGCTGGGCGCGACGCCGTATCTGGTGTTGCCCGCGCTCGTCGCAGGGGTGGTGATCGCCGCGTTGTTCCGGCGGATGAGCGACGTCCATTCCGCGGCGGGGCACAAGGCACACGCCGGGCGCGACGATTGGCGGCAGTTCGGCTGGCTGACCGTGGTGGTCGTCGGACGCTCCATCGCTGCCTTCTCGCTCAACACCTTCCTCGCCATCTGGGTCGCCCAGCGAACCGGCAGCGTGCTCGCCGGGGAAGTGGCGTTGGTGGTGCTGTTCGGCGTCGGCGCGCTGGGGACCATGCTCGGCGGGGTGCTGGCCGGACGGTGGGGGAGGATCCGGACGGTTTACCTCGCGTATGTCGTGTCAGTGCCCGCGGTCGCCGGGATCGCGCTCTTGCCGGGGTACGGCGTGTTCCCGCTGATCGCGTTGGCGGCGCTGGCGTTGTACGTGCCGTTCTCGCTGCATGTCACGCTCGGCCAGGACTATCTGCCGAACCGCCTCGGGACCGCCAGCGGGGTGACGCTCGGGCTGGCAGTGAGCGTCGGCGGGGTGGCCGCTCCTGCCGTGGGGGCGCTCGCTAACGCGGTCGGGTTGCAGTGGGCGTTGCTGGCGCTGGCGGTGCTGCCCGCGGTGTCGGTGTTCGCGGCGCGGCGGCTGCGGGAGCCGCAGTGAGCGGTCAACCGTGGCGGTGACGCGCAGCCTCGTCGTGTCAGAGATGGCGGTGGAAGCGTCGGCAGCGGTAGACGCGGGTGAACGTGTCCCGCAACTGCTGCTCGCGGGCCGCGTCGGCGTGCAGGAAGGCCCCGGCGACGGTGAATCCCGGGCCAGGGCGAACGGCGCGAGCGGTTTCCTCGCCCCGGGTCCAGGCGTCCACTTCGGTGGCGCCCAGGTCGCGCAGCCGAGGCAGGACGGTCTCCAGCAGGCCGGTCGCGATGCCCTGGGACTGGTGGTCGGGATGCACGGCGATCGTCTCGATGGTCGCGAGCCGGTCCCGCACTGCCGCGTCGAGCACTCCGGTCACCAGCCCGCCGGTGACCGCCGGGCGCAGCCTCGCGTGGCCCTCGACAAGATATTTCGAGGCGTGGCCTGAACTCGAGAGCGCCGAACCGAGCGGTTGTCACGCAACCTTCCCCAAGGCAGCCAACCCGGCTAGCGGGTCGGGTCCTTGCCGTTCGGCTGCGAAGGCCCGGGTCCAGGCGACCACCAGCCCCACACGGTCTTCTCGCCGTGTCGGACCGTCGGCGCCACCCCGGTCGTGTACGGCTCGATCTGCAGCAACTGTCCCCACGACTGGTAGGGCTGCCCGTTCAGATAGCTCGGCACCTCGGGCTCGTCGGCGATCTCCTCGAGCCAGCCGTTCGGGCCGCCGTTGGTGCTGGACGCCCATTTCGCCTCGTCGGCGAGCTGGCCGGCGGTGATGCGGTAGTCCGGCATCGCGGAGATGCCGTCGTGCGAGGTGACCGGGTTCGCGCACGGGTACACGAACGACGCGGGCCAGTCGATGTACACCGATTTGCCCGCGAGCTTGTCGGTGAGCGTGGTGAAGGTCGGCACGCGCGGCGCGGACGCGGCGATCCAGCCGTCCTCGGTGAGGTCGTTGTCCACCATGACGATCCGCACCGACGTGGTCTCCGGCGGCAGGTCGCGCAGGTTGATCCGGGTGTCGTTCCAGCCGCCGGTGCCCGCGCCGGGCGGGAGCGCGAACTGGCCGCGCAGCACGCGCACGCCCTCGGGAGTATTGACGCCGTACTCCAGGCTCACCGACGTGGGACGGCGCGGCTGGCTCGCGGTGGCGACCACGATCTGGCCGTTCTCGGTCCGGTCGGTGAGCGCGTACCAGTCGCTGCGCAGCCGTCCGGCGCGGGTCTGGGTGTCGAGGTAGCTGCTCCACATCGGCACCTGGTCCTGCTTGAACCCGTGCGGCGGCTCGGCCAGCGGGTCCTTGTCGTCGACCGGGCTGGTGTGGAAGCCGGTCCGGATCCGGCCGTTGTCCTGGTCCGGGCTCGGCAGCGGGTTCGGCGGGTTCTGCGTCACCGGTTTCTCCGGCACCGTCCGCTGTTCGGGCTGCGGGTGCAGGATGCTCTTCGCCGCGTCGCGCTCGACCATCACGTGGTCGGACAGGTTGCAGCTCTTGCCGAACAGGTGCCCGATGTTGGCCGCGCCGAGGCTGTAGCTGTCGCGCTGGAAGTAGATCGCCGCGCCCATCGTGTAGATCTCGCCCGCCGCGACCAGGCCGCACACCACGACCAGCGACAGCGAACCGAGCCGCAGCGACCGGCTCCGGCCCTCCTGCTGGGTCAGCGCCGGGCCCGGGCGGTGCGCGCGGATGTTCTCCACGAACGCGTAGATCCCGGCGATCGCGGCGGCCGCGAGCAGGATCGTCGACAGCGGGATGCCGCCGATCGACGGCGCGACGTTCGTCCACGGCACGCCGATCCGCGAGACGAACCAGTACGTGTTCGGCCCGGTCGCGGCGAGCGCGCCGACCACCAGCAGCACGGCGAGGAACGCGGCGCGGTTGCGGTTGGAGCGCAGCACGGTGGAACTGGTCGCGAGCGCGGTGAGCGCCGCCATCGACGCGCCGACCGCGGCGAACGCGCCGAAGTGGTGCGTCCATTTCGTCGGGGTCAGCGCGAGCAGCAGGAAGAACAGCGCGGTGGTGCCGATCAGCCGCCGGCTCGGCCCGAGCGCCGCGCCGGGGATCCGGCCGCGGCGCAGCAGCACCACCAGGCAGGTGACCGTGCAGAGCAGCACGAGCAGCACCGGGAACCGGCGCGGCGCGGAGCCGTCCGGCAGGTTCTCGAACAGCAATTGGTACCGCGCGAGTTCCTGGAACCACGACAGGTTCGGGCCGACCGCGGTGCGGATGCGGGTGGCCTCCTCGACCGTCGCGAACGTCTGGTCGGCGAACATCACCACGAGCACCAGGAAGCCGGACGCGAGAATCGGCGCGAGCATCGGCAGCCAGCCGCTCGCCGACCGCTGCCGGACCAGCTTGAACAGCGGTTTCCCGGCGACCAGGAACGGGGCCACGGCGATCAGCCCGGTCGGCGTCGCGGCGAGGGTGAACGCGGCCGCGGTCAGGCCGAGGCACAGCGGCAGCAGGCGGCGGGTGACCAGCGCGCGTTCGACCGCGCAGATCGCCAGCAGCGACCCGAGCGCGGCGACCGGTTCCGGCCGGACGCCGTTGTTGTAGGGCATCCACCAGACCAGGAACACCGCGGCGGCGGCCCAGCCCGCGGCGCGGCTGCGGCGGACCTGGGTGCCCAGCCGCGGCATCACCTCGCGGCTGATCAGCAGCCAGCTGATCACGCCCAGCAGGTACGAGGGCAGCCGGATCCACGGCGGCACCGTGCTGACGTGCGTCATCAGCTCGTACAGGTGGTAGAACCAGCCGAACGGGGCCTCCGCGACGCCGAACCAGCGGTGGTAGTTCGTGAGGTATCCGGTGGCCTCGGTGACCCGGGCCATGGTGAGGATGTAGCCGTCGTCCGAGGTCACCGGCCCGATGAAGACCCACGCGCCGAGCACGCCGAACACCGTCGCGTCGCGGCCGGTCAGCCGCCACCAGCCGACCGGGGCCCAGCGCGGCGCGCGGCGGGCGAAGCCGGAGTCCATCCGCCAGACCGCGATCAGGCAGCCGAGGAACGACAGCGCGGCGAGGATGCCGACGACGATCTTGAGCGTGGTCGGCGAGGTCTGGTAGCGGGTGTCCGGGACGACCGACACGTGCAGCCCGGCGATCGGGTCGCGCGCCGAGGTGATCGAGGAGTAGATGCCGAGCACGCGCGGCCGGACGTCGCCGGTGGTGTGGAAGATCGGGGTCTTGCCGACCGAGAGCGTCATCTGGGTCGCGTCCGAGTCGAGCGTGACCGTGCAGCCGTCCTGCGGCAGCGGCTGCTGCGCGATCTGCTGGCCCTGGCTGGACGCGAGCAGCACTCCGTTGTCGACGCGCAGTTGCATGCCGACGCCGTTGGCCGCGTGCTTGCCGGTGCGCCCGTCCGGAACGGTCGAGAACAGCAGCGCCGGGCCGTTCGTGCGCGCGTCGAGCGAGCGGATCGTCTCGCAGGGCAGTTCGGCCTTCAGGTCCTGTGCCCAGTACCCGGTCAAGGGCGCGTTGACGGAACGCGTGTCGGAGGCGACGGGCCAGACGACTTCCGCGGTGTCCTGCACGACCGGCAGGAAGGGATAGGCCAGGGCGCACAGCGCCGAAAGCAACCCCAGCACTACGGCAATCGGACGCATTAGAGGAAATCTATTGGGTCAGGGTTGACGCGGTTGCGCGGACCCCTCGTCGCGCGGGGTGAACCGCTCGTGGTGTAACGCGCTGGCCAGGGGCGCGCGGCTGCGCCAGCCGTGCCGCTCCAGGTCGGGAACCTCGGCCAGATTCGTTACCGGTCCTATACAAAGCCAGGCCACCGGCCGGATCCCGGCGGGAATGCCGAGCAGGTCGGCGAGCGCGGGTTCGCGGTAAAAACTCACCCACCCGACGCCGAGCCCTTCCGCGGTCGCGGCGAGCCACAGGTTCTGGATCGCCAGGCAGACCGAGTACAGCCCGGCGTCGGCGATCGCGTGCCGTCCGAGCACCGCCGGGGCGCCGCGCTGCTCGTCGTAGGTGACGACGATGCCGAGGCTCGATTCGCGGATGCCCTCGACCTTGATCCTGGCGAACGTCTCCGCGCGCTCGCCGTCGAGGGACGCGGCGAACACGTCGCGTTCCTCGTGCACGTGGCGGGCGAATTCCTCGCGCGTGGCGGGGTCGCGGACGAGCACGAAGTCCCACGGCTGGCTCATCCCGACGCTCGGCGCGGCGTGCGCGGCCTCGAGCACCCGGGTGAGGACGGCGTCGTCGACCGGTTCGCCGGTGAACTCGGCGCGGACGTCGCGGCGGCGGTGCAGGACTTCGTAAAACATGGCGTTCATTGATTCAGCGTTCATCGGCTGAGCACCCATTCGACGGCGGCGGCTGCGTCTGTGGTTTCCGCGGTTTCCGGAGCGGACGGTCGGGGCGGCCGGCGCACGACGACCACCGGCAGGCCGAGTTCCCGCGCGGCGGTCAGCTTCGCGCCCGTCATCGCGCCGCCGCTGTCCTTGGTGACCAGCACGTCGATGTCGTGTTCGGTCATCAGCGCGCGTTCGCCGTCGAGGCGGTACGGGCCGCGGTCGAGCACCACCTCGTGCCGGCGCGGCAGCGGCTGGCCGGGCGGGTCGACGCAGCGGATCAGGAACCACAGCGGGTCGAGGTCGGCGAACGCGGCCAGGCCCTGGCGGCCGCTGGTGAGGAACACGCGGGTGCCGAGGCCGGGCAGGAGCGCGGCGGCTTCTTCGAGGTCGGCGGCCCAGTGCCAGCGGTCGTCTTCGCTCGGCTGCCAGCCGGGGCGGGCGAGCCGCAGGAGCGGAATGCCGGCGGCTTGCGTGGCGTGGAAAGCGTTGGCACCGATGCGTTCCGCGAACGGATGCGTGGCGTCGACCACTGCCCGGACACCGTTTTCGCGCAGCCAGACCGTAAGGCCGTCGACGCCGCCGAACCCGCCGATCCGCACTTCTCCGACCGGCAGGCGCGGCCGTGTGACGCGTCCGGCCAGCGAGGAGACCACCGGGACGCCGCGTTCGTGCAGCTGTGCGGCGAGGTCGCGGGCTTCCGCGGTGCCGCCCAGGATCAGGACGGTCATCGCCCGTACCCGACGGCCGCGCGCCACCGGTCGAGCGTGCGCATGTTGGCGAGCGTTTCGGCCCAGGTCAGTTCCGGGCCTTGCCGGTCCGCGACATGCGCGGCGACGTAGTCCGCTTCCCGCGCGTAAATCCCTTGGGTGGCTTCGATTTCGATGACCTCCGGCTCGCCGTCCGACGGGGTCAGCACGATCGTCGAAACGCCCGGCGCGCGCAGTTCGTGGATCCACGCGGGCTTCGGCACGTACAGCTGGCCGGCGGTGCCGTAGATCCGGATGTGGTCGTCCTGGGTGAGCAGGTAACCGCAGGACATCTGCGCGATGATGTCGCCGGGCAGCCGCAGCAGGCCCATCGCGAACTCGTCGACGCCGCTTTCGGTGAGCCGTGCCATGCCGGTGACGAGCGTCGGCTCGACCGCAGGGATTCCGGTCGCGGCCTGGGAAACCAGCCGGGCCAGCGAGGTGCAGTAGCAGCCGACGTCGAGGATTCCGCCGCCGCCGAGCGCGGGGTCGCCGAGGCGGGCCGCGTCGTTCGCGTCGGAGTCGAAGCTGAACGTGACGTCCACGGCGCGGACCTCGCCAATCGCCCCGGATTCGATCAGCTCGACCAGCCGTCGCGTCTGCGGGTGCATGCGGTACATGAACGCTTCCATGAGGAAAACGTCGTTGCGCCGCGCGGCATCGATGACTTTCTCCGCGTCGGGCGCGGTGAGCGTGAGCGGTTTCTCGCACAGCACGTGCTTGCCCGCTTCGGCGGCCCGGATCGCCCATTCCTCGTGCTGTGCGTGCGGGGTGGCGACGTAGACCGCGTCGACGTCCGGGTCGGCGAGGAGTTCCTCATAGCTGCCGTACGCCTTCGGGATTTCGTACCTGGTAGCGAAATCCTGCGCCCGCTGGGCCGTGCGCGAGGCCGCCGCAGCGAGTACGCCGTGGCGACTTTGCTCGACGCCCGCGGCGAATTCGGCGGCGATGGTCCCGGTGGCCAGCAGACCCCAGCGCAGTTCGGTCACAACGACTCCGGTTGGCTCGCCCGGTCCCGGGTGCTCGAATACAGGAAACTGTCCGGGAATCCGCCCGCGGCGAGGACCCGGCCGACGAAAATCGTGGCAGCGCGGGTCATTCCGGCGGCCCGTGCTTGACCGGCGATGTCCTTGAGCGTGCCGCGGACCACCGTTTCGCCGGGCTGGCTGGCCAGGGCGACGACGGCGGCCGGACAGTCCTCGCCGTAGTGCCCGGAGAGTTCTTCGGTGACGCGCTCGATATGGTTGATCGCCAGGTGCAGCGCGAGAGTCGTGCCGGTGCGGGCGAAATTCTCCAGCGTTTCGGCGTCCGGCATCGCGGTGGACCTCGCCTGCGCGCGCGTGATCACGAGGCTCTGCCCGATTCCCGGGACGGTCAGTTCGCGGCCGAGCACGGCGGCGGACGCGGCGAACGCCGGAACGCCGGGCACCATCTCGTACGGCACGCCTTCCGGTTCCAGCCGCCGGACCTGTTCCGCGACCGCGCTGTACAGCGACGGGTCTCCGGAACACAGCCGCGCGACGTCCTGCCCGGCTTGATGCGCTTTGATCAGTTTCGCGGTGATCTGGTCGAGGCTGAGGTTCGCGGTGTCGACGCGCTCGGCGTCCGGCGCGCAGTAGGCGAGCAGGTCGGTCGGCGTCATGCTGCCCGGGTACAGGCACACCTGGCAGCGCGCGAGCAGGTCGCGGCCGCGCACGGTGATCAGGTCGGCCGCGCCCGGTCCGGCGCCGATGAAGTAAACGGTCATTTCCAGCTCCACTGCGTGACTGCCCGGGACGGCGTCCATCCGGTGAACCCGCCGAGCGGTTTCGCGTGCTCCACGGAGATCCGTTGCAGTTCCCCGCCGTGCCGGGCGTACGCGGCGGCCAGGATCTGCTCGGCTTCGAGGGTGACACCGTGCGCGACGATCCGGGCGTCGGTTTCGACACACTGGTCGAGGACGCCGGGCACGGTCAGGCCGCCGCCGACGAAGATCGCGTCCGGGCGGGGGAGCCCGGCGAGTGCCTCGGGCGCCGGACCGGTGACCACCTGTAATTCCGGCACGCCAAGGGTGTTGGCGTTGCGCTGGACGCGTTCGGCGCGCGCGGGGTCGCGTTCGATCGCGATGGCGCGGTTCAGCGGGTGCGCGCGGGACCATTCGATGCCGATGCTGCCCGCGCCCGCGCCGACGTCCCACAGGAGTTCGCCCGGAGCCGGGGCGAGGCGGGCGAGGGCGGACGCGCGGAGGTCGCGTTTGGTGAGCTGGCCGTCGTGCTCGAAGGCGTCGTCGGGGAGGCCGACGAGCGGGAGGCCGGGACCCTTGCAGAGCACGGCGAACACAGTGAGCGGGCCGGGGTCGCAGGTCCAGCCGTCGGAGCCGCGCTCGTCGGCCGCGCCGAGGTTTTCCCAGGCGGTAAGGGCGGAATCGCCGTACCCGCGGGCTTTGAGCAACTCGCGCAGTTCTGCTGCGGAGGCACCCAGGACCAGCAGTTTCCGGTTGGGTGCCAGGGCTCGCGCGACGCGGTGGACTGCGCGGCCGACGACTGTCACGACCTCGGTTTCCTCGAACGACCAGCCGAGCCGCGCGCGGGCCAGTGTCGCTGACGAAACCGCAGGGTGGACGTCGAGCGCGTAGCCGCGGTCACGGAGGGTGGTGGCGATGCCGGACAGGTACGGATCGCCGCTGGCCAGCACGCATACCCAGCCGGTTTGCTCGGTCAGGATCCGGTCGAGCGCGGGAAGCAGCGGGCTGGGCCAGGATCGCGTGTGGATGTCTTCGGGCAAGGTCGCGAGCTGCCGTTCCGCGCCGAGCACGACGTCCGCCTGCCGCACGGCGTCGCGGGCCGCGGGGGTGAGCCCGGCCCACCCGTCGGCCCCGATCCCGACCACCGTCAGGCGTGATTCTTCGCGCACGATTTCCCACCCTAAGCGACGGCTTCGCTGTGCGATGATCGGCCGGACGCCGACCCACGAGGGAGTGCTCTTGAAGCCCTATCCGTTCACCGCTGTCGTCGGGATGCCGGACCTGCGTCTGGCGCTCGTCCTGTCCTCGATCTCGCCCGCGGTCGGCGGGGTGCTGGTGCGGGGCGAGAAGGGCACCGCGAAGTCGACCATGGTGCGCGCGCTCGCGGGGCTGCTGCCGGGCGTCGACGTGGTGGAGCACTGCCGGTTCTCGTGCGACCCGGTCAGCCCGGACCCGGCGTGCCCGGACGGGCCGCACGCGGCGGGCGCTCCCGCGCACCGGCGGCCGGCGCGGCTGGTGGAACTGCCGGTCGGTGCCGCGGAGGACCGGGTCGTCGGCTCGCTGAACCTGGAGAAGGCGCTGGCCGAGGGCGTCACCGACTACCAGCCCGGCCTGCTGGCCGCCGCGCATCGCGGGCTGCTGTACGTCGACGAGGTCAACCTGCTGCACGACCACCTGGTGGACACGCTGCTCGACGCGGCGGCGATGGGCCGGGCGACGGTCGAGCGCGAGGGCGTTTCGGTTTCGCACGCGGCGCGGTTCGTGCTGATCGGGACGATGAACCCGGAGGAGGGCGAACTGCGGCCGCAGCTGCTCGACCGGTTCGGCCTGACCGTCGAGGTCGCGTCGAGCCGGGATCCGGAGCAGCGCGTCGAGGTCGTCCGGCGGCGGCTGGCCTACGAAGCGGACCCGGACGGTTTCGCCGACGGCTACGCCTCGGCGGACGCGGACCTGGCGGCGAAGATCGAGGCGGCGCAACGGCTTCTGCCGTCGGTGAAGCTGCCGGACGAGGCGCTGCGGCAGATCGCCGAGGTGTGCGCGTCGTTCGAGGTCGACGGCATGCGCGCGGACATCGTGACGGCGCGGACGGCGGTCGCGCACGCGGCGTGGGCCGGGCGCGCCGAGGTCACCACCGAGGACATCCGGGTCGCGGCGCGGCTCGCGCTGCCGCACCGGCGGCGGCGGAATCCGTTTGACGCGCCGGGGATTTCCGAGGAGCAGCTGGAGCAGGCGTTGGAGGATTCGCAGCCGCCGCCCGAGGGGCCGGACGACGACGGTCCCGGCGAGGGCGGCCCCGGTCCGGATGACGGCGGCCCGCCGCCGGACGGAGGCCCGTCCGGTTCGGACGGTCCTCCGCCCGCGGACAGCGGCGAAACCCCGGCCCCGTCGGGCAATGGTTCTTCGCCGCAGAAGACGGTCAGTGCCGGGGATACCTTTCGGGCGCGGGTCTTCCGGGTGAAGGGCACCGGCGAGGGCGAGCGGGGTCGTCGGTCGCGCGCGATCACCGACACCGGCCGGACGATCGGCGTGCAGCCGCCCAGCGTGCGGGAGGGACGGCCGCACCTGGTCGCGACGATCCGTGCTGCCGCACCGCATCAGCAGGCGCGGGGCCGGTCCGGGGCGGGTCTCGAAGTGCGGTCCGCGGATCTGCGGTTCGCGCTGCGCGAAGGCCGCGAAGGCAATCTGGTGCTGTTCTGTGTGGACGCGTCGGGCTCGATGGGCGCGCGGGCGCGGATGCGGGAAGTGAAGACCGCGGTGCTGTCGCTGCTGTTGGACGCCTACCAACGGCGAGACAAGGTCGGTCTCGTCACGTTCCGTGGCGCGGACGCCGAGCTGGCGCTCCCGCCGACGATCAGTGTCGAAGCCGCAGCGGCCCGGCTGGAAGGCTTGCCGACCGGCGGCCGCACGCCGCTGGCTGAGGGATTGCTGGAAGCCGCGCGGGTGCTGCGCGTCGAGGCGATCCGGGATCCGCGCCGTCGGCCGCTGCTGGTGCTCGTCACCGACGGCCGCGCCACGAGCGGTTCCGACGCGGTCGCGCGAGCCAAGGCCGCCGCGGGTTTGCTGACTGACGTGACGACGATCGTGATGGACTGCGAGACCGGCCGGATGCGTCTCGGCCTGGCCGCGGAACTGGCCGGGCACTTGGGTGCCGAGCACGTGCCACTGTCCGAGGTGGCCGCTGAATCGCTGGCCTCGGCCGTGCGCGAACGGACGGGGAGGGCTGCCTGATGCCGCAGGGAAAACCGGCTGTCGTGCCGAAGGACGGGCTCACCACGCGGCAGCGCCGCAACCGCCCGCTGCTCGCCGTGCACACCGGCGAGATGAAAGGGAAATCCACCGCGGCGTTCGGCATGGCTTTGCGCGCGTGGAACCAGGGCTGGTCGATCGGCGTGTTCCAGTTCGTGAAGTCGGCGAAGTGGCGCGTCGGCGAGGAAGCCGCGTTCAAGGCGCTCGGGAAGCTGCACGACGACACCGGACAGGGCGGTCCGGTCGAGTGGCACAAAATGGGCGAGGGCTGGAGCTGGTCGCGCAAGCAAGGGTCCGAAGAGGACCATGCCGCCAACGCCCAGGAGGGCTGGGCGGAAATCAAGCGCCGGCTCGCCGCCGAAACGCACGATTTCTATGTGCTGGACGAATTCAGCTACCTGCTCAAATGGGGCTGGCTCGAGGTCGACGACGTCGTGTCCACTTTGGCCGCGCGGCCCGGGCACCAGCACGTCGTGATCACCGGCCGTTACGCGCCGCCGGAATTGATCGAGGCCGCGGACCTGGTCGCGGAAATGACGAAGGTGAAGCACCCGATGGACGCCGGGCAGAAGGGCCAGCGGGGGATCGAGTGGTAGCACGGGTCGTCATTGCCGCACCCGGTTCTGGGCACGGCAAAACCACCATCGCGGCCGGTCTGATGGCCGCGTTGCGCACCGCCGGGCACGTCGTGTCCGGGCACAAGGTCGGTCCGGATTTCATCGACCCCAGCTACCATTCGCTCGCCACCGGTCGCCCCGCACGGAACCTGGACCCGTTCCTGCAAGGCGAGGACACGCTGGTTCCGTTGCTGCGCCACGGTTCCGCGGGCGCGGACATCGCGGTCATCGAAGGCGTGATGGGCCTTTTCGACGGCGCTTTGGGCACCGAAGGCTACGCGTCGACCGCCCACGTCGCGCGGCTGCTCGACGCGCCGGTCGTGCTGGTGGTCGACGCTTCGGCGGCTTCGCGCAGCGTCGCGGCGACCGTGCTGGGGTTCGCGCAGTACGACACCCGGGTCCGGCTGGCCGGGGTGATCCTGAACAAACTGGGCTCGCAACGGCACGAGGACGAGATTGTCACCGCGCTGGAAGCGACCGGCGTCCCGTTGCTGGGCGCCTTGCGGCGTAACGAAAATGTACACGCGCCGAGTCGGCATCTCGGGCTGGTTCCGGCCGCCGAACGAGCCGCGGAGTCGCAGCGGCTGCTGCCGGAACTGGCGGAATGGGTTGCCGCTGGGGTCGATCTCGAAGGCATCGTGCGGGTGGCCCGAAGCGCTCCCTCACTGAATGGTCCTTTGTGGAATGCCGGTCCCGAGTGGGACGGTCCGCGTGCGACCCTCGCCGCTGCTGGCGGTCCGGCGTTCACCTTCCGCTACGCCGAGAACATCGAATTGCTGGCCGCTCGCGGAATCGACGTCGTGGACATCGACCCCTTGCGAGACAAGGCCTTGCCCGCCGGATGCGCCGGGTTGTACTTCGGCGGCGGATTCCCGGAAGTGCATGCCGCCGAGCTGTCGTCCAATGTGGAACTCCGGACGGCAGTCGGTGAGGCTATCGACGCCGGAATGCCGGTGAGTGCGGAATGCGCGGGCTTGCTGTACCTGTGTCGTTCCTTGGACGGATTGCCGATGGTCGGCGCGGTCGCCGCGGACGCGACCATGACGTCGCGGGGGAAACTCGGTTACCGCCGGGCGGTCTCGGTCGTGGACAACGTGCTCGCAGCGGCCGGGCAACGGGTCACCGGACATGAATTCCACCGCACCGAAATCACGCCCGCGCACGGGGAAACCGCCGCGTGGGGCTGGGATCGCAGCCTGGACGGGTTTGCTTCCGCTTCGCTGCACGCTTCTTACCTGCACGTTCACTGGGCTGGTCATCCCGAACTGGCAGACCGTTTCGCCTCGCGGGTGCGTGCCCATTCCCTGGCAGCAGTCCATGGCTGAGTACGACCTCCACCACCACGGCGATCGCGAAGTCGGCGAGGGACTCGTCGACCTGGCTGTGAACGTCCGGCTCCCTGCTCCGCCTACGTGGCTGCGCGCGGAACTCGCTGCCGCCCTGGATGATCTAGCCGCCTACCCGGACCCGACCCGCGCCGCGGAAGCCGTCGCTGCCCGCCATGGCCGGGATTTCGCCGACGTCCTGGTGACTGCCGGTGCCGCGGAAGCGTTCACGCTGCTGGCTTCGCTTCCCGCTGAGCACGCAGTGGTAGTCCACCCGCAATTCACCGAACCGGAAGCCGCTCTGCGCGCCGCCGGACACACCGTCGACCGAGTCATCTTGTCCGAAGTAGACGGTTACCGCCTGGATCCAGCCGCGGTCCCTGATTCGGCCGACCTGGTCTTCGTCGGCAACCCGACCAACCCGACCTCGGTCTTGCACCGCGCCGAGTCGCTGCAGGCCTTGGCGCGCCCCGGACGGGTGCTCGTGGTGGACGAAGCTTTCCTCGACGCCGTCCCCGGAGAAGTCGAAAGCCTTGCCGGAGAACGAATCCCCGGCGTGGTGGTGGTGCGAAGCCTCACCAAGACCTGGGGCTTGGCGGGCCTGCGAGCCGGATACGTCCTCGCCGAACCGTCACTGATCGCCCGGTTGCGCGCGGTACAGCCGCCCTGGTCAGTGTCCACTTTGGCTGCTGTAGCGACGGTTTCCTGCTGCCGTCCCGCAGCCCTGGAAGAAGCGGAAAAACTGGCCGCCGCCGCGGAAGCCGACCGCGACTACCTGGAATCCGGCTTGGCCGCACAGGGAATTCCCGTACTCGGCACCCCGCGCGGCCCGTTCGTGCTGATCCGAGTCCCCGGCGGCGCGGACGTCCGATTGCGGCTGCGCGAAGCAGGCTACGCCGTCCGTCGCGGCGACACTTTCCCCGGCCTTGGCCCCGACCACCTTCGCCTCGCGGTCCGAGACCGCGCGACGACGGACGCTTTCCTTGCTGCGCTGGCTAATGCTTCTGGAGCGCGGTGAATTCCTCAATCCAAGCGTAATTCGGCGCAATTGTGCCGTCGGGATTCTTCTGCACGGTCGCCCGCGCGAACACGCTGTTGAGCAGCCACGGCGGAGTATCCGGTCCGAAGTCCCCGCCCTTGAGCGCGGCGATGCCCTGATCGATGCCGTACGCGGCGACGGCGAGCTTTCCGGTCGCGCGGAACTTCGTCATCTGGTCGGTGAGGAAGTTCTTGTTGTTCTCGAACCACGGGCTGGTGCGGAGGAAATCGTCCCACCGCGCCTTGGGGAACGGCTGGTGCAGCGCGTTGCGGATAACCTGCCAGACCTTGGTGTCCTGCGGCACGTGGTACTTGCCCGCGTACTCGGCCGAGATCCGGTCGGCGAGATGCTTCTTCCACAGTTGGACCAGGGAGAACTCGGTGACGAGGAACTTCTTGCCGCCCAGCTTGGGCAGGGTGTAATCGAGAAACGCCTGAACCTCGTCCGGCGCGCCGACGTGCGGATGAAGGTCGGTGCCCGCGATCTCCGGCGTGTCGCGGACGTACTTCAGCCAGCGTTCGGTGCCCGCGCCAGTCCACTTGGGATCTTCGAGATTGTTGAGGGCGCCCATGTAGAGGGCGGTCTTTCCCTTGCGCTGCTTGATCACGTGGGCGGCGACGGTCTCGTAGAATTCGTTGAGCGCGCCGTTGTTCCAGTCCGCCCGCGGGCATTCGATGAACGGCTCGTTGCCGATCACCAGGATGTCGACCTTGTCCATCACGGCGGGAAGCACTTTGTCGACCCGCGCGAGATCGGCCCGCATCTCCGGGGTCCCGGGCCGTGGAATCGGCTTGCGGGAGTCGGGAAAATACGGAAACTTGAGCGACAGAACCGTGCCGTACTGGCGATCGGCCGCTTGCCGCAACGTCTTGATCGTCGGGTTTTCGGTGGCAGCGTGCTTGTCCAGGTCGGGCATCGCGGTGAACCCGCGCACCCACTTCGCGCCGGACCGCTGAAGCTCGTCCCAGCCCATGGTGTCCGGATCGGCGTTGAAATTCGCCCCGAGCGCTCCGTCCGGCTTGGGCACCGCGGCGTTCGGGGCCGGACTGTCCGGCGTCGAACTGCAGGCAGCCGTGGTGAGCACCGAAAAACCGGCGGACAACTGGAACAGCCGACGCCGGGTAAAGCGCGCGGATACGGGCGAGCTGGATGCCACGAGGTCCCCTCGGTCATGCTTCGCGGACTCTTCCTTGGTAACACGAGTGGTGCTCGCGTCGCAGCCTGAGCGTCGATCTCACCGCGCCCGGCGGCGTCGCGGACGGCGATGTGAGCGGCGCGTTTCGTAACGGACGTCGGCGAAATCCTTGTGTGAGTCACCTGTCCGGTTTGGACTACGCCTGGTATGCGACCTAGGCGGTCGCCAGCAACGCCGCGGCCACCGCCACTTCGACGCACCCGCCGAGGACGTCGCCGGTCACTCCGCCGATGCGCTGGACGCACCGGGCCAGCAGCACCGCCGCGGCCGCGTACCCGAGGGCCACCGCGAGAACCCCTCGCCACCACGGCAATCCCGGCGCCAACGCGGCGCACCCCGCCGCGAGTACGAACACCAGCGCGGCCACCAGGACCGGGACCGATCCGGCGACCGTCGCGCCCAAGCCCTCCGGCCGGGCCGAGGGGACCCCTCGTGCGCAGCACAACGAGAGCACACACCGTCCACAGAGGACGGATAGCGACGCGGCCGCGATGCCGTGCCCGTGTGCGATCGCGCCGGTCAGCGCACCGGTCTGGACGAGCAGGACGAAGAGCAACGTCGCGACCCCGGTAGGCCCGGAGTCGCCGCGGCGCATGACGTCGAGGGCTTTCGCGCGGTCGTAGGAGGCACCGAGTCCGTCGGCGGTGTCGGCCAGCCCGTCGAGGTGCAGCCCGCGGCTGCCCAGGGCTACCGCCCCCAGCGCCAGCGCGGCTACGGCCAGCGAGGGGAGCCCGATCGCAGTCCCGCCCGCGACGATGAGCCCCGCCACCGCGGCGAGGGGAAGCGCGGCAAGCGGGCCGAGCGCCATCGCGACACCCGCGACCCGCCGATCGATCACGCGCGGCGCAGGCACCGGGACGGTGGTGAGGGTGCCGACGGCGAGGCGGATTCCGTCGCTGAGCCGGGTCACGAGGTGCGCCCCAATGCGGCGTTGGGTGCGTGGGATGCACCGAATGCCACATTGGGTGCGTCTAGCGCACCCAACGCCACATTGGGGCGATCCCCAGCGAAAGGGATGCCGCGCCGGTCTGCGGACCGGGCCACGAACCGAGTCCCGCGCTGGACGCCACGCTCAACCCCAGCGGGGACCCCGGGGCGAATCCCGGCCAAGACCGCGCGCCGGGCCCCAGCCGGACCTGCGGACTGAACCCCAGCCGAACCCGCAAGTCGAACTCCAGCCAAAGCCCCGGCCCGAACCCCAGCCGAACCTGCGAGCCGGACCCCAGCCGGACCCGCGGGCCGAACCTCAGCCAAAGCCCTGGCCTGCACCTCAGCCGAACCCGCGAGCCGAACCTCAGCTGGGGCCCCGGACCGAGGCCCAGCCGAATCCGCGAGCCGAACCCCAGCCACAACCCCGGCCCGAGCCGCAACCCCGCCCCCGGGCCGAGCCTCGAACCGACCCCGGCGCAAGGCCTGCCCTTCGCACACCCCGGTCACCCGAGGTCCGCCAGCAAACCCATCTCCGCGATCACCGCGCGCGCCGCGCGCAGGGTCGGCACGGCTTGCACCGCCCCGCTGCCCTCGCCGAGGCGCAGGCCCAGGTCGAGGATCGGCGTCAACCCCAGCGCCTTCAACGCAAACGCTTGCGCGGGCTCGGTCGAACGATGTCCGGCCAGCCACCACTGCTCAGCCCCGGGCGCGATGTCCCGGGCCACCAAGGCCGCCGTCGCCGAGAAGATTCCGTCCAGCACCACCGGGATTCCGCGGACGGCCGCTTCCACCAGGAAACCGGCCGTCGCGGCGAGGCAGGCGCTGCCGAGGGCGGTCAGGCGGTCGAAGGGGTCGGCCACGGGGCGTCGCGACAGGGCAGCGGCGACGACAGCGGTCTTGCGCTCCAAGGACTCCCCGGACACCCCGGTGCCGGTGCCCACCACCTCAGCTGCGGGAAGGCCCAGCGCAGAAGCCACGACCGCGGCGCAGACGGTCGTGTTGCCGATGCCCATGTCGCCGGGAATGAGAACGTCCGCAGTGGACTCCGAAGCAGCGATGGCACGACCCGCCTCAAACGCGGCAAGTGCCTCGCCGGGAGCCAACGCGTCCTCGACGTCGATGGCACCCGAACCGCGGCGGATCTTGTGGGCGGTGACTTCGGCGGGAACGTCCGAGGCGTCCCAGTCGACCGCGATGTCCGCTACCCGCACCGAAGCCCCGACCTGTGCCGCGAGGACCGTTACTCCGCTTCGCCCGGCGAGGAACACGCGCACCATCGCCGCGGTGACCTCGCGGGGGTACGCCGACTGCGCCGACACCCCGTGGTCGCCGGCGAAGACGACTACGCGGACGTCGTCCAGCGGGCGCGGCGGGACCGCCCCGTGCGCGGCGCTCAGCCAGGCCGCGAGTTCTTCCAGCCGACCGAGCGAGCCGACCGGTTTGACCAGGCCGTCCAGGCGCTCCAAGGCGGCGGCGCGGGCGGCGGCGTCCGGGACGGGGATGGCGAAACTCGGCACGGCTGGCTCCTCACGGAAGGTCGAGCGCCCGCCCGGCGACGATGAGCGACACCCGGTCGCTGTCGGCGGACACCCGGTTGTTGAGTGCGCCCAGCACATCACGGAACAGCCGTCCGGACACCGTTGCGGGCACCACACCGCTGCCGACCTCGTTGCTGACCGCGACGATCGGCACCCGGGCCTGGCTCCACGCGGCGAGGAAATCCTCGAGCCGGTCGTCCAGTCTGCGCTCCCAGCCCGTTTTGCCCGACCACGCGCCCACCTCGTCGAGGACCCGCGAGAGCCAGGTGCCGAGACAGTCGATCAGCAACGGGCTCGTCGCGTTGCGCAGCACGGTCGCCAGGTCGGTGGTCTCGACCGTCGTCCAGTGGCGCGGGCGGCGGGCCCGGTGCGCCTCGACCCGGGCGGCCCATTCCGGGTCCTCGGCCGACGGGGGCAGCCCGGGAGCGACGTACACGAGGTGGGGGTGGTGCGCGACGAGCCGCTCCGCGTGCCTCGACTTGCCCGAGCGGACCCCGCCGAGAACGAGCACCTTGCCGTCGTCGCGTCCGTACCGGCGGAGGGCCTGCGCCAGGGTTTCGAGAGACCCGGCGAGCCGGTGCGTCAGCTTGGTCATACCCGGCATTCTCTCCCTAGCGCTACGGTTCGCCACGTGCCACTCCGACAAGCCGTCACCGCGGCCGGGCTGATCGCCGGATACGCCGCCGACGCCTGCTTCGGCGACCCGCGCCGGGGACATCCGGTCGCGGCCTTCGGCACCGCCGCTGGCCAGCTGGAACGCTGGTGGTGGGCCGATTCCAAGCCGCGCGGGGCGGCGTACGCGGCGGTCTGCGCGGGCTCGGCCGCCGGGCTCGGCATCCTCGCGGAACGAGCCGCCCGGAACCGGCCGGGTGTCCGATTTGTCCTGACCGCCGCGGCGACGTGGGCCGTCCTGGGCGGCCGCGGGCTCGCCGCGGAGGGGCGCGAAATGGCGCGATTACTCGAATCGGGTGAATTGCCCGCCGCCCGGCAGCGGCTCAGCCACCTCTGCGCGCGCGACGCCACCGGTCTCGGCACGGCCGAGCTGACCCGCGCGGCCACCGAATCGATCGCCGAGAACACCTCCGACGCGGTCGTCGCGCCGCTCCTGTGGGGCGCGGTCGCGGGCGTGCCGGGGCTGCTCGGGTACCGCGCGGTGAACACCCTCGACGCGATGGTCGGCTACCGCTCGCCGCGGCACCGCAACTTCGGCTGGTTCGCCGCGCGCACCGATGACTGGGCCAATCTGGTGCCGGCACGCGTCGGCGCAGTGCTGACGGCGGTGACCGCGCCGCTCGCCGGCGGCCACGCCCGGTCGGCCTGGCGGGCTTGGCGACGCGACGGGAGCGCGCATCCGAGCCCGAACGCGGGACAGGTCGAGGCGGCTTTCGCCGGGGCGCTGGACATCCGGCTCGGCGGGACGAACACGTATCACGGCGAGGTCGAGCGCCGGAGCACACTGGGCGACGGACGTCCGCCGGGGGCGAGCGATCTGCGCCGGGCGGTGCGGTTGTCGCGGCTGGTCGGGGCGGCGGCGCTGGCGGTCGCGGCCGGGATCGCGGTGAGCAGGTCGCGGAGTGCGGGGCGGTTCACCGGACCGGCCGCTCCGGGCATTACGGTGGCGGGATGAGCGGGCTGCTGATCGCCGGGACCACCTCCGACGCCGGGAAAAGCCTGGTCACCGCCGGAATCTGCCGCTGGTTCGCGCGGCGCGGCGTGCGGGTCGCACCGTTCAAGGCGCAGAACATGTCGAACAACTCGATGGTCTGCGCGGACGGCGCGGAGATCGGCCGCGCGCAGTGGCTGCAGGCGCGGGCCGCGCGGGTGGAGCCGGAAGCGGCGATGAACCCGGTGCTGCTCAAGCCGGGCAGCGACCGGCGCAGTCACGTCATCGCGCTCGGCAAGCCGTACGGCACCCTCGAAGCCGGGGAGTACGCCACTGGCCGGGCAGGGCTCGCGGAGATCGCCTTCGGGGCGTTTTCCGAGCTGCAGCAACGGTTTGACCTCGTCGTCTGCGAGGGCGCGGGCAGTCCGGCGGAGATCAACCTGCGTTCCGGCGACTACGTCAACATGGGCCTGGCCCGGCGGTTTTCGCTGCCGGTGCTGGTGGTCGGCGACATCGACCGCGGCGGGGTGCTGGCGGCGATGTACGGCACGCTCGCGTTGCTGTCGGCCGAGGACCAGGCGCTGGTCGCGGGCTGGCTGGTGAACAAATTCCGCGGTGACGTCGGACTGCTGCAGCCTGGTCTGAACAGCCTGGAGAAGGTCACCGGGCGGCCGGTGCTCGGCGTGCTGCCGTGGCTGGACCGGGTGTGGATCGACTCGGAGGACGCTCTCGCCGCGGCCGGATGGCGGCACGAAGCCGCGCAACGCGGATTGCGCGTCGCGGTGGTGCGGTTCCCGCGGGCGTCCAACGCGACCGACGTGGACGCGCTCGCGGCGGAGCCCGGCGTGACGGTGAGCCTGACCGCCGATCCGGACACCGTCGCCGCGGCGGACTTGGTCGTGCTGCCGGGGTCGAGGGCCACTGTGGACGATCTGAAGTGGTTGCGCAGCAGGGGTTTGGCGGACGCGGTGACGGCACGGGCCGCGGCGGGGCGTCCAGTGCTGGGGATCTGCGGCGGGTACCAGATGCTCGCGGAGTCCATTGAGGACGACGTCGAATCCGGCGCTGGTCTGGTGGACGGGCTCGGGCTCTTGCCGACGCGAGTGACGTTCGCGGGGGAGAAGGTGCTCGGCCGTCCGGTCGGCGAATGGCGCGGGCATCGCGTGGACGCTTACGAAATCCACCACGGCAGCGCCGGCCCGGCGGACGCGGAGTCGTTTTTGGACGGTTACCGCGTCGGTTCGGTCTGGGGCACGACGTGGCACGGCGCCTTGGAGAACGACGGATTCCGGCGGGCTTGGCTTGCGGAAGCGGCGGCGCAGGCGGGCATCGAATGGCAGGCGGCCGAGGGCGCGCCGGGGTTCGCGGACCTGCGCGAGGACATGCTGGACCGGCTGGCGGACGCGATCCAGTCCGAAGTGGACACCGGAATGCTGATGGCACTGGCGGAGGCAGGCGCGCCGGGCGGGTTGCCGTTCGTGCCGCCGGGGGCTCCCTGACCGGAGGGTTCAGGCGAGTCCGGCGTCGTGCACCAGGATCGCGACTTGCGTGCGGTTCGCGGCTTCGGTCTTGGCCATAATCCGTCCCAAGTGGACCTTCACGGTCGCCTCGCTGAGCCCCAGCGCACGGGCGATCTCAGCGTTGCTCGAACCCTGCCCGACGGCCACCGCGACCTCGTGTTCGCGGGGTGGGCGTCGGCGTGGCGGCGGAGTCCGTGAGCAGCCGCCAGCAGCGCTGACTGGACGGTTCAGGCGAGCCCGGCGTCGTGCACCAGGATCGCGACCTGTGTGCGGTTCGCGGCTTCGGTCTTGGCCATAATCCGTCCCAAGTGGACCTTCACGGTCGCTTCGCTGAGGCCGAGTGCACGGGCGATTTCGGCGTTGCTCGAGCCCTGTCCGACGGCCACCGCGACCTCGCGTTCGCGGGCCGGGAGTCGGCGTGGCGGCGGAGTCCGTGAGCAGTCGCCAGCAGCGCTGACCGGAGGGTTCAGGCGAGTCCGGCGTCGTGCACCAGGATCGCGACTTGCGTGCGGTTCGCGGCTTCGGTCTTGGCCATAATCCGTCCCAAGTGGACCTTCACGGTCGCTTCGCTGAGGCCGAGTGCACGGGCGATTTCGGCGTTGCTCGAACCCTGCCCGACGGCCACAGCGACCTCGCGTTCGCGGGGTGTCAGCGGTTCGAGCCGGGCGCGGGCGGGTGTCGGCGTGGCGGCGGTGGCGAAGTGCGTCAGCAGCCGCCGGGTGATCGACGGCGACAGCATCGCCTCGCCGCTGCCCACCACGTGCATCGCCTTGATCAGCTCGCGCGGTGGCGTGTCTTTCAGCAGGAAACCGGTGGCACCGTGGCGAAGCGCCTCGTGCACGTACTCGTCCAGGTCGAACGTCGTCAGCACGACCACCGCGGGCGCGTCCGGTTCGGCGGTTACCAGGCGGGTCACCTCCAGGCCGTCGACCTCGGGCATCTGCACGTCGGTGAGCACGAGGTCGGGCCGGTGTTCGCGGACGAGTGCGAGCGCTTCGCGGCCGTCGTCCGCTTCCGCGACCACCTCGATGCCCGGATCGGACTCCAGGATCATCCGGATGCCGCTGCGCACAAGCACCTCGTCGTCGATCAGCAGGATCTTCAGCACGATTCCTCCGCTCGCAGCGGGAACGCGGCCCGCACCCGGTAGCTGCCTGTGCCGTCCGGGCCGGCGCGGAGTGTTCCGCCGGTCAGCGTGACGCGTTCGCGCATGCCGATCACGCCGTAGCCCGCGCCCGGCAGCCCGGACGAATCGGCGAGCGGGTTGGCGACTTCGACCACCAGGTCGTCGTCGGATGTGGACAGTCGCACGTCGATGGTCGTTCCTGGCGCGTGTTTCGCCGCGTTCGTGAGCGCTTCCTGCACGATCCGGTACGCCGCGCGCCCGATCGGGTCGGGCACGTCCGGCATCGGTTCCGGCAGGCTGGCGCGCACCTGCGCACCGGCGGCGGCGAGGTCGTCGGCGAGCTGGCGGACGCCGCCCAGCGTCGGATCCGGCAGCGAACGCGGTTCCGGACCGTCGTCGCGGAGCACCTTCAGGATGTCGCGCAATTCGTTGAGCGCGGCGGAACTCGATTCGCGGATCACCTCGGCGAGCTGCGCGGTCTCGTCGTCCTTGGCCCGCACGGAAAGCGCGCCCGCCTGCAGCGCGACGATGCTGACCCGGTGCGCGACGACGTCGTGCATCTCGCGCGCGATTCGCCGCCGCTCGGCCGTCACGGCCCGCTCGCCGAGCAGGTCGCGCTCGCGTTCGGCCTGCTCCGCGCGGTCGCGCAGGGCCGCGAGCAAGGCCGCGCGCTGGTGCATCCACAGCCCGGCCAGCGTCGGGACGACGACTTCCATGACGAGGGCGAGCCCGAACGTCTTCCAGTCCGGCAGGTTCGCCGGCCGGACGAACGACACGAGCAGTCCGGTTTCCGCGAGCACGGCGACCGCGGTCGGCCAGCGGAGCCCGCGCAGCGAAGCGACCGTGTAAAGAGTGACGGAGGTGCCCCACAACGGCGGCGTGACCAGCGCGACGCCGACTGAGACCAGCATCGCGGGCAAGGGGAACCGGCGGCGCAGCAGGACCGCCAGGAACATCACCGCGACCGCGACCGGCCAGAACCACGGATGGTCCGCGTCCGGCAGGTCGCCGGCCAGCGTCAGGCCTAGCACGGCGAGCGCCACGGCCAGGTCGATCAGGTGGTTGCGCACCCCGCCACCGTAAGCCCTGCACGAAATTCCCCCACTGGGCGTCTTCGAGGGAAACCGGGGTCCGGCGGCCGCTCCGGTTGCCGAAGGGTTTTCCCCGGGTATTCTGCCGAGCGTCGCGATCAAACCCAGCCCGGGAGTGCGGATCATGTCCTACGCCGTCGATTTCACCGCCGTGTCGACTGTCGGCCTGGAGTCTTCCCCGGTCGCGGACGCGCTCGCCGGGCTGCGGGCGAACGAGGCGCGTTACTTCAAGAACAAGTACGACCACGTCTTCACCGTCGAGCCCGCGGCCGAGGTCCCGGAGATCATCGACTGGGTGCACCGGATCCTCAAGGAAGAACGCGATCTCGTCATCGCCTCGCGGCCGCTCGAGGCGACCGAATTCGAGGTCGACGGCATCCGGATGTCTTACGTGTTCTACGAGAGCGGCCTGTCGATCAACGTCATGTACACCCTCGAAGAGGGCGGCAAGCGGGCGGTCGGCTTCAAGCTTTCCGACGGGATGGACGTCCCGGAGGAACTCGCCGACAAGTTCAAGTTCGCGCGCCAGAAGTCGAAGCTCGCCGGGACGATCCGCGGGTCCTACTTCGTCATCAAGAGCGCGTACTGACCCGCAGCGCGGCGCTGCGCAGGCACAGCAGCAGCGGCAGGGAACTGTCGTCGCGCAGCCTGGGCGGCAAGGCGTTCGCTTCGCCCACCGGTACGCCGTCGGCCAGTTCCTGGCCCAGCGCGGCCAGATCGATTTCCAAGACGGTGACTCCGGCGCTGTAAAGCCGTTCCGCGCCCTTCGCGCGGCGGCCGGTCAGTTCAGTGCTGTCGACGGACAGCCGGGTCACGCCGAAGAACTCCGGTTTCGCGCCGCGTTCGAGCCAGCGTGCGAAGCCGGTCAGCCGCGTCTCGGAAATCTCGTTGGGGCGGACGGCCGCCTCTTCGCACAGTTCGCGTTCCATCCCCGCACACACCGCGGTGTGCAGGGTCCGGCGGGTTCCTCCTTGCGGGGTAAGGAGATCCCGCGGTTCCAGGCTGCCGCTTCCGGACGGGGCGAGCAGAAGCCCGCTGGCTGAGTTGCGGGCCGACTGGCGGACCACGACGAGCAGGCCGTCCGAGGTGAACGCGATCGTGGACACGCCGACGAGGTCGGCGAGCGTGCTCGCGCCGAGGGTTCGCAGCGCGCCGGACGAGTCGGTCAATTCCTCGTTGCGCAGGTCGTACTCGTGGCCGTCGGCGGAGTTCGTGATGCGCAGCGACGCCAGTTCGTTGCTGCAGACCGCGTCGAAGAACCGGGCGCGATGCAGGACGATCGGCGCCGGCCGCGCCCCGGCGACCGGCAGCGGTTCGCCGCGCATGCCGACGATCGGGCCGTTGAACAGCAACCGGCCGCGAGCCCGCAACGGCAGCACGTGCGGCGCGGTCGCCTTCAGCTTCGCGGGCAGCCGGTAGGGATCCTCGGCGACGGTGATGCTGAAGGTGGTTTCGGCGAGGGTCGCGTCGATGGCGTCGCTGACCAATGCGGTGCCGCGGGAGGGAACCGCCAGGTACTGCGCGTCGGGATAGGCCTGCGGCGGCGGGGTGTCGGCGATCGGGAACGGCGCGACGATCGCGGTGAACTCGTAACCGGCCCACCGTTTCCGCAGCAGGCGGATGTCCCGCACGAGGGTCAGCAGGCCGAGCAGGAGCGCGACGATCGACACGACGACGCCGAACGCGCTCGGCAGGATCGTGACGGCGCCGAGCACGACCCCGAGCGCGGACACGGCGACCGGCCATTCCCCGGCTCCGACGAAGACGAGATAGTCGGCCGTGGCCCGGGCCCGGCGGGTCAGTTTTCCCATCGCCGCACTGTTTAGCACGGATCGGGCCGCCGGACACCGGGTTTGCCGGATCGGTGGCTACCAGACGATCCGGCAGCAGAGCTGATGCCGGTGCGTGACGGCGCCGTTGGCCAGCACCGCGAGTTCCTTCAAGAACGGCAAGAGGCCATCGGTTTCGCCGAGTTCGTCCTGCTCGGCGAAGGCTGCGACCGCGGCGCGCAGCGCGTCGTCATCGGCAGTGGCCAGTGCGTCGCGGAAGGAGCCGGACAGCGCCACCACCGCGCATTCCAGTTCTTCGAACTCGTCGAACTCCCCGATGTCCCGGCAGCGTTGAGGATCTGCCTCCACTTCCTCGGCGGTCCGGCCCGTCAGCGAGGCCTCGACCGGCAGCAGGTCGTGCGGATCTGCGCGCTTCACCACGAGTTCGGGGTAGCCCGCGCAGCGGCCGCCGTCCAGTTCGGTGTAGGTCTGTTCGGCCATGGTGTCGTCCGCCGCGACGAAGTAGTCATAGAGCACCAGCCGAGGATAGCCGGGCAAACCCGTTGTGCCGCAACGAAAAATTCTCACTGACTGCTGATCATTCGCCCCACGCGCCACGAAACTCCCGTAACCCCTCGATCAGCGCCGGAATCGACGGCCGGGCGTAGTGGTCCCGCCGCCATCCGGCGTACAGCGGCACCGTCAGCATCCCGTAGGCGGTTTCGTTCGGGATGGAGCGCAGTCCGAACCGGACCAGGTCGGTCACCAGGAACCAGCTCGGCCAGCGGGGACGTTGAGCTGCCGGGGCCGGTACTGCTGCGCAGAAGCCAACTTGAGCAGCGCCGGTTCCGCCCGATGGCCGTCTGGCTGATACTTGGGGTCTGTGCGGGGCTCCCTGAGGGGATCAGATCCAATGCCAGGGGCTTAAGCCGGGCGGCCTCGGCTTGTAGATTGTCCACACAGGACGTCACCCTCGCCGAAATGCCCGATTGATCCCCGTCTGACCGTTTCTGTGAGTCTGTGAGGGGCCCCTTGAGGGAATCTGACCTGGATCCACCGGTGTTTGTGGTGGTGTAGGCCGTGTCTGGACGCGCAGATGCCCTCTGAGCTGGGATGATTGTTCTTGCGAAGGAAAAATCGATCCGAGCGAGAGGGCATCTGCTGGATGCGA
>NZ_JARACH010000052.1:0-64709 GCF_029087445.1 Amycolatopsis sp. La24
GTTTCTACAACAGTGTGCGGCGGCACTCCGCTATCGGGATGCTCAGCCCCGACAACTTCGAGCAGGCACTCCGAACGGCTGCCTGAACCCCTCGTAAGCCCCTGTCCACCATTCGGGGTGAACCTCAGGATGCCATGTGACGTCTGAATGTTATGTCGCTGCCCGCACGCCGCACGCATCGTAGGATGCCGTGTGGCGCGTGGTGGCCGGGACGTCGCGGGGGTCGTGGAGATGTTATGCGGCGGCAGGATGTCGCGTGGTTGCCGGGACTCCGCGCGGTCGTTCGGAATGTTGCATGGCGGCCGGGTTGCTGCGCGATAGCTTGGCACGCTGTGCGGTGGTTTCGATGTCGCATTGACCGCAGGGAATCTGTGCGGTGGTCGGACGTCTTGTCGCAACCGGGATCCTGCATGCTCGCCAGGACCCCGCCAGGCGTGACGTCGCCCCGATCCTGAGTCGCCGCCCCACCTGGAACCGCGGCGGCTCAGGATCCGTTCCGCCACACGCGACGAATCGAAAGGGTGTCGCCAATAGTGACCGTAGGGTCGCCGTCGACCAGTACGAGGTCTGCGCGCAGTCCGGGCTTGATGTGGCCGCGGTCGGGCAGACCGAAGCGTCGAGCGGGGACCGAGGTCGCTGCCCGCAAGGCTTCGGTCGGAGTGAAGCCCGCCGTTGTCAGAAGGCGCAGTTCGTCGTGCAGGCTCGCCCCGTGGGCCGTCCCTGGCGCACCGAGGTGTGCTGCGTCCGTGCCCGCCAGGATGTCGACTCCGGCGTTCTTCAGTGCTGCCAACGTTTCCACTGCGTAGCCGAAGTGTTCGCGCGGGCTCGTGGCCATCGCGCCGGACAGGTTCTCGAGCCATTCCGGAGTCAGCTTGGGGAGGACCCGCCGGTCCTCAGCGAGTCGGCGGCCAGCGGGTTCGCCGGTGATCGACGCGATTACCGTCAACGTCGGAATGACGAACACACCGGCGGCGGCGATTTTGTCGATCAACTCCGCGGTATGCGGACGGTCGAAGAACAGATGGCTGAGTCCGTCCACTCCGGCGTCGACGACCTGTCCTGCGGTCTCGACGGTCATCGCGTGCGCCAGCACCATTCTCCCGCGACTGTGGCTTTCGCGAACCGTCGCTTCGACCAATTCGGGAGTGAGCCTGGGCAGGTTGCCGCTACCGAAAAGCTGGCCGTCCTCCACCAGGACCTTGAGATAGTCGGCACCCTCCGCGATCCGGGCCTCGACAAACGCCGCCACCTCGTGCGGACGCGTGGCAGTCGGCCATGGCGGGTCGCCCTTTCTCAGCTGCTGCGGATGTCCGCCCGTCGGGGTGAGACCGATGGACGGAGACAGCACGTCAGCTAAGTTATTCGAGGCGGCGACCTTGCGGCGCACCGGAATCATCTGTTGCGGCATCGAGAGCATGTCGAATTCGGTGGTGACTCCGAAGGTCAACGCTTGGCGCAGCGACTGCTCGTCGGTGTGCGTGTGTGCGTCGATCAAGCCGGGCAGCAGCGTGGCGCCCGCACCGTCAATGAGGTCGACACCTTCGGGGCGGGTGCCGCCGACGCTCGCGATTCTTCCGTCAGCGACCTCGACATCGACGGTTCCGAGTGAGTCCTCACCGTCGAAGACATGTGCGCCAGTGACGGCGAAGTGGTTCACGGAGGCTCCAAGCGGGTGGTGCGAAGGTGGCTCCGGAACCGTAAGCGGCGGGTGATCAAGGTGCCAAGAAGGCACTTTTCGGGTAGGTGGTGAGGGCGAGGTGACCGGCTTACTTGGCGGATGAAGGGGTCGTCTTTTGATCAGCGGATCCCGTGCAGTCGCGCAGGGCGAGTCGGGATGCCTTCGGTCGACGCGCCGTCATCGGTGCTCAGGCAGCGGCTCGAACCGGGTGCCGTCGTCGCGGATTCGCCCGGCCAGGGGTGACACATCAGGGCAACCGCGTCGGGGAGGTGCCAGGGCAACTGCCGTTACAGGACGTTGCGGCGGAGGCACGAGGGCTACCGCAGTGACAGGACGTTCCAGGCGACAATTCAGGGCGTCGCCCCGACGTTCAGCGCGACCCATCACGGCGCCAACACGAGGTCCCGCGCGGGCCCATCGGGACCACAGCCCCCAAGCCGCCTCCCCGACAACACGCACCCTCCTCCGCGAGCGAGCCCGAGCCCCCGGGGCAACGCGACCCTCCTCCGCAGGCGAACACGAGCCATCCCCACCCGGCACACCCGCTCAACCTCGGCAAACACCCCTTGCCCGCCTGCCATGCGTGATGTATACATCTTGTCCATGAGCAGTGTACGACAGGCTGGGCGGGCCGGGTCCGCGCAGGACGTCACCTATCGGTTCCTCAAGCAGCGCATTGCCGAGCTGCCTCGCGACGGCGGGACGTTCCTCACCGAATCGGAGGTTGCCGAGGCGGCGGGGACGTCTCGGACGCCGGTGCGGGAGGCTCTGCTTCGGCTTGAGGCCGAGGGGTTCCTCGAGATCGTGCCGAAGAAGGGTGCGTTCGTGCCGCCGATCTCCGACGCGGAGGTGCGGGCGGTGATGGAGGCGCGCGAGCTGGTCGAGGACTGGTGCGTCCGCAAGCTCGCCGAGCGCGTCGACGAGACCTTTCTCGGCGAGCTGGACGACATTCTCGCGAAGCAGCGCGAGGTGGTGGACGAGCCGGTGCGGTTCATTGAGTTCGACCGTGCGTTTCACCGGGCGATCGTGCGGCGGGCCGGGAACCCGGTGCTGGCCGAGTTCTACGAATCGTTGCGGGAGCGGCAGGTCCGGATGGGGTTGCGCGCGGTCGCGGGCAGCGAGACCCGGGCGGGCACGGTGCTGGCTGAGCACGCGGCGATCGTCGAAGCGTTGCGCGGTGGTGAGCCGGAGGTGGCGGGGGAGGCGCTGGCGAAGCATCTCTCCAGCACGATGGCGGCACTGCGAGTCGGGGAGCGGCTGTGAAGGTCGCGTTGGTGCAACTCGCCAGTCCGCCGGACGAGACGGCGGCGGACCGCCGGGTGCGGGCTGGCCAGTTGGTCGAGTCGGCGCGCGGGGCTGATCTCGTGGTGTTGCCGGAGTTGTGGGCGGCCGGGTACTTCTCGTTCGACGCGTATCCGGACGAGGCGGAATCGCTTGACGGGCCGACGGTCGCGGCGGGGCGCGAGTGGGCGCGGAGCCTTGGTGCGTATGTGCATGTGGGAAGTTTGGTCGAGCGGGATGCGGCCGGGCGGTTGTTCAATACCGCGGTGTTGCTCGCGCCGGACGGCACGATCGCGCATACCTATCGCAAGGTGCACGTCTTCGGATATGCCTCGCGTGAGGCGGAATTGCTTACACCGGGCGAAACGCTCAGCGTCGCGGAAACGGGACTTGGGCCGATTGGGGCGACGACCTGTTACGACTTGAGGTTTCCCGAATTGTGGCGCGGGCTGGTGGATCGCGGCGCGAAGACGGTCGTGGTCCCGGCTGCGTGGCCGACGGCGCGGCGCGAGCACTGGCGGATGTTCACCTCGTGCCGGGCGGTGGAAGAGCAGGTCCTGGTGATCGCGGTCAACGCGGCCGGCACCCAGCACGGCGGCGTCGAGCTGGCGGGTACCAGCCGGATCGTCGATCCGTGGGGGACTGTGCTGGCCGAGGCGGGCACCGGCGAGGAAGTGCTGCGCTGCGAAATAGACCAATCCATTGTGGACACGGTGCGGGCGGAGTTCCCGGTGCTGGCCGATCGGCGGTGGCCGGTGTCCACAGCAGACTTCACGGGAGCGGGAGTATGAGCACGATTGCCCTGCACGTCGCGGGAACCGGGGAGGAACTGGCGTTCGCCCCGGCGCGGCTGGTGGTGGCCGGGTACACCGGGAGCGACGAGGCCGCGGTCGAGGAGCACATCGCGGAATTGGCGGCGATCGGGGTGCCGCGACCGGAAACGGTGCCTGCGTTCTACCATCTGGATACGGGCTTGCTGACGACGGAGCCGGTGGTCGGGGTGAGCGCGCCGGGGACGTCCGGGGAGGTCGAACCGGTGCTGATCCGGCACCAGGGGCGGTATTTCCTCGGGGTCGGGTCCGATCACACCGACCGCGACCTCGAGCGGGACGGAGTAGCACTGTCCAAAGCGGCCTGTCCGAAGCCGCTCGGGGAAGTGGTCGCCGAGCTCGGGACCGAAGTGTCCATTCCGGACTGGGACCACGTCGTCGCGGACTCCAGTGTGGACGGATGTCCGTACCAGAAGGGGGAATTGGCCGCGCTGCGGCATCCGGCGGATCTGCTGGACCGGCTCGGTCCGGTCAAGGGCGATTTCGCGCTGTACTGCGGCACTTTGCCGTTGCTCGGCGGCGAATTCACCTACGGCGCGTACTGGCGCGTCCACTTGGAACTGCCCGGCGGCCCGACCCTGACCCACGCGTACGAAACGAAACAGAGGAGCGAGTGATGCGCAGCGGAGCCGACTATCTGGCCGCACTGAAAGGCCCCCGGCGGATCTACCTCGACGGCGCGCCGGTCGAGGACGTCGCCCACCACCCGGCGTTCGCGCCGATCGCGAAGACCATCGCGGAACTCTTCGACCTCGCGGCCGACCCGGAATCCGGCATCTCGGTCACCGACCCGGCGTCCGGGTCCACAGTGAACCGTCTGTTCACGCCGCCGCGCAGCCGGGAAGACCTCAAGGCGTACCGCGAAGCGGCGACCACCTGGGCACGGCACACGCACGGCTGGGTCGGCCGCAGCCCGGACCACGTGGGCGCGTTCGTCGCGGCGTTCTCCGCGCATCCAGAGGCGTTTTCGCAAGGGGAGCGCGACTTTTCGGCCAACATCGCCGCGTACCACAAGCGCGTGCTGGAAGAGAATCTGTACGTTTCGTATGCGATCATTCCGCCGCAGGTTTCGCGGGCGACGACCGCGCACGCCTGGGAAGGCGACCTGATCCAGGCGGGAGTCGCGGAGGAGCGCGAGGACGGCATCGTGATCCGCGGTGCGCAGATGCTCGCGACCGGCGGCGCGGTGGCCGACGAGATCTTCGTGTCTTGCATCAAACCGCTCGGACCGGAGGACGCTGACTTCGCGCTCGGATTCGCGGTTCCCGTTGACGCAGAAGGACTTAAGCTCTACTGCCGCCGTCCGTACGCGCCGGCCGCCACGAGTGAATACGACTATCCGCTCACCTCGCGCTACGACGAAACCGACGCGCTGGTCGTCTTCGATGACGTCTTCATTCCGTGGGACCGAGTGTTCGTTTACCGCGATGTCGCGGGATTGCGGCGGCAGTTCTTCGACACCGGTGCGCACGTCTTCGGGAACTGGCAGGCGCAGATCCGGTTCATGGTGAAGACGCAGTTCATCGCCGGGCTCGCGCGCAAGGTCGCGGCGGTCAACGGGGTCGACAAATTCCCCGGCGTGGTCGAGAAGCTCGGTGAGTTGGCGAGTCTCGCGTCCATTGTGGAATCTGCGGTGCTGGCGGCTGAGTACACCGCGGAGCCGGACGAGAACGGCATGTGGCGGCCCGGCTCTCGCGCGGTGTACGGCGCGATGGGGCTACAGGCCGAGTTGTACCCGCGGCTGCTGGCGATCCTGCGCGACCTGGTCGGCGGCGGTGTGCTGCAGGTGCCCTCCAGCGTCGCGGACCTGACGAACCCGGAGACCCGCGCCGATATCGACAAATACATTTACAGCCCGTCCGCGCCCGCCGAGGAGCGGGTGAAGCTGTTCAAACTGGCCTGGGACGTCGTCGGCAGCGAATTCGCCGGACGGCACCACCAGTACGAGATGTTCTACGCGGGCGCGCCGTTCGTGGTGAAGGGCTACGCCTTCCGCAATTACGGCTTCGACGGCGCGCTCGGCGACATCGACGCCTTCCTGTCCAGCTACGACCTCGACGGAGCGATCACCCGATGAGCAAACCGGAACACGAATTCTTCCCGGTGACCGACGTCGCCTTCACAGTGTGCCCGGGCGACGATCCGAAGATCACCGAGCGCATTCTCGCCAAGGACCCGGAAACCGGCGTGGCGACACGGATCCTGCGGTACGAACCGGGTGCCGATTCGACGCCGATGGGCGTGCAGAAGCACGATTTCTGGGAGGAGGTCTACATTCTCGAGGGCTCGTTCACCGACCTCACGCTCGGCCGGACGTTCACCGCGGGGATGTACGCCTGCCGTCCGCCGGGCATGCCGCACGGCCCGTGGCGGACCGACGAGGGGGTCGTCACGTTCGAGGTCCGCTACCCCGCCTGAGCCCGTTCGGGAGCGGCGGTCACGGGACCGCCGCTCCCTTCGCAAGGAGAACGTCATGATCACTTCCTCGGCCGAGGTCGACCCGATGACGATGCGCCGCACGATGGGGCGTTTCGCGACCGGCGTCGCGGTGGTCACCACCCGGGCGGCGGGGGTGCCGCACGGGATGACCGTCAACTCGCTGACGTCGGTTTCGCTCGACCCGCCGCTGCTGCTGGTGTGCCTGACGACCGGCGCGCGCAGCACCGACGCGGTCGTCGAGGCGGGCCGGTTCGCGGTCAACATCCTGTCCGCGCGGCAGGAACAGCTCGCGCTCCGCTTCGCCCGTCGCGGCGAGGACCACTTCGCCGGGCTGGAGGTGACCGAGGGCCGCCACCGCGTGCCGGTGATCCCGGACGCCTTCGCGCACCTCGAATGCGACGTCGAACGGCATCTGGTCGCCGGCGACCACGTGGTCGTGTTCGGGCACGTGCGCAGCGTGTGCGAGCGCGACGGCGACCCGCTGGCGTTCCACGGGGGCCGGTTCGCCGACGTCGCCGACCGGGCCAACGAGCCCGTGCACTGGTTCTTCTGAGGCAGTTCCCAGGGGGGAGCACGCCTCGGTGGCTGCGCCAACAGCCACCGAGGCTTCCGGCATCAGCACTTCATCCGCGTCACGGACCCTCCGACCACAGGAGCCGAAATGGCCGATACCTCTCGCGAACGTAACAGAAAACGCCCGCACACGCGGCTGGGGGTGGTGGCGGCGTCGAGTCTCGCCGGCACCGCCGTCGAATGGTACGACTTCTTTCTGTACGGCACCGCGTCCACTTTGGTCTTCAACAAACTGTATTTCCCTTCGCACGACCCGTTGGTCGGCACGGTGCTCGCTTTCGCCACCTACGCCGTCGGATTCCTGGCCCGTCCGCTGGGCGCGGTCGTGCTCGGCCACCTCGGCGACCGCAAAGGACGGCGTTCGACGCTCATCGCGAGTTTGCTGTTGATGGGTGCTTCGACGTTCTTGATCGCCCTGCTGCCCACTTACGAAGCGGTCGGTGTGCTGGCACCATTGCTGCTCGTCGTCTGTCGCCTGGTGCAAGGATTCGCGCTCGGCGGCGAATGGGGCGGGGCCGTGCTGCTGGTGTCCGAGCACGGCGGTAGTGCGCGTCGCGCGTTCTGGTCTTCGTGGCCGAATGTCGGGCCGCCGCTGGGGAATCTGCTCGCCGCCGGGGTGCTGGCGGTGCTCGGCGCGGTAATGCCGTCGGCGCAATTCCTTTCTTGGGGCTGGCGGATCGCGTTCGGCTTGTCCGCGGTGCTGGTCTTGATCGGGTTGTGGTTGCGGCTTTATGTCGCGGAAACTCCGTTGTTCAAGGAAGCGCCGAAGCCGAAGGGGCTGCCCGCCGGTGTGGTGGTCCGCAAGCATTGGCGCAGTGTTTTGCTCGCCGCGGCAACGCGTTTCGGGGAGAACGCCGGGTTCTATCTGTTCTCGTTGTTCGTGATCACTTATGTCACGACTGTGCTCAAAATGGACAGTTCGGTCGGATTGACGGCGGTGCTGGTCGGGCAGGCTTGTGCGGTGGTGACGATTCCGCTGTTCGCCCTGCTGGCCGACCGGATCGGACGACGGCCGATCTACGTGGTCGCCTCGGTGGCGACGATCGTGTGGGCGTTCGTGTTCTTCGCACTGGTCGACACGCGCAGTCCTGGATTGATCACGGTCGCGGTGGCAGGCGGATTGCTGATCTTCGCCGCGTACAGCTCGGTGATCGGCGCGTTCTTCGCGGAATTGTTCCCGACGGAGGTGCGGTATTCCGGGGTTTCGCTGGCGTACAACCTGGCGTCAGTGCTGGCTGGTTCGCTCGCGCCGATCATCGCGATCGGGTTGTACGCGAAGTTCGGCACCGGATATGCGATCGGGGTCTATCTGGCGGTGATGGGCTTGATTTCGCTGGTGGCCTCGTTGCTGGCGAAGGAGACGAAGTCGGTCGATCTTGGTTCGGTGGCCGGGAAGACGGAGGAGGAAGCCCGTGCGTCCGTTGACTGAGCACCCCGGGCGGTTTTGAGGTCCGTGAAGGACTCCTTGAGGGAATCAGATTCCCCCAAGGAGTCCTTCACGGCTTTTCCACGAGCCGGTAGCTGGCCCCGTTCCGCACCAGGTGGCCGCCGGTGGGCGGGGTGAAGTGTGTGCCCAGTACGAGCGCGCGCGAATCGGCCAGTTCGGCGAGCAGGCGGCGGCGGGTTTTCTCGGATTCCGCCGGGTCGATGTCCACCGACGCGCCGATCTCCGGGTGCGCGAACTGCACCGGATGGTGCACCGCGTCCCCGGTGATGAGCGCGGTCTCGCCGGCACTGCGCAGTTCGATCGAGACGTGCCCCGGCGTGTGGCCGGGCGTCGGCAGCAACCGCACGCCGGACACGATTTCCACTCCGTCCGCCGGGACGTCGACCAGGTCCAGCAGACCCGCGCGTTCCACCGGCAGCACGGAATCCTCGAACATCTGCCGCCGCGGTTCGTCCATCGCGTAGCCCGCCCAGAACTCCCGCTCGACGCGCGCGGTGACATGCCGCGCGCAGGGGAACGTCGGCACCCACTCGCCGTCCTGCTCGCGGGTGTTCCAGCCGACGTGGTCGGCGTGCAGGTGGGTGAGCAGCACCAGGTCCACCTCGTCCGGCGCGAACCCGGCGGCGGCCAGCGCGTCCAGGTATCCGGTGCCGAGACCGTGCCACGCCGGGTTGGCGCGGGTCTTCCCGTTGCCGATCCCGGTGTCCACGAGGATTTTCATCCCGTCCTTCTCGAACGCGAAACTGTGGCTGTGCAAGCGGATCGCGCCGCCGTCGGCGAAGTCCGGCCGCAGCCAGTCCTCGCCCGAGACGACCTCCGCGGTCGCGCCGGGAAGCAGCCAGGGCCCGGTCGCGGCGGGGAATTCGATCTCGTCGATCCGGTGGACAGCGATCTCGCCGACGGTCCAGGACATGGGCAACGCCTCCTTAACGCAACATGTTTGCGTTAAGCCACGGTAGTCGCTACTGTCGCTTAACGCAAATGTTTAGCTTTTAGGAGTCCTTGTGTCCGACCTGACCCCCGAGGAGGCGGCGAGCCTGGCCGCCCGAGCCGGATTGCCGCTGGCTGCCGCCCGGCATTCCGACGTCGCCGCCGTCGCCAACCACATCCACTCCGTGGTGACTGTCCTGCGCGACCTGGATTTCGGCGACACCCCACCGGCTTCCCTCTACCGTGCGGAGGAGAGCCATGTCGCTCGCTGACCTCACTCTCACCGAAGCCTCTGCCGCGATCCGGGACCGCCGGGTGTCGCCGACGGAGCTGGTCGAAGATGTCCTGGCGCGCATCGAAGAGGTAGAACCCCGGCTGCACGCGTACGTCTCGGTGGACGCCGATCGGGCTCGTGCGGAAGCCGCGGAACTCGGCGACCTCCGCGGCCCGCTGCACGGCATCCCCATGGGATTGAAGGACCTGATCGACGTCGCCGGAACCGCGACCACCGCCAGTTCCCAGGTCCGCGCCGGACACCGTGCCGAGCGGGACAGCACCGTCGCTGCCCAGCTCAAGGCCGCTGGAACGGTCCTCCTCGGCAAAACACACACGCACGAATTCGCTTACGGCCTCACGACTCCGCAGACGCACAATGCGCGCAACCCGTCCCGCGTCGCCGGAGGATCCAGCGGCGGTTCGGCAGTGGCCGTCGCCGCGGGTGCCGCGACTTTCGCCCTCGGCACCGACACCGGCGGTTCGATCCGGGTCCCCGCCGCGCTGAACGGAGTCGTCGGCCTCAAGCCGACTTACGGGCTCATTCCGCGGAACGGCGTGACGTCGGTGTCCTGGTCGCTGGACCATGTCGGCCCGATCACCCGCACCGTCGAGGACGCCGCGCTGGTCCTGTCCGTCCTTATTGGACAGTACTTCCCTCTTGGCGAAGACCTGACCGGCCTCCGCGTCGGAGTCCCTGGCAACTTCTACTTCGACCACCTCGACCCGGCAGTGGAAACCGCCGTCCGCGAGGCCATCGACCACCTCGTCGAACTGGGCGCGAAGCTGGTTGACGTCGAAATCCCGATGACCCGCTACCTCCAGGCGACGCACTGGGGCCTGATGGTTCCCGAGGCCACGGCGTATCACGAACGAAGCATCCGCAGCGTGCCCGACCAGTACACCGCCGACGTCCGCGTCCTGCTCGAAGCCGGCGAGCTGATGAGCGCGGGGGACTACCTGCGTGCCCAACGCGCCCGCACCCTCATGCGCCAGGAATGGACGCGGATGTTCGACAAGATCGACGTCCTCGCCGCGCCGACCGTCCCGACCACCGCCGTTCCCGCCGGACAGGAGACTGTCACCTGGTCTGACGGGAGCGTCGAAACAGTCTCGGACGCGTACATCCGGCTCTCGGCCCCTGCGAACATCACTGGCGTGCCCGCCTTGACGCTCCCGATCGGCGACGATCCCGACGGGATGCCGATCGGGCTGCAACTCCTTGCCCGGCCGCACGGCGAGTCCGTGCTGCTGCGGACCGGACACGCACTGGAACGGGCGCGGCTTACAGTGGCACGGTGAGCCAGAAGCGGATGGTGCGCCCGGGCGGGCGCAGCGCGCGAGTCCAGGAGTCGGTGCACGCCGCCGTCCGCGACCTGATCGCCGAATCGGGCCGGGACGCGCTGACCGTGCCGCAGGTCGCCGCCCGCGCGGGCGTCACGCCGTCGACGATCTACCGGCGCTGGGGCGACCTGCAGGAACTCCTGTCGGACGTCGCGGTCGAGCGGCTGCGCCCGGAAGCCCCGCCGGAGGACCACGGTTCGCTGGCAGAGGACCTGACGGCGTGGACCGAACTGTTCCTGGACGAAATGTCCTCGCCCGCGGGCCGCGCGTACATCCGCGACGCGCTGCTCGGCGATCCGGACGGCAGCAACGCCGGACAGTGCTCGGCGTACGCCGTCGACCAGGTGGAAGTGGTCCTGGCCAGGGCTGTCGCCCGGGGCGAGGCCGCACCGGCGGCGGAGACGGTGATGGACCGGGTGGTGGCCCCGATCATGTACCGAATCCTGTTCCGCCCGGACGGCCTCGACGCGGCGTACGCGCGCCGGTTGGCGGCGGAGGTGCTGGTTTAGAACCAGTGCACGCAGTGGGGTGCGCGATCCGATCGGAACAGCGCGTCCGCCGCCCCGGCCGCGTCTCCGTGGTGCGCCTGAACATGCCCAGCCCGCACCAGCACACTAGGCAAAGTCCCGCCGAGATAAATCGACCCGAGATCGCTCACATCCAGCGACAAGTCCGGCGCGAGATCCGTCCGCACGCACTCCGCCTTCCCGTCGCGCACCGTGAGCCGGTACCGGCCGCTCTCCGCCAGGAACGGATCCGTCACGTCGAGCACCAGCGACCCGTCCGTGAACCAACCACGGCTGGTCAGGGCGCGCGGGATGTCCAGCAAACGCACCCAGAGCCAGTCCGTCGTGGTGGGCTCGCCCGCACGCAGGTCCGCCAGCTGCCAGCGCAGCGGGTTTCCCGGCGGGAGGTGCCGGAAGTCGATCTTCTTCACCAGATCGTGCCCCAGCAGGTACTGAGTGAGCGAGGTGAACGCCGCGTCATCGACGGCGATGACCTCGTCGACGGTCAGGGCGGCGTCGTTGACCAGGTAGCTCGCGTATCCGTCGGCAGTGCCGTCCGCGTCGCGGTGCACGGCGAGGTATCGCGGCTCCGGGCCGGTCGGCGGGTGTCCCGCGCCCAGCGCCCACCAGCGATGCGGACGCGACAACGCGCCGGGCTGGGTGCGGCGGTAGCGGTCGTAGATCTCTTCCAGCAGCTCACCGCAGTCGACGCGCCGGAGCAACTCGACGGAGCCAGTCGCGACCGCCGTACCGCCGCGTGGGGCGCCGAAACCGGAGCGGTGCCGTTCGACGGTCATCTGCTCCGTGTAGGTCGCCGGTCCGTAGCCGAATCGCCGGTAGATCACCGCTTCGGAGCAGAGCAGGACCGACAGGAACTCCCCGCGAGCACGCACGTCGGCGAGGTGTTCCTGCATCATCGCGCGGAGCACGCCCTGCCGCCGGTGCGTCGGCAGCACACCGACGGCGGTCACGCCGGCGGCGGAGGCGAGCACGTCGCCCGGAAGCGTGAGGTCGAAGGAGTACGCGCCGGTGGTGCCGACCGGTTTCCCGTCCGGCGCGTGGGCGATCAAGCTCCGTTCGCTCTCGAAAGCGCCCAGGATCCCGCTGCCCGCCGAGGCGGGCCAGTACCGGCCGAACGCGGCCTGCACGGTGCTGAAGAAGAGCTCGTAGTCGTTGTTGCGCCGGATTTCCATTGCAGGAGGCCCCCAGGAGCTGACGGTGTCTCCCCGTATCCCAGTCGTGCTCCCGGGGGCAGGCAAGCGATTTACGCCTTCAGTGCTCCCGGCTGGACGCGCGCCTGGAATTTCTGCAGCAACGAAGCCGCGACGCTCACCGCGATCACCGCCGGTTCCTTCCCAGTCAGGTCCGGAAGCCCGATCGGCGTCGTGATCCGGGACAGCGCCGCCTCGTCGTGCCCGAGGTCGGTCAGCCGCTTCCGGAACCGCGACCATTTCCCGGCGGACCCGATCAGCCCGATCGACCCGCAGGTGCCGCTGCGCAGAGCCGCGTCGCACAGCGCGATGTCCTCGGCGTGGTCGTGCGTCATGATCAGCACGTGCGTGCCCGCGGGCAGTTCCGACAGCACCGTTTCCGGCAGCAGCGGGACCTGGTGGACGTGCACGCTGGCCACGGCGTCGTCGAGCACCGCCAGCCGTTCCGCAGTGAGCTGCTCGGGCCGGCTGTCGATCAGGTGCAGCGAAACCTCGTGCCGGGCGAGCACCCGCGCCAGCTCGAGACCGACGTGCCCGACCCCGAAGACCGCCACCGCCGGACGCACCGGAAGCGGTTCGAACAACAGCGTCATCGTCCCTCCGCAGCATTGCACGCCGTGCTGGTAAGGAGCCTTGTCGGACAACGAAAGCGTTTGCAGCACCGGCGCGGTCGCGTTGTCCCGCAGCAGCTCGCGGGCCCGCTCGATCGCGACCGCCTCGGCGTTGCCGCCGCCGATCGTGCCGTGCGTTTCCGACGAGCCGACCACCATTTTCGCGCCGCCCTCGCGCGGGGTGTGCCCGCGCGAGGACGTCACGGTGACGAGCACGCCCGGCAGCCCCGCGTCCCGCAGGTGCTGGACCGCGCTGAGCCAGTTCACGGCTGGCCCACCAGATCCGGTACCTGCTCCTCGACCACCGGAGCGGCGGTGACGGCACGGTCGATCGCCCAGAACACGGCCTCCGGCGTCGCCGGGGAAGCGAGGTCGACGCTGTGCCCGGGCTCGCCGAACGCGGAGACCGCCTGCCGCAACGCTTCCCGCACCGCGAAGGCCAGCATCAACGGCGGCTCACCGACTGCCTTGGACCCGTAGACCGCGCCTTCTTCGGCGGCGTTGGTCAGCAGCGTGACGTTGAAGACCTCCGGCATCTCCGACAAACTCGGCAGCTTGTACGTGCTCGCCGCCTGGGTCGCGAGCCGTCCGCGAGAGGGCCGGTCGGACTCGTCCCAGCGCAGGTCCTCCAGGGTCAGCCAGCCCATGCCCTGCACGAACCCGCCCTCGATCTGGCCGATGTCGATCAGCGGGGACAGGCTGTCGCCGACGTCGTGCACGATGTCGACCCGCCGCGTCCGGTACGCGCCGGTGAAGTCGTCCACCTCGACCTCGGCCAGCGCCGCGCCGTAGGCGAAGTACTTGAACGGGGTGCCGCTCATCGTCGCGGAATCCCAGCTCAGACCCTCGGTCCGGTAGTAGCCGGCCGCCGACAGGTGCACTCGGTCGAAGTAGGCCGCGTGCACGAGTTCGTCCCAGCCGATCTCCTCACCGGACGGGGTGCGCGCGGCGCCGCGGACGATCCGGACGTCGCTTTCGGGCACGCCGAGCTTGCCCGCCGCGACGGCGAGCAGCCGGTCGCGGATCTGCTCGCAGGCGTTTTTGACCGCGCCGCCGTTGAGGTCCGCGCCCGAACTCGCCGCGGTGGCCGAGGTGTTCGGCACCTTGTCCGTCCGGGTCGGGGCCAGCCGCACCTTTTCCGGCGGCACGCCCAGCGCGGTCGCGGCCACCTGCAGCATCTTCGTGTGCAGGCCCTGGCCCATTTCGGTGCCGCCGTGGTTGATCAGCACCGAGCCGTCCTTGTAGACGTGCACCAGCGCGCCGGCCTGGTTGAACGCGGTGAGGTTGAACGAAATCCCGAACTTCACCGGCGTGATCGCGAGGCCGCGCTTGGAATGCGCGTGCTTCGCGTTGTACGCCGCGATCTCGGCCTGCCGCTTTTCGGCGTCGCCCGAGTCCAGCAGCTGCTGCCAGATCCGGTGGATGCGTTCCGGGTGCCGCACCGGCATGCCGTACGGAGTCTCCTGGCCTTCGGAGTAGAAGTTGCGCCGCCGCAGTTCAGCCGGGTCGATGCCGAGCAACGGCGCGCAGCGGCCGAGGATGTCCTCGATCACCAGCATGCCCTGCGGCCCGCCGAAGCCGCGGAACGCGGTCTGCGACGTCTTGTTCGTCTTCGCGATCCGCCCCAGCGCGCGGACGTGCGGGATCCAGTACGCGTTGTCGACGTGGCACAGCGCGCGGGCGAGCACCGGTTCGGACAGGTCGAGGCTCCAGCCGCCGTCCGCGGTCAGCACGACGTCCAACGCCTGCAGCTTGCCGTCGGAATCGAAGCCGACGCTCCATTCGGCGCGGAAACCGTGCCGTTTGCCGGTCATCGTCATGTCCTGGGTGCGGCTGAGCCGCAGCCGCACCGGACGTCCGGTGAGCGTCGCGCCGAGCGCGGCGACGGCGGCGTACCCGTGCGGCTGCCATTCCTTGCCGCCGAACCCGCCGCCCATCCGCAGGCTCTGCACGGTGACCTCGTGGCTGTGCTTGCCCAGCACGTGCGCCACGATGTCCTGCGTTTCCGACGGATGCTGGGTGCTGCTCTGCACGAAAACCTGGTCGGACTCGTCGACGTGCGCCAGCGCGCACTGGGTTTCCAGGTAGAAGTGCTCCTGTCCGGCGAAGTCGAATTCGCCGCGGAAAACGTGCGCTGAACTGGCCATCGCCGGGTCGACGTCGCCGCGCGCCACCACTCGCGGCTCGCCCTGGAAACTGCCCGCGGCGATCGCGTCGGCGACGGTCACCAGCGACGGCAGCGCTTCGGTGTCCACCTCGACGGCCGCCGCGCCCAGCCGCGCCGCTTCCAGCGTCTCGCCGAGCACCCAGGCCACCGCATGGCCGTAGAACATGACCTCGGAAGGGAACAGCGGTTCGTCGTGGTGCACGCCGGAATCGTTGACGCCAGGGACATCCGCCGCGGTGAGGACGCGGACCACGCCGGGTACGGCTTCCGCTGCCTCGGTGCGGATCGCGAGCACCTTCGCGTGCGCCTCCGCTACCTGCACGGGGTATGCGTGCAGGACGTCTTTCGTGCGGGCGACAAGGTCGTCGGTGTACAGCGCGGTGCCCCGGACGTGCGCGGCGGCGGCTTCGTGCGGACGGGCGATCCCGATGGACGGGCTTTCCGGGCGTTCAGAAAGTGCGCTCATGCTCGTGCTCCCTCAAGAGAGTCGGCGTGAAGTTTCAGCAGGCTGCGGCCCAGCGTCGCGGCGCGGTAGGCGGCACTCGCGCGATGGTCGTCCATCGGCGTGCCCTCGCCGCGCAGGATTTCCGCCGCGGCGCGGACGGTTTCCTCGTTCCAGGACTGTCCGACGAGTGCCGCTTCGGTGTCTTTGGCGCGAATCGGGGTCGCGGCGACCCCGCCGAGGCCGATCTGCGCGGTGCGCACGAGACCGTCTTCGATGTCGAGCGCGAACGCGACGGCGACGCTGGAGATGTCGTCGAACCGCCGCTTGGCGACCTTGTGGAACGCGGTGGTTCCGGCCAGCGGCAAGGGAATCCGCACGGACCGGATCAGTTCGTCTTGCCGTCGCACACTCTGCCGGTATCCGGTGAAGTACTCGTCGAGCGGCACTTCGCGCTCTCCGTCCACAGAGGACAACACGACGCTTGCGCCCAGGGCGAGCAACACCGGTGCGGAGTCGCCGATGGGCGAACCGGTGCCGAGGTTTCCGCCGAGTGTCGCGGTGTTCCGGATCAGCCGCGACGCGAACTGCGGAATCAGCTGGCTCAGCAGCGGCACCCGGCCGTCGAGGCGGCGGTCCATTTCGGTGAGGCTCAGCCCGGCTCCGATTTCGATCGCGTCCGCGCCGACGTCCAGCACCTGCAGTTCCGGCACGCGGTCGATGGCGACGACGCACTCCGCCCGGACGCCGCGGATGTTCACCTCGACGCCCCAGTCCGTCGACCCGGCCACGAAAGTCGCGTTAGGACGGTCGTGGCGCAGTCGCAGTGCTTCGCTCCAGCTGGCCGGGCGGAGGTAATCCCGTCCGTCGTCGTGCAGTCGCGTCGCAACGGGTTCCGGCGCGCGGCAGGTGCGGCGCTGCGCCAGCGGATCCTCGGCCGGGGGAGCGCCGAGCGCGTGCGCGGCGTCGCGGATCGGCCGGTATCCGGTGCAGCGGCAGAGGTTTCCGCTCAGCGCGTGGATGTCGAAGCCGTTCGGCGCGTGCTCGTCGCCGGTCGCGGCGCGGTCGCCGCGGTAGTACTCGGCGGCCATGCTGCAGACGAACCCGGGAGTGCAGTACCCGCACTGGGATCCGCCGCGCACGGCCATTTCGTGCTGCACCGGGTGCAAGTCCTCAGTGGACCCGAGACCCTCGGCCGTCCACACTTCCTGCCCGTCCAGCGATCCGACCGGGGCGAGGCACGCGTTGATCGCGACCAGGTCCGTCGGGGATTCGACGCCGGGCCGCGCGACCAGGATCGCGCACGCGCCGCATTCGCCTTCGGCGCAGCCCTCCTTGCAACTGGTCAGGCCCTGTCCGCGGAGCCAGTCCAGTGCCGTGGTGTGCACGGGAACGGCGCCGATCGCGGTGCGTTTCCCGTTGACGGTCACCTCGGGGTCGACCATCGGAGTTCCTCTCGTCTTTTCTCGGCTGGGGCCACGGCCGCCGACGCGCCGCGTCGGCGCAGGTCAGGGGACCGTGGGGAAGAGCGGCAACGGGAAAGCGATCCCGTGCGCGGAGCGTGACCGAGCGGAGACCGCTCAGCGCCGCGTTGGCCAGCCGTGCGCGACGCGCCCCTTGTTCCAAGCGGACTGGCGCGTGCGCTGACGGAGGTCGGCGAGCTGTCCGGAAGTCAGAAGCACGCGCACCTCCTCGAGAGCGAACGGAACGGACGGTGCGGGCGCACCGCCGTCGACGAAGCGTAACGCCGGTCTCAGCCCGAGACAAGGGCCGGGGTCGCCCGGAAGGAGACCCAGGACACACTTCCGAATACCCCCATGGGGTATAAAGTTCGTGCCGTCGAGAACGAGCGAAGGAGAGCCCGATGAACGTCAACGGCACCGCACTTTCGGCAGGCGAGGTCCAGCTCGGCGCAGTGCGCGCCCCGGTTCGAGCGGGGGAGGACGGCGAGCTTTCGTTCACCGTCGCCACTGCCGGCGGAAAACCGGTAACCAAGTACGAGGAGGCGCACGGCAAGCAGTTGCACCTGATCGTGGTCCGCAGCGACGGCGCGCATTTCCGGCACCGTCATCCGGTGCTCGACCCGGAAACCGGCGTCTGGGCGATCCCGTGGACCTGGGACGCGGCAGGCACCTACCGCGTCTTCACCGACCTGACCCCGGCGGGCGGCGAGAGCGTGACGCTGTCGCGGACGGTCGAGGTCGCCGGTGACTACCAGCCGCTGGCGGCGGAACCGATCGCGGTGAGCGAGGTCGACGGCTACGAGGTGACTCTCGAAGGCGCGCTAGCGGCTGGCACCGGAACGATGCTGACCGCGCGCGTAACCCGGGACGGGCAGCCGGTCACCGATCTGGAGCCGTACCTGGGGTCGTTCGGGCACCTGGTCGCGCTGCGTCAGGGCGACCTCGCCTACCTGCACATCCACGCGCTCGACGACGGGAAACCCGGTCCGGACATCCGGTTCCACGCCGAGGCCCCGACGACCGGCCGCTACCTGCTGTACCTCGACTTCCAAGCCGAGGGCGTCGTGCGCACCGCCGCCTTCGTCCTCGACGCCGCCTGAGCAGCCGCATGCCGTGCTGCCGTTCCCCTTGAAGAGAAAGCGAAAGACGATGACTGCTGCCCCGGAAACCCGGCCGAACACCCTCCGCTGGTGGGCGCTCGGACTGATCGCCCTTGCCCAGTTCATGGTGATCATGGACACCTCGATCATCGGCGTCGCCCTGCCGCGCATGCGCGACGCCCTCGGCTTCACGCCCAGCACGCTGTCCTGGGTTTTCAACGCTTACGTGATCGCCTTCGGCGGCCTGCTGCTGCTCGGCGGACGGCTGTCGGATTTGTTCGGCGCCAGAAGGCTTTTCGCCGCCGGATGGGCGATTCTCCTGGCCGGTTCGGTGCTCGCCGGGGCCGCCGGGAACGTGCCGGTCGAACTCGCCGGCCGGATCGTGCAGGGCGCGGGAGCCGCGCTCGTCGCCCCGTCCGCGCTGACGCTGCTGATGATGCTCTTCGGCAGCAACCCGAAGGAACTCACGAAAGCCCTTGCGCTGTACGGCGCGGCGGCTCCGGCCGGCGGTACCGCTGGGGTGTTCCTCGGCGGAGTGATCACCGAGTACCTCTCGTGGCCGTGGGTCTTCTACCTCAACGTGCCCATCGCGGTGCTCGCGCTGTTCGCCACCCGCGCAGTGCTGCCCGGCGGAGCGGCCGGAACCCGCGGCACCGTGGACGTTTTCGGCGCACTGACCGTCACACTCGGCCTGGGGACGCTGGTGTACGGGATCGTCCGCGCTCCGGAAGCGGGCTGGGCAGCAACGTGGATCGCGCTCGGTGCCGGTCTCGCGCTGCTCGCGGTTTTCGTGGTCCGGCAGGCGAAAGCCCGCACTCCGCTGATGCGGCTGTCGGTCTTCCGCGCCCCGCGGCTCGGCGCGGCGAACCTGGCGCAGGTTTTCCTTGGCGCGGCGTGGATTCCGATGTGGTTCTTCCTGAACCTCTACCTGCAGCAGGTGCTCGGCTTCCGCGCCTTCCCGGCCGGTGCGGCGCTGCTGCCGATGACCGCGCTGATCATGGTGGGGATGATCGCCCTGGCCCCGAGGGTGATCGGCAAGTTCGGCCCGAAGCCGCCCATCGTCACCGGGTTGCTGCTGCTGGCGGCCGGGTTGGGCTGGCTCGCCCTGGTGCGGGCGGACGGCAGCTTCTGGGTGGACGTCCTGCCCGCCTCGCTGGTCGCGGCGTTGGGGATGTCGCTGGCGTTCATCCCGTCGCTCGGCACGGCGATTTCCGCGGCTCGACCTGAGGAAGGCGGCCTCGCGTCGGGGATCGTGAACACCGGCTACCAGGTGGGGTCGGCGCTGGGGCTGGCCGTGATGACCGCACTGGCGGCTGCGTCTGGCGCGGGCGCGCTCGGCGACCCGGCGGCGTTGACGAACGGCTACTCGGTCGCTTTCGTCGGTTCAGCGGTGATCGCGCTGGTTGGCGCCATCCTCGCGGCTCTCACCTTCCGCCGCCAGTAAGTACGTGAGGGGAACCCTCAGGGACTCTGATTCCCTGAGGGTTCCCCTCACGTCACGCCTTCGACTCGGCGGGCTTCCAGATGCGGCCGTGGAGACCGACGAACAACAGGACGAACGCGACCGTCAGCAGAATGTGCCCCAGCCCGGCGATCCCGGCGATCGCCGCGCCGGATTCCTTGCCCAGCACGGTGAGCGTGCCGTGCACGACCATTCCGCCGACCGTGACGAGCATCCCGGCGTGGTAAATCCAGAAGAACGGCGCGAACGACCTCGTCGCCGAGAGCGTGAACACCTTGTCCAGCACCAGGACGATCAGGAACACGAGCGTCCCGAGCGCGAGCAGGTGAGTGTGCACAATGGACAGCTGGGTTTCGCCGGTGAAGTGCTCCGCCTTGGTCAGCTCGCGGTAGTACAGCCCGCCGAGCAGGCCGAGGATCGTGTAGATCGCGGCGGCCCAGTAGATCTTCTTCGTCATCGGTTCTCCTCGGCGCCGGCCCGGGCCGGCTGGTGGATCCGTCCGTCGACGACCTCGTGCACCGAGTCGACCCCTTCGAGGTGGGAGCGGTCGTGGGTGACCAGCACGGTTGCCGTCGCCTGTTGATGCGTGATCGTAGTGAGCAGATCGATCACCGCCGCGCCGCGGTCCTGGTCCAGCGCGCTCGTCGGTTCGTCGACCAGCAGCACGGCGGGCTCGTTCATCAAGGCGCGCGCGATGTTGACCCGTTGCTGCTGTCCGCCGGAAAGACGGCCTGGCCGGTGCGTCGCGCGATCGGCCAGCCCGACGGCGTCGAGCAACTCCGCGGCCCGTTTCGCCGCCTCGCGGCGCGGCGTTCCGCTCAGGTGCGCCATGACTTCCAGCTGTTCCGCCGCGGTGAGCGACGCGAGCAGATTCGGTTGCTGGAACACGATCCCGATCTTGGTGCGCCGCAGTTCCGCCAGCGCGGCGCGGTCCAGCTCGGTGGTGTCGACGCCGCCGACGACCACGCGTCCGCGATCAGGCCGGATGAGCGTCGCGGCGACGGCCAGCAGGCTCGATTTGCCGGACCCGGACGGTCCGACCACCGCGGCGACGCTCCCGGCGGGCACGTGGAGGTCGACCTGGTCGAGTGCGGTGAGGCGGGAATCGCCGTCGGGGTAGGTGAGGGTGATGCCGGACAGGTGCAGGCTCATCAGTGCGCTCCGGAGGTGAGGGCGGTCAGCGGGTCGACGGACGTGATGCGGCGGACCGCGAGCGCGGCGCCGAGCAGCCCAAGGGCCACCAGCACCGCCGCCGGGCCGAGCAAGGTGCCCGCGCTGAGCACGAACGGCACCGTCCCGGACGCGACCGCTCCGAGCGCGGCGGCGAGCGCGGTGCCGAGCGCGGTCCCGCCGACCAGCAGCACGACAACCTGGCCGAGCGCGTCCCGCAGCAGGTACTTCGTGGTCGCGCCGAGCGCTTTCAGCACCGCGATGTCGCGGCTGCGCTGGATCGTCCACACGGTGAAGAACGCGCCGATCACCAGCGCGGAGATCACGAACAGGAAGCCGCGCATGAGCTGGAGCGAGCCGTTTTCCGCCGAATACGAACCGATCGCGGACAACGCGTCGTCCTTCGTGACGGTCCGGGTGCCGAGGCGGGCGTCCGCGGCGGCGAGATCGGCGGACGGGTCGGTGGTCACCGCGAGCACTGTCGCGTTTGGACCGGCGAGGTGCGTCCACACCACTGGGAGATGGCTGTAGGACGCGTCGCCGGAGATGGCGGACACGGTGACCTTCTGGCCTTGCAAGGTGAGCTGATCGCCTTCGCGGGCCTTCAACGCGTCAGCCGCATCGGTGGATAGCACCACGGTGCCCGGGCGCTGGGTTTGGACTCCGAACGCCGCCAAGGTCGCGGTGCGCTCGCCGACCGCCGCGCTGGCCGTGCTGATCGCGATCGGCTCCGCGCTGGTCACTCCCGGGACCCGGGCGTACTGCTCGGCTTGCACGCGGGTCACTGTGGACTGTCCGAACGAGAGCGATCCGCTGCCGGGTTCGGCGAAGACCAGGTGGTCGGCCTTCAACCCGGTGATCGCGGACGTGCTCTGCGCGGCCAGCCCCGCGGTCAGCCCGGACAACAGCCCGACCAGCAACGTCATCAGCACGACGACGGTTCCCATCAACGCGAACCGCCCTTTGGCGAAGCGCAGATCCCGCCACGCGACGAACATGTGCGTCCCTTCCTTCTCGGTGTGCTTCCCAGCGTCGTCCGGCCGGGGCGCGGGGACATCGCGCCGCGGACGGTCTCCCGGGAATCGATGGGTGCACTCGCCGCTCAACCTTTCGATTGATGCGGATTCCGCCCGGGACCCGGACAATCGGCGGGGGAGGTAGCCGTTTTCGTGAACCCGCACACCCTCGACCGGCCGTTGCGCGTGCTGCGCGTCTGCCTGCACCTCCTGCTCGCCGGGCTGCTGGTGCTCGCCGTCGCGCGCGCGTTCGCCGACGGGGTGCCGCACGCGCCCGCGGTGCTGGCGGGCGCGTTGGTGATGGGCGGCGTCTACACCGCGGGCCCGCTGCTGCCTCGCGTCGGCCGGTTGCCGGGCGCGACGGCCGGGTGGCTGGCCGTATTGGGCGTCGCGTGGCTCGTGCTGCTGTGGCTCACGCCCGACGGGGTGTGGCTGGCTTTCCCGCTGTACTTCCTGCAAATGCACCTGCTGCCGACGCGCTGGGGCCCGGCTGTCGTCGCGCTGACCACGGTGCTGGCGATCGCCGGTTTCACGCGCCACCAAGGCGGATTCAGCGTCGGCGTGATCATCGGCCCGGCGCTCGGGGCGGCGGTCGCGATCGCCACCGTGCTCGGCTACCAGGTGCTCTACCGCGAAAGCGAGCAACGGCGGCAGCTCATCGAGGAGCTCCGCGAGACCCGCAACGACCTGGCCGCGATGGAACACTCCGCGGGCGTGCTGGCCGAACGGGAACGCCTCGCGCGGGAAATCCACGACACGCTGGCACAGGGTCTTTCGAGCATCCACCTGCTGCTCCGCGCCGCCGAGCGCGCGCTGCCGGACCGTCCCGACGCCGCGGTCCCGCACGTCACGCAAGCCCGGCAAGCCGCCCAGGACAACCTCACCGAAGCCCGCCGCCTCGTCTACGCACTGGCCCCGGTGGAACTGGAAGGCGCGTCCTTGCCCGCGGCACTGGAACGCCTGTGCGCGACCACGCAACAGCGTTCCGGCCTGACTGTCCACTTTCACCTCAGCGGCACCCCGTTCGACGTGCCGACCGCGTACGAGGTCGCCTTGCTGCGGATCGCCCAGTCGGCGCTGGCCAACACCGTCCGGCACGCGGCGGCCGGCCGCGCCGAGCTGACCTTGAGTTACATGGACACGAGCATCACCCTGGACGCCGTGGACGACGGCATCGGCTTCGACCCGCAGGAAGTGCGCGGCGGCAGCGGCTTCGGCCTGCCCGCGATGCGGGCCCGCGCCCGCTCCCTCGGCGGCTCGTGGACGGTGGAATCGTCGCCCGGCAACGGCACCGCGCTGGCCGTGAGCTTCCCCGTGGACCCGCGATGATCCGCCTCCTGCTGGCCGACGACCACCCCGTCGTCCGCGCCGGATTGCGCGCCGTCCTGGAAACCGAACCGGACCTGGAAGTCGTCGCCGAAGCGTCCTCCGCCGAAGAGGCCGTGCGGCTGGCGGCAGGCGTGGACGTCGTGCTGATGGACCTCCAATTCGGCTCCGGAATGCACGGCTCCGAAGCAACCGCGGCGATTACTGCGGCGGCCGACGCGCCGAAAGTGCTGGTCCTGACGACGTACGACACCGACGGCGACATCCTCGCCGCGATCGAAGCAGGCGCGACCGGATACTTGTTGAAGGACGCCCCGCCGGAAGACCTCGCCGCCGCGGTGCGCAACGCCGCCACCGGACAGACCGTGTTGGCTCCCGCGGTCGCGCACCGGCTGATGAACCGCATGCGCACCCCGGCGGCCGCGTTGTCGCCGCGGGAAATCGAGGTGCTGGGTCTGGTCGCGGACGGATTGTCGAACCTGGAGATCAGCAAGCGGCTGTTTCTGAGCCAGGCGACGGTGAAATCGCATCTGGTGCACATTTACACGAAGCTCGGCGTGGATTCCCGGACCGCTGCGGTGGCGGCGGGGAAGGCGCAGGGGCTGATCCGCCGCTGACGCGTACCGCTTCGGACCTGGCCCGTCCGCCCGCGACCGGACGACAATGGCTCCCGTCGAATCGAGGGAGGCGTCGTGAAGGAACACTGGAAAGACGAACCGGACGAGCACGATTATCCGGCGGCATTCGACTATCTCACCCTGGTCGCACCCGAGGACATCGCGACTCGTCTGGTCGATCAGCTGAAAGACGCGAAACTGACGCACCGCAAAGCGAAGGACATCCTCCGGGCCAGCAGGCTGAAGCTTCTCCCGGAGGACAACGCGCACGTCGCGAAGGACCTCGAGAAGGTCAAGGACGGCAAAGCGCTCTCGCCGGTCCTGCTCGTCCGCGGGCACGGCCACCCCGGGTTCGAGACGGCCGACGACCTGGTGATCGCGGACGGTTACCACCGCGTGTGCGCTTCGTATCATCTCGACGAGAATGCCGACATTCCGTGCAAATTGATTTAACCCCGCTTGGATTCCGAAATGATTGCGAAGCCCGGCCGCTCGTAACGCCTGCTCGCGGTTGTCGATCTTTCGATGCGAGATCGACGAGACAGGCGGGGGCACGTGGACGAGCACGACATCGAGAGCCATCCGGACCTGATGGACCCGGATTGGCAGCGGCACGCCGAGAAGGAAGCCTGGACCGGCCTGCGCCACGGCCGCCGCCGCGCGCGTCGGCGCAGGCTGGCCGCCATCTGGGGCGCGGTGGTGATCGTTGTGGCGGCGGCGGGTTTCTACCTGTGGAAGCAGGGGACGCGCGCGGAGGAGGTCGCCGGGAGCACTCCCGCCGCACCAGTGCCGACCACCACCGCACCCGCGCCGACCGATCTCCCGGACTCCGGGCACGTCGACCTGACCCGGCCGTTCCTCGACACCCCGGCGCAGAACTGGCCCGAGGGCATCGCCGGACTGAAGATCCCGGCCCCGGCGAAGGTCGGCACATTCTCCGCGAAGCAGGTGGGCGAGGCGCAGGAACAGGTCAAGCACGCGGTCGAGGTCGCGCAGTTCGACCCGGACACCCAGGTCGGGCGGCATCCGTCCGGGTACGTCGGTCTCTTCGCCCCGGACGCGCGCAAGGACCTGGAAGCCCACGTCCAGGGCTACGTGACCTACTTCGCCGAGGGCTACCACCTGCTTCCCGTACCGCCGCGGATGACGGGAAAGATGACCGTCCGCCCCGGCGCATCCGGCGAGCTGACGGTGCACGTCTCCTACGTGGTGGCCTACGCCTTCGACCCGGGCAGCCGCGTCGTCTACGGCCCCGCCGATCTGGAACCGTTCGTCCGGGTCGACCGCGACTACGTCCTGCGCAGCGGCCCGCGGTGGGCGCCGGGCAGCCGCGGGCTGTGGACCGGCGACGGCGGCGGGTTCTACACCAGCATCGCGTGCCGCACGGGCAACCCCGAGGACCTCGCGCCCGCGTTCAGCGACCCGGACTACGGCGGTCCCTCGATGAGCCGGGCACCGGGCCAGTTCGACCCGGACAAACCGTTGCCCACCAAGGGAAACTGCGGCGAGTAACCAAGCCGGGAACCGAACGGGGGATTCTCTGGAACGCGCCAGGGCGCGGCCCGGTACCATCACTCCCGATGATCACGAATGCGTCTCGGCGGCCCGGGTCCGGCGCCGTCGCCCCGTGGCGGGTCGACGAGGTCGGACGGAAGGTGCGGCTGCGCGAGGTCCGCCCCGGCGACCAGCGCACCCTCGCCGGATTCGACCGGGACTCGGTCCGGGCGCGCGATCCGCAGGTCGGCGGCTACCGGCACTGGGCGACGCACCGCGGCCACTCCTCCCCGGACGGCTTCCACTTCGCGATCGAGACCCTGCACAACCGGACGCTGGTCGGCTCCGTGTGGGTCGAAACGGACCCGTTCTCCGCCCGGTTCAGCTACGGCGTCGGCATCGGCCCGCAGCACCGCCGCTGCGGTTACGCCGCCGACGCGGTCGCGCTGCTGCTGGCGTTCATGTTCGAACGGTGCCGGTACCGGGCGTGCGAGGTGAGCGTCAACGGCAGCAACTTCGCCTCGCTGGCGCTGCACGGCGAGCTGGGCTTCCGGGAAGAGGGCCGGCTCCGCGACGCCGAGTTGCTGCGCGGGGAGGTCAAGTACCCCGTTCTGATGAGCATCACCGCCGAACAGTTCGCGGAGCGTCACGTCGCGCTGGAAGCTCGCGACTCCGGCCGGTCCTCGTCGCGCGGACGGCACTGGCGAGTCCAACGCCCCGGACGGCACCGCCGCATCGCCTACTCCGCTGGCAGCTAGCTCCCCTTTCTCCAAGACCCGCGCCCGGCGGATCTGCGACGCTCACCGGGTGATCGAACGCATCATCGCCTACTCCGAAGGCATCGCCGACGCCGCGACCCGCGACTTCTACGTCCACGTCCTCGGACTCGACGTCGCCATGGACCATCCCGCGCTCGGCCTCCGCAGCAGCGACAACCCGGCCGCGCAGGTGCTCGTCCTCCCGCCCGGAAGCACCGACCCCGTCCCTCGCTGGGGCATTGATCTCGGCACCCCCGAGGCAGTCGACGCTGCCCACGCCGAGTCGGTCCGGCGCGGGCTGCGGGTGGTTTATCCGTTGACCGACGAATCGTGGGGCGTGCGACGGTTTTTCGTCGAGGATCCAGGCGGCAATGTGGTCAACGTGCTCGCCCACGTGACGGGCAGTTCGCGCACCGAGTAGAAGATCGCGTTCTCCTTGAACTCCAAGCGATCCAGCGGCACGGCCAGCGCCAGCGTCGGCACCCGTCGCCGCAACGTCGAGTACGCGACCTGCAACTCCGCCCGCGCCAGCGGCGCACCCAGGCAGAGGTGCCGCCCGTAACCGAACGCGACGTGATGCCGGGCGGACCGGTGGAGGTCGAAGCGATCGGGATCCGGAAAGGCCAGCGGATCCCGGTTCGCGGTGCTCTTCACCGCGATGATGCCCTCGCCCGCGCGGATCACCTGCCCGCCGATTTCAAGATCCGCCAAGGCGACGCGACGCGCCTCGGTATGCGTGATCGACAAGTAGCGCAACAGTTCCTCCACCGGATCCGCCGAATCGTGGAACTGCTCCGGATGCGTCAACAACACGGCTGTGCCTAACGCGATCATGGCCGCGGTGGTGTCGTGACCCGCCACCAACAGAAGCTGCCCCAGCACCGCGATCTCGCGCGGAGCCATCGCGGGGGCCAGTTTGCCGAGCAAGCCCGCCCCGGCGGAATTCGTGCCAACGAGGTCTTCCAGATACGCATTCAGCTCTTCGCTAGCAGCCACGGCACGCGCCGGGTCCGGGTCGTCCATGACGAGCGTGCGAGCCACTCCCTGAAAGAAGTCGCGATCTGCGTAGGGGACGCCGAGCAGTTCGCAGATCACCAGGGAAGGCAGCGGCATCGCGAACGCCTCGACCAAATCGGCCGGATTCGGCCCCGCGAGCATTCCGTCAAGAAGGTCGTCCACCAACTCTTGAATACGCGGCCGCAACGCCGCCATTTTCCGGACGGTGAATTCCGAGGCGAGCATCCGCCGCTGAACGGTGTGCTCCGGCGGGTCCATCTGCATCAGAGTCTTCATCCGCGCGTCCCGGGCCTTGCTGACCGCGTTGGTGTGCGGAAAACCAGGCTGCGCGACATCGACGCTGACGCGCGGATCCGCAAGCACGGCACGGACATCGGCATACCGGGTGATCAGCCAGGGCTCGCTGCCGTCCCACAGCCGCACCCGCGACACCGGTGGCCGCGCCGTCAATCCAGGGGCGGGGGCGAAGGGGCATCCAGCCGCCCGCGCCATCGGGAAGGTTTCGCTGCCGGTCATGCCAGCTCCTCACGGTCGAGTGCGTTTCGGAGCTGAAGCATGGCTGCGCGGGGGAGCCCGGTAATCAGACAAAAGGGATGTGACGTGCGCCTCAGTCTTCGGCGATATCCGGCTCTCCGGGGCGTTCGACCACGCTCCACAGGAACGAATGCCTCCGCCCGGCCGGTTCCTCGCGCGCGACGAACTCGTCCAGCAGTGCGTCCAATCGCGACTGCAGTTCGGCCGCGGCCTCGTCGCTCAGCCGGACCACGCCGCGGCGGGTTTGCTGGATCGACGTGGGGTCGGCTTCGAGCATTTCGGCTCGGTGGGCGTCCAGGGTCGCCAGTTCGACGCGTGCGGTCAGTGCCGGATCGCCTGCTTGGTCGAGGTCGAGGTGCCAGGTCCGCCGCGTCGTCCGGTAGGGGCGTTCCCAGGCACCGAGGTCGCTCCGGCGGGCCGGTTCGGCGACCAGGAAACCGGCTTCGGCGAGTGCGTGGACCCGGCGCAGGACGGTCGCCGGCGACTCCTGCAGCCGCTTCGCCAGTTGCTGGTTCGTCCACGCGGAATCCAGGCACAGCCGCAGAATCCGCCAGCTCAGCGGGTGTGCGAGCGCGCGGAGGTCGTCGGCGGTCGCTTGGCGCGGGAGACGGTCGTCCATTGACAGCAGCTTAGCCGATTTGCTTCGATGGCATCGATATCAGAAAGTGAAATCACTGGAGGTCGGGTGCGCCGCATCGAGTCGTACGTCGAGCAGTACCGGGAGCGGCACGAGGCGGAGCTGGCCGAGTGGATCGCCGTCCCGAGCGTGAGCGCCACCGGCGAGGGCATGGCGGAGGCGGCGGAGTTCGCGTGCGAGTTGCTGCGGCGCAGCGGGCTCGAAGCGCGGCGGGTCGAGACCGGCGGCTGGCCGTTGGTGGTGGGCCGCGCCGACGGGCCGCCCGGATCGCTGCACGTGGTGATCTACGGCCATTACGACGTCCAGCCCGCCGGACCGCTCGCGGCCTGGGAAAGCCCGCCGTTCGAGGCGAGCGTCCGGGACGGCCGGATGTACGGGCGCGGCACGGGGGACAACAAGGGGCAGCACCTCGCGCAACTGCTTGCCTTGCGCGCGCTCGCCGAGACCGGCGAACTGCCGTGCAGCGTGACCGTTCTGCTCGACGGCGAGGAAGAAATCGGCAGCCCGAACCTGGAATCCGCGCTCGCTGGCCTGCGCGACGAGTGGGACGCGGATCTGGTGCTGTGGAGCGACGGTCCGGTGCACGACAGCGGCGAGCCGACGGTCAGCCTCGGCGTGCGTGGTGCGGTCCGGTTCGAGATCCGGGTGCACGGTGCACCGGCCGCGCTGCATTCGGGGAACTGGGGCGGGGTCGCGCCGAATCCGGCGTGGGAACTGGTGTGGCTGCTGTCGACGATGCGCTCGCCCGAAGGCGAGGTGCTGGTGAAGGGAATCGCGGATGGCATGGTTCCGCTGAGCCCATCGGAACGGGACGCCCTGGATGCGCTCCCGGTCGACGTTCCCGCCGCGCTCGCCGAAGTCGGGCTGGACCGGATGGATGTGCCCGACGGCGTCGGTTTCAACGACCGCTTGGCCTTGCCCACCTTCAGCATCAACTCACTGTCCTGTTTGGACGAAGGTGACCACCGCACGGTCATTCCGGCCGTCGCGGTCGCCCGCTGCGACATCCGGACGGTCGGCGGCCAGCGCGCCTCGACGGTTATCGAAGCCTTGCGCGCGCACCTCGCCGAACACCTTCCGCACGCCGAACTGCACGTGCCGGGCGGGCGGATGGAAGCGTCCCGGACGCTGCCGGAATCGCCTTACACTGCGGTGATCGCCGACGCGGTCAGCGCGGCCGCCGGCCGTCCGGCGGTGCTGGTGCCCGCGATGGGCGGCAGCCTGCCGATCGCCGCGCTGTCCGACGGACTCGGCCTGCCCTGTTACGGAATCCCGCTCGCCAACGTCGACGAGCACAATCACGGCCCGAACGAGAATTTCGAACTCGCCCGGTTCCACGCCGGAATCACCGCCGCCGCGAATGTCCTGCTCGAATTGGGCAAGCTTCGCTGAATTCCCGCGCACATGGTTGGTCCGGGCCGGTGTGCCCGGAACCGCGCTTCACCAATGACGCCGAACGCACCGCCCCGGAGGCGACCATGTCGATCCCTGCTCCCGATTCCCCTGCCGTCAGAACCGAAAACACCCCCTCGCCGCGCTCGTCCCGGATCGTGCTCGCGGCCACGATCGGCAATACCCTGGAATGGTTCAGCCTCGGGGCCTACACCCTGTTCGCCGACGTCCTGGCAAAACAATTCTTTCCCGCGACGGACCCGGCGGTCTCGCTGATGCTGGCTTTCGCCAGCGTCGCGGTCGCGTATTTGATCCGCCCGTTCGGCGGGATGATCCTCGGCTCCTACGCCGACCGCGCGGGCCGCAAAGCCGCGCTGGTGTGGTCGATCCGGATCATGGCCGTGGCCTCCCTGCTGATCGCGATCATGCCGAACTACGCGACGATCGGCATCGCGGCCCCGATCGGCCTGGTGTTCGCCAACCTGCTGCAGGGCTTCTCCGCGGGCGGCGAATTCGGCAGCGCGACCGCGTATCTGGTGGAGAGCAACCGGAAACGCCGCGGATTCATGGGCAGCTGGGGCGCGGCGAGCCAGGGCTTGAGCACGTTGCTGGGCATCGTGTTCGCCGCGGTGCTGAGCGCGGTGCTCACCGAACAGCAGCTCGGATCGTGGGGCTGGCGGATCCCGTTCGCCTTCGGCCTGCTGATCGCGCCGATCGGCTACTACATCCGTCGGCACGTCGAGGAATCCCCGGCGTTCGAGGAGGACGCCGCCGAGGCGCCGCTGCGGGAAGTCCTGCGCTCGCAGAAGACCCGGATCCTGGTCGCGATGGGCGCGATGGCGGTGTCCACTGCGATCAGCTACCTCATCATCTACATGCCGACCTTCGCCATCCGCAACCTCGGACTGCCCAAATCGCTGGCCTTCACCACGACCATCGTCACCCAGATCGTGCTGACCGTCCTCGCCCCGGTCGCCGGGCGCTTGTCGGACCGGACCGGCCGGATCCCGCTGATGGCGGCCGCCTGCTCGGCGATGCTGCTCGCGATCTTCCCGCTGTTCCTCGCACTGAACAGCCAGCCGACGTTCGCGATGATGACGGCGGTGATGGCCGCGATCGGCCTGGTCAAGGTCTGGTATGTCGGCCCGCTGGGCACGATGATGGCCGATGTCTTCCCGACCCGGACCCGTGCGACCGGATTGTCGGTCAGTTACAACATCACGGCTTCGTTGTTCGGCGGGTTCACGCCGCTGGTGGTGATTTGGCTGATCCAGGTGACGGGGAGCAATCTGGCGCCGAGTTATTACGTGGTGGCGTTGGCGGTGCTGAGCCTGGGCGCGCTGGTTTTCGCCCGACGACGGCTGCGGGTGCGGTGAGCTTTTGTCCGTTGTGGACTCTCTGACGGAAGTGCCGTGCACGCGATGCCAGCGAGGCACCGCGCGCACGGCAGGTCAGCTACGGATGAGTCCGGAAAGCGTCCACAATCAGGTAACTGCCGTTCTTCATCGTGCCGGTAACGGTATGCACCCCCGGCGGCAGACCGGAGACACTCGCGACTGTCGACTGGTACTGCCGGGTCGGCGTGACGAAACTGACCGTCCGATAAGGCGCACCGTCCAAGGCCAGGTCGACGTCGCCCTCGTCGGTGTTGGTTTCGGAGATGATGTCGATCCCGGTGCCGTAGAACGTCAAACTCCACGAATCGCCGACGTTCTGCGTCGCCCAGATATCGTCGAGATACGAGTTCGCGCCGCCCGCGGAACTGCCGCGCCAGAGCCATCCCGTCGACGGGGCACCGGTGTTGGTGTAGACGACGCCGGACGTGTTGTTGAGCAGCTCCGATTCCCGCGTCTTGTCCAGGCGAACGGTGACATCGGCCTGCCCGCGCCGCACGGTCAGCGTGATCGGCGTACCCGGTGCGAGTTTGTTGTAGCTGAGCCAAAAAGTATTGCGATCATCGGTCACCTGAGTGCCGTTGACAGCGGTGATGTCGTCGCCGGTCCGCAGCCCGTTCTGCGCCGCGTAGCTGCCCTGCGGCACCGAGGGCAGGTAGAGGCCGTACGGTTTGGTCAAGCCGAGCGACGACTGGACCGCGAGCGACGGGATGTTGGTGGCGGTGGCGCCCATCAGCATTTCGGGTTGGACGATCATCCCGTTGCTAGGCCCGCCGGAACCGGGGCCGTAAGCGAAGACCGCCTTGGGCGGAAGCGGCCCGCCCGAGGCGCCGAAGCCGGTCATCGGGAAGTTGGCGTACCCGAGGCCGAGCGCGGGCGAATCGGCGGCGACCGTGAAATCGTAGCTGCCGAGCGGGTCGGCCGCGGCGAACTTCGGGTCGGCGACGAGCGAATGCGGGTCCATGCCGGCGCGGACCCAAGCCGACTGGGGGTTGATCGTGGCGCCGTCCGCGGAGAGTGCTTCGTTGCCGCTGCCGTCGGGATTGACGTAGACCGGGTAGCTGTCGTTCCAGAAGAGGTTGCGGTCGACGCCGTACTTGGCGGTGGACGGATTGTTCAGCACGTTGTTGTACGCCTGCGGTCCGAGCGTGATGTTGTGCTCGATGACGTCGCCGCAGTCGGAGTGGCTGACCTGTTCGTAGACCGAACCGTCCACGAGCAGGTTGTTCCGCACGGTGCGCTCGTAGCCGTCGCGCAGTTTGATTCCGCCCTTGAGGACGAGATTGTCCAGCAGGCGGAAGTTGGACGATCCGTCGTCGAGGTCGATGGCCCAGTCCCCGGCGTGCCAGAACCGGTTGTGCTGGATGGTGATCGGCTGGACGACGTCCAGCTTCATCAGGCTCCGGGCCTGGGCGTCGGTCAGCGCGGTGCCGGTGGATCCTTCGTAACTCGTGCCCGGCGCGAGGGTGTTGTTGCCGGAGCTGGCCCACAACCGGCCGCGGCCCCACACGTTGACGGACCCGTTGTCCCCGGTTTCCTCGACGCAGTTGAAGAGATCGTTGTTCTTGATGTCGTGTCCGCCCCACGTGCCGTCCTCGATGTTGAGGCACGCGCGCGGGCTGCCGGAAACGGTGTTTCCGTCGACCGTCACGTCCGCGCTCATGGAAATGTTGACGCCGGAGGACTGCTTCTCGAACCGGCCCATGTTCTGCATGAGGTTGTTCCGCACGACGATGTCGCGGGGATAGTCGTCGGTCTTCGGCCCCGGCGCGGTGTCGGTGACCGCGACGTTGTCGTAGTAGTTGCCGGAGTAGTCCCGCACCGCGCTCGGCGAGCCGACGATCTGGACGTCCGTGGCGCCGTCGGAGGCGAACTTGTTGTCGCTGATCGTGTTGTGTTTGTTGTAGCTGTCGAGGAAGACGCCGTTGCCGCCGAGCTGGTCGAAGAACGACCCGGTGACTGAGATGTCAGCGGCGTTCTTCAGAGATACCGCGCCCTTGCGGACCACCGCCCAGTCGCCCTTCGCGTCGGCCTCGAAGGGGCTGTCGAAGAGCGTGCGGTGAGTCGCGGTGAAGTGCAGTCCGCGCAGCGTGATGTCGTGGACGGGGTCGGCGGCCGAGGTCCCGGCGAGGGTGATCAGCTGATCCTGCTCGGCGGTTTCGACCGTCGCGGCGGAAAGATCGGTCCCCTCCGGCGGGTAGTAGAGCAGCTGGCCGCTCGCCCGGTCGTAGAACCACTCGCCGGGCGCGTCGAGTTCCTCCTTGACGTTCTCGGCCATCGCGGGCCCGATCCGGCCGGGCCCGTTGCCCTTCGTCAGCCCGCAGTCCTGCGGCCGGTTGTTGTCGCCGACGTAGTGCAGAGCGAGCCCGTCGCCGGTACGTCCGCTGACGGTGAACGAGACGGATCCCCAGTCTCCGCAGTGCATCGCGCGCACCAGCGCGGTCGACGGGTCCGCCCACTTCGCCGATTCCCGTTGGAGGTCGGCCAGCGAGGTCGAGCCCTGCAGCCGGGCCGCGCTGGCGTCGTAGTTCGGGTAACGGGCCAGGATCTGGCGCTGGCCGTCGACGAACAGGCCGTCGAAGTCCAGCCCGGCCGGGAGGGCCGCGGCCATGATCTTGCTGCCGGGCGCGGCGGGCTGCCAGGCCGGACGCAACGGCCGGCCGCCGCTGATCGTCACGGCGGCGTCGGTCGCGGGTTGCCACGTCACGGTGTGGCCGTTGCGCCCGGAGTCCTGCGGACCCAAGGCCAGCGGAGCGGAGAGGTAGTAGGAGCCGCCGGCGAGCTTGACCACGATGTCGCGGTGGTTGCCGACGCCGGTGCCGAGAAGATGCCGGACCCGTTGCTGTGCCTGCGAAAGCGAACAGGGACGCGGCTGGGTGCAAGGGTTTCCGGGCGGTGCGTCGACGCCGGGAGCGGCATAGACGGTCATCGGCGGCGGCCCGCTCGCGGCAGCTGGCGGGCCGAGGGCGAGCGTTCCGCCAAACCCGGCGACGGCGGACAGGACGATGCTCAGCAGGCGGCGGTTGGCCATTCAGGTCCTCCTTGACCAGGCATCGGACGTTCTGTACGCCAGGACATCCGATGTCTAGGAGACTATGCAGGAGGGCGTATCGGTCGTCAAGGAGCTCTCCGGGTGGTGTCCGGAGGTGCCTAACTGGCTTTGCAGCACGGATGCGTGCCTGATCGGCGAGGTTGCCGGGGGAAGGTGCTAGGCGGACGACGGCGGGGTTTACATCTGATCTTTGGGCTGTGTACTGAAGCTTTTCCCGAAGCTGACCCGGTGCGGGCCCGGATTTTCGCGCTGCCCGGCGCGCTGCGGTCACCCAGGAAGCGGCGTGATCGACACCGGCGTGACCAAGACGCGGTCGTGGCCCGCTTCGCGGACCGGGCCGGTGAGTTCGAACCGGCCGGTGCAGGGCAGGTCGCCCGCGGACGGGCCGGCTAGGACCTCGATCGTTCCGGGCTCCACGATCCGGCGCAGGTCGAGTCCGGTGAAGCTGGTGCGGTCGGCGTGCAGCGCGAACGTGACCCTGGCGGCGCGGCCCGCCTCGAGCGGCACCCGGGCGAAGCCGGCGAGCTGCCGGACGGGGCGGGTGACCTGGGCGTGCACGTCGTTCAGGTACAGCTGCACGATTTCGTCCGCCGCGCGCTCGCCGGTGTTGCGGACGGTGACCGAAATGGACAGTTCGCCGTCGGTGGGGATCTCGGACGCGCTCAGCCGCAGGTCCGAGTAGGCGAACGTGGTGTAGGACAGGCCATGGCCGAACGGGAACAGCGGGGTCGGGTCGAGGTTGCTGATGCCCGCGCTGTCGCGGCCCAGCGGCGGAGCCAGGTAGGTGCCGGGCGAGCCGCCGGGCACGCGGGGGACCTGCACCGGCAGTTTCCCGGACGGGGCGGTCCGGCCGGACAGGATCCCGGCAACGGCGCCGCCGCCCTCCTCGCCCGGCAGGAACGCCTGGACCAGAGCGGCGGCGCGGCCGGCGTGGCGGCCGAGGGCGTACGGACGGCCGGACACCACCACGACCACGACCGGGGTGCCGGTCGCCAGGAGCGCGTCGAGGAGTTCGTCCTGGACGCCGGGGAGGCTCAGGTCGGGGGCGTCGCAGCCCTCGCCTGAGGTGCCGAGGCCGAACATGCCCGCCCGGTCGCCCACGACGGCGACGCACACATCGGCGGCTTCCGCGGCGCTCGCCGCGGCGGCGATGCCGGAGCGGTCCTCGTCGAGGATCGGGCAGCCTTGGCGCAGGGCGATCTCGGCCGCGGGCAGTTCGAGCCGCAGCGCATCGGCCAGGGACGGAACGCTTACGCCGAGGCCGAATTCCGGGTGACGCGGCAGGACGTGGTTGGGGTAGGAGTAGCAGCCGAGGAAGACCAGCGGGTCGTCGGCGCACGGCCCGACGAGGGCGATTTTCCCGGCGGCCCTGGCGGACAGCGGAAGCGTGCCGTCGTTGGCGAGCAGCACGACGGACTTCTCGGCGATTTCCCGGGCGAGGGCTCGATTCCGCGGTGAATCCAGATCGACCGGCTCGGCCCGCGGCGCCCAGTCCGCGTCGAGCAGGCCCAGCTCGGCCTTCTGCCGCAGGAGCCGGCTCGCGGCCCGGTCGACGAGCGCCTCGGGGACCTCCCCGGAACGGACCAGCTCGGTCAGTTCCTTGCTGTAGCACAGGGTGTCCGGCAGTTCGACGTCGATTCCGGCGGCCAGCGCGAGCGCGCCCGCCGCACCCGCGCTGGCGGCCACGCGGTGCATGCTCTTGAGGAACGCGATCGCCCAGTAGTCGGAGACGACGACTCCGTCGAAACCCCATTCCTCGCGCAGAATCGTGGTGAGCAGCGCTTCGCTGGCCGCGGCGGGTACGCCGTCGAGGTCGCTGTAGGAGTTCATGACCGAGCGGGCCCCGCCGTCGCGCACCGCCATCTCGAACGGCGGCAGGACGACGTCGCGCAGCTCGCGCGGCCCGATCGAAACCGGCGCGTGGTTGCGTGCCGCCCGGGACGCGGAGTAGCCGGCGAAATGCTTCAGCGTCGCGATGATCCCGGCCTTCTCCAGGCCGCGGACGTAAGCGGTGCCCAGCATGCTGACGAGGTACGGGTCTTCGCCGAGGGTTTCCTCGGTGCGGCCCCAACGGTAGTCGCGCACGACGTCGAGCACGGGCGAAAGCCCTTGATGCACGCCGACCGCGCGCATGTCTTCCGCGATGGCCGTGGCCATCCGCTCGACGAGACCGGGATCGAAGGTCGCTGCCCAGGCGAGCGCGGTGGGGTAGACCGTGGCGCCGAGGGTCGTGAAGCCGGTGAGGCACTCTTCGTGCACGATCGCCGGGATGCCGAGCCGGGTCTCGGAGACGATTTCGCGCTGCAGCGCGGTGATCCGGGCGACGCCGTCGGCCGCGCTCACCGGCGCCGTGCCGAACGGGCGGGTGAGGTGCCCGATCCCGTCCGCGCGCACCTGTTCGAACGGGACCTCGCCGCGGGCGAAAACGTCCTGCATGGGGGCGACGTTCCCGCTGATCTCCTGATTGCCGGGCCACGCGCTGCCCAACTGGGCGACCTTCTCCTCGAGCGTCATCCCGGCCAGCAGCGCGTCCGCGCGTTCGGCGGGGGAGAGGGTCCGGTCGTGCCAGCGGCTCATCGTGCTCCTCGGTCGGCTGCGGGGGCGGTCGACTCGCGCACGACGAGATGGGTCGCGAGTTCGACGTGGTGGGAATCGAGCGTCTGCCCGGAAATCAGCTTGAGCAGGGTGCGCAGCGCGACCCGGCCCATGTCGTGCAGCGGCTGCCGGATCACGGTCAGCGGCGGGGTGGCGAGGCCGGCGAGCATGGTGTCGTCGAAGCCGACGACGCTCAGGTCCTGCGGCACCCGCAATCCCCGCCGCCGGGCGGCTTCCAGCACGCCGAGCGCGGTGGCGTCGCTGGCGGCGAACACCGCGGTCGGCGGATTTTCCATGGCCAGCAAGCGGTTTCCGATCTCCAGTCCGGCCGGGTGGCCGAAGTCGCCGTGGCACACCAGTTCCGGGTCGAAGGCGACGCCCGCGTTGTCGAGGGCGGCGCGGTACCCGTGCAGCCGGGCCTGGCTGCAGGAGGCTCCGACCGGCCCGCCGGCGAACGCGACGCGCCGGTGCCCGAGGCTCAGCAGGTGCTCCGCGGCGGCGATCCCGCCGGACCAGTTCGTCGCCCCGACGCTGGCGACCTCGGTCCTCGGCAGGTTGATCGGGTCGATGACCACCAGCGGCAGCCCGGCGCGTTCGAAGCTTTCGACCTGGGCGAGCGAGAGTTCGGAGGTCACGACGATCAGCCCGGCCCGGCCGTTGCCCTTGAGCCGGTGCGTCCACTGGTCCTCGGGGCTGAGCGGGCCGCCGGGCACCGCTTCGGGCATCCGGCTCACCACCACGTCGGTGCCGAGTTCGGTGCCCGCGGCGGTCACCCCGCGCAGCACTTCGAGCGCGTACGGGCTGACGAGATCGTCGAACACGACGTCGACGATCCGGGTCGCGGGGGCGTTCCGGCTCCCGCTGCGCGGCACGTATCCGGCCTCCCGCAACGCTTGTTCCACTCGGGCGCGGGTGCGCGCGGCCACGTCGGACCGCCCGTTGAGCACCTTCGAGACGGTCGGCAGCGAGACGCCGGCGGCTTCGGCGACCGCCGCGAGCCTCGCGCCAGTGCGGGACGGCATCAGGCTCCCTCTTTTCGAAATGTTTCGAACCATGATTGTTGGCTATGAAAAGGGAATTTAGCACTTGACTGGCCCGAATCACTACCCTAGATTTCGGCCAGCCTACGAGAAGTTTTCGAAACTTTTCGAACCTTCGGAGCGGAAGGTGCATCATGAAACTGGGTACTCGCCGGACGGTCCGCGGGACGCGGACGACGCTCGCGGCGACCGGGTTCGCGGCTCTGCTGGCGTTGACCGCGGCGTGCGGCACGAGCGGGCCCACGGCCGCGGCCGGCGGGAAAGCGACGGCATGGGCGTTGACCGGCGGCGACGAGCAGGTGTTCCGCGCTTCGTTCGCCAGCGGCGGCGTCGAGGGCCAGTTCTTCGGCAACGACGCGTACAAGCAGAAGATCCGCTCGGCCGTCGGCGCCGACCAGGCGCCCACCCTGGTGTTCAGCTGGGGCAACGGCGGGATGCTGAAATCCTGGGTCGCGGCCGGGAAAATCATGGATCTGACCCCGGAGGTGCGGAAGGACCCCGCGCTGACCGGCCGGTTCCTGCCCTCGGTGGCGAAAACCGGGGTGCTGGACGGAAAGACCTACGCCGTGCCGAACAACAGCATGCAGCCGGTTTTCCTGTTCTACAACAAGGATCTCTTCGCCCGGGTGGGCGCGCAGCCGCCGAAGACCTGGGACGAGCTGATGGCGCTCGTCCCGAAGTTCGCCGCCGCCGGGATCGCTCCGTTCTCCCTCGGCGGGCAAAGCAAATGGCCGCAGCTGATGTGGGAGGAGTACCTGGTCGACCGGATCGGCGGGCCGGGCGTCTTCGCCGCGATCGCCGCGAACAAGCCGGGCGCCTGGTCCGATCCCGCGATCCTGGACGCGAACCGCAAGATCCAGCAGCTCGTCGACGCGGGCGGGTTCGCCAAGGGGTTCAATTCGATCAGCACCGACAGCAACGCGGACCTCGCCCTGCTCTACACCGGCAAGGCGGCGATGTACCTGATGGGTTCGTGGGCGTTCCCCACGATCAAGGAAGCCGACCCCGGTTTCGCCGCGGGCAAACTCGGCTACGTCGGCTTCCCGGTCGTGCCGGGAGGGAAGGGCGATCCGGCGGACATCGTCGGGAACCCGGCGAACTTCTGGTCGGTGTCCGCGCACGCCTCCGACGCGCAGAAACAGGCGGCGGTGAAATACCTGCGCGAGGGCGTCATGAACGATGCCTACGTCGACGCGCTGCTCGCCGGGGGCGCGGTGCCGCCGGTCAACGGGATCGAGGCCAAACTGGCCAAGGCGCCGGACCCGGCGTATCTGTCCTATGTGTACGGACTGGCGCGGAACGCGCCGAATTTCCAGCTCTCCTGGGACCAGGCCCTTTCCCCCGGACAAGCGGACGCGCTGCTGAACAACCTGGACCAGCTGTTCCTCAAGCAGATCACGCCCGAGCAGTTCTCGGCGAACATGAACGCGACGGTCGGGAAGTGACGGTGTCCGCTGCCCTCGTGCGGGAGCGGTCCGGGAAGCGGCCGCGGTCCGCCGCGACGCCCGGCCGCGCCGGACCGCATCCGCTGACGGCCGTTCCCGCGCTGGCGTTCTTCTCGATCTTCGCGCTGCTCCCGCTCGGCGGGGTGGCGGTGCTCAGCCTGATGAAGTGGGACGGGATCGCCGACCCCGTCTGGACCGGGCTGGGCAACTGGACGGCGACGCTAAGCGACCCGGCTACTTATCACGCGCTCTGGCTCAGCGTGCAGGTGATGGCGGCGAGCTGGTTGTTCCAGACGCCGGTCTCGCTTCTGCTGGGCGTGCTGACCGCGGGCCGCGGCCGGTACCGCGCGGTGCTGGGCGTGCTGTATTTCCTTCCGCTGCTGCTGTCCTCGGCCGCGATCGCGATCGCGTTCAAGGCCCTGCTCGACCCGAACTTCGGGATGAGCCGTGCTTTCGGGGCCGACTGGCTCTCCCAGGACTGGCTCGGCGAGCCGACACTGGCTCTGTACGTGGTGATCTTCGTGATCGGCTGGCAGTTCATGCCGTTCCACACGCTGCTCTACCAAGCGGGCGTGCGGCAGATCCCTGCGCAGCTTTACGAAGCCGCGCAGATCGACGGCGCGGGCCCGGTCCGGCAGTTCTTCCACATCACCCTGCCGCAGCTGCGCTACACGATCGTCACCTCCTCGACGCTGATGCTGGTCGGCTCGCTGACCTATTTCGACCTGGTCTTCGTGCTCACCGGCGGCGGCCCGGGCAACGCCACCCGGTTCCTGCCGCTGGACATGTACCTCAACGGTTTCTCCAACAACGACATGGGCCGCGCGAGCACTCTGGCCGTACTGCTCGTCGTCGCCGGGCTGGCGCTGTCGCTCGGCCTCTCCCGGTTCGCCCGCTTCTCCCGCGGCAGCCAGCAGGACGGTGTGTGATGGCCAGGAGCAGGCCCAACGTGCTCGGCGGGCTCGCCGGATTCGCCTGGCTGTTCGTCGTTCTCGTGCCCGTGTACTACATCGTCGTGACGAGCCTGCGCGGCCAGAGCGGGTTCTTCGGGGCCAACCCGTTGTCGCTGCCCGCCGATCCCACGTTCGAGAACTACCGGCTGGTCCTGGACAACGGCTTCCTGCGCTACCTGATCAACAGTGCGGTCGTCACGGCAGGCACTGTGGTTATCACCGTCGCAGTATCGCTTCTAGCGGCCTACTACATCGTGCGCGGCCGGACCCGGTTCTCCGCGACCACGTACAAGATTTTCCTGCTAGGCCTGGCGATCCCGCTGCAGGCGACGATCATCCCGATCTATTACCTGATCACGCGCGCGCACCTCTACGACACTCTGCTCGCGGTCGTGCTGCCCTCGGTCGCCTTTGCGATTCCGCTCTCGGTGGTCGTCCTGGCCAATTTCCTGCGCGACGTGCCGAACGAGCTGTTCGAATCGATGCGCGTGGACGGCGCCGGGCACGGGCGGATGCTCATCAGCCTGGTGCTGCCGATGGTCAAACCCGCGATGGTCACCGTCGCGGTGTACGACGGCCTCAACGTGTGGAACGGATTCCTCTTCCCGCTCATCCTCACCCAGAGCGCCGACCAGCGCGTGCTTCCCATGGCGCTGTGGGCTTTCCAAGGCCAGTTCCGGGTCAACATCCCCGCGGTCCTCGCCGCGGTCGTCCTTTCCACCCTGCCGGTCCTCGCGCTGTACATCCTCGGCCGGCGCTACCTCGTCACCGGTCTTACCGCGGGTTTCGGCAAGTAATCCTTCGCCCGGACTTCCCGGCCAGGCGAACGCACAGGGTCGCGACGGCGGTCACTGTCTGTGGTCGCTATGCGGTTCGAGGTTGCGCGAGGGGCCAGCGCTGAGTCCGTCGGGGGCAGATCTGCTTCACTCAGCCGACGCGCCAGCAGTCAACGACATCTGTGTTTCGCTGTCCCTGGCATGTCGCCAGAACTGCAGGCGGGCGTGTTGTCGAGCGCCGCTGGTCGGTGAATACGCAGGGTCCGGACGGCAGTGACCCGCCGCGTTGTGACGGCCGAGGCGACGGTCCAGGGTTGCGTAAGCGAGCCTCGCCGTTATCCTGCGACTAAGCGGTCGCTTAGCGGTGGCTGTCCAGCGGCGGACAAGGAGACGGTGTGGTGGAGTCGTTCAAGGATCGCGTTGCCCTGGTCACCGGGGCCAGCCGGGGGATCGGGCTGGCTATCGCGCAGGGGCTGGTCGAGCGCGGGGCGAAGGTGTGCATCACCGCGCGCAAGCCGGAGCCGCTCGCGGAGGCCGTCGAGAAGCTCGGCGGGCCCGAGGTCGCGATCGCGGTGCCCGGCAAGGCCGACGACGCCGCGCATCAGCAGGAGGCGGTCGCCGCCGCGGTCGAGAAGTTCGGCAGTCTCGACATGCTGGTCAACAACACCGGCATCAACCCGGTCTACGGTCCCACGCTGGACGTCGACCCGGCCGCCGCGAGCAAGATCTTCGCGGTCAACGTCGTGGCGCCGCTGTCGTGGATCCGCGTCGCGCGGGACGCGTGGATGGGCGAGCACGGCGGCGCGGTGGTCAACGTCGCCTCGATCGCGGGCATCCGCACCTCGCCGGGCATCGGCATGTACGGCGTCAGCAAGGCCGCGCTGATCCGGCTCACCCAGGAACTCGGCGCCGAACTCGGCCCGAAGATCCGGGTCAACGCGGTGGCTCCGGCGGTGGTCAAGACGCAGTTCGCGACCGCGCTGTACGAGGGGCGCGAGGAAGAAGTCGCCGCGGCGTATCCGATGAAGCGGCTCGGGGTGCCGGAGGACATCGCGGGCGCGGTGGCGTTCCTGCTGTCCGGCGAGGCGGGCTGGATGACCGGGCAGACGGTCGTGCTCGACGGCGGCGTGACGCTCGGCGGCGGTCTGTGAGCGCCGGAGTCGTCATCACCGGCGGTGGTGGCGGGATCGGGGCGGCACTGGCGCGGCGGTTCGCGGCGGACGGGGCTCGCATCGTGGTCGCGGACCTCGACGGGGACCGCGCCGCCGAGGTCGCGGCGGAGGTGGGCGGCACGTCGTTCGCCGGTGACGTCGCCAGCGAATCCGGTGTGGCCGACCTGATCGACACCGCCCGCGAAACGCTCGGTGAGATCGACGTTTTCTGTGCCAACGCCGGGGTCGCGCCGTTCGGTGACGCCCACGCGGACGAAGACGCGTGGTCGCTGGCGTGGGACGTGAACGTGATGGCGCACGTCCGCGCGGCCCGGTTGTTGCTGCCGGCGTGGCTGGAGCGCGGCGAGGGGCGGTTCGTCGCGACGGTGTCCGCGGCGGGCGTGCTCACGAGCCTTGGCTCGGCTCCGTATTCGGTGACCAAGCACGGCGCGCTGGCGTTCGCGGAATGGCTGTCGGCCACCTACCGGCACCGCGGCATCACCGTGCAGGCGATCTGCCCGCAGGGCGTGCGCACCGCGATGCTCGAGGAGACCGGCGAACGCGGCAAACTGCTGATGGGCGCCAGCGCGATCGACCCGCCGCAGGTGGCCGACGCGTTGTTCGCCGCGATGGCCGAGAACCGGTTCCTGGTGCTGCCGCACGCCGAGGTCGCGGACTTCTATGCCTTGCGCGCCACCGAAACCGACCGCTGGCTCGGCGGGATGAACAAGCTGCAGCGGAAAATGGAGGAGCTGCCCGGCGAAGCGTGACCCGATATTCTCCCGGGGCAGCACCGAGCCGCAGGGGAGAACAGGGAGCCGGAATGACCGCACCCGCGCGCACCGACATGTCGCGCATCGCCACCGCCAGTTTCATCGGCACCGCCATCGAGTTCTACGATTTCTACATCTACGGGACCGCGGCGGCGCTGGTGTTCGGGAAGGTCTTTTTCCCGACGTTTTCCTCGACCGCCGGGGTGCTGGCCTCGCTCGGCACCTTCGCGGTGGGATTCGTCGCGCGCCCGGTCGGCGCGATCCTTTTCGGACACTGGGGCGACCGGATCGGCCGCAAGTCCATGCTGGTCACGTCCTTGCTGGTGATGGGACTGTCCACAGTGGCCGTCGGGCTGGTGCCGGACTACGGCACGCTCGGCATCTGGTCGCCGGTCCTGCTGGTGGTGCTGCGCTTCGTGCAGGGCATCGGCCTCGGCGGCGAATGGGGCGGCGCGGTGCTGATGTCAACCGAATACGCACCACCGGGCAAACGCGGCCTGTACTCGGCTTTCCCGCAGCTCGGCCCCGCCATCGGATTCGTGCTGGGCAACCTGCTGTTCCTGCTGCTGGACGCGGTGCTCCCGCCCGCCGAGTTCCTGTCCTGGGGCTGGCGGCTGCCGTTCCTGTTCTCCGCGGTGCTGCTGGCGGTCGGGTTCTATATCCGGATCAAGATCGCCGAGACGCCGGTTTTCCAGGCCGCGTTGGACAAGGCCGAACAGGCGAAAGTCCCGCTCTTCGAACTACTGCGGAAACAGCCGCGGGTTTTGGTGCTGTCGACGTTGTCTTTCGTGCTCGCGCACGCGCTTTTCTATACTGTCACCACATTCTGTCTTTCGATGGCGACGACCACGCTCGGCATCCCGCGCACCACTGTCCTGATCAGCCTGCTCATCGCCGCCACCGTGATGGGCGTGGCGACGCTGGTGTTCGCGATGAAGTCCGATCAATGGGGCCGCAGGCGGCTGAGCGCGGCGGCCGCGGTTTCCGTTGTAGTGTGGGCGTTTCCGCTCTTTGCCTTGCTGCAGACGGGAAACCCGGTGCTGCTGACGCTCGGGTTCGTCGGCGGCCTGGCGTGTTTCGCGATGCTGTACGGGCCGATGGGCGCGTTCCTGCCGGAGCTGTTCCGGGTGCGGTACCGGTATTCCGGCGCTTCGATCGCGTACAGCGTCGCGGGCGTGATCGGCGGCGGGATCGTGCCGCTGATCTCGACCGATCTGTGGGCGTCGACCGGCTCGACGGTGCCGGTCGCCCTGGTGCTGGTCGTGCTCGGGGTGCTCAGCTTCCTGTGCGTGCTGGCCCTGCCGGAGACCCGCGACCACGACTTCTCCGACGGGCTCGGCGAGGGGACCGCCGCCGGCCGCCCCTGACTTTCGGCCCCACCCGGCCGGGGGAAAACCGGCCGGGCGCGGTGTTTCCGGTCCGGTGCGCCGTTCGGGCTGCGGCTCTTGACACGCCGATTTGGTCTAGTCCAGTGTGTGACGGCACCCTTCCGGGTGCACTCCTCCCGGGTTGATCCCGCCGCCTCAAACCGGAGGTGTTCCGTGGTGCTCGTGGGAGGAACACGATGAAATCAGTGCGTCGGCTGGCCGCGCTCGCGGCGGCGGCAGGGGCGGCTCTCGCGACCGCGGCCGGGGTGGCCACGGCCGCGCCCGCGTCCGCTCCGCAGGTGGCGGCCGCTCCGGACCCGGTGCTCGCTTCGCCGTACCTGTACCAGTGGGCGGGGCAGACCAGCGCGTCGGCGGCGATGTCCGCGACCGGGATCAAGACGTTCACGCTCGCGTTCATGCTGTCGGACGGCTCGTGCAACCCGAAGTGGGACGGCGACCGTTCGCTGACCGGTTCGGACAAGACCCTGATCAAGTCCATCCGCGACGCGGGCGGCGACGTCATCCCGTCCTTCGGCGGCTGGTCCGGCACGAAACTCGGCGCGAAGTGCTCGTCGGCCTCGGCGTTGGCGGGGGCGTACCAGAAGGTGATCGACGCGTACGGCCTGAAGGCGATCGACCTCGACATCGAGAACACCGACGAGTTCGAGAACGCGACGGTGCAGGACCGGATCCTGAACGCGGTCAAGATCACCAAGCAGAAGAACCCCGGCGTGCGCGTCGTGATCACGATCGGCACCGAAACGTCCGGCCCGAACGACTGGGGCAAGCGGTTGATCAAGCAGGCGAAGGCGATCGGCGCGCCGGTGGACGTGTGGTCGGTGATGCCGTTCGACTTCTCTAGCGGCGGCGACATGGCGGGCAAGACGAAGTCCGCGGTGGACGGTCTCGTGGGGCAGCTGAAGTCGACGTTCGGCTGGGACAGCGCCACGGCGTACCGGCACGCGGGCCTCTCGTCGATGAACGGCAAGACGGACAACCCCGGCGAGGTCGTCTCGGTGTCGGACTTCACCGCGATCCGCGACTACGCCTCCAGCCACCACCTCGGCCGGTTCACCTTCTGGGCCACCAACCGGGACTGCTCGGGCGGCGGGGAGTGCAGCGGAATCTCGCAGCCGAAGTACGCGTTCACGAAGATCGTGGCCGGGTACCACGGCTGAGCTGGTCCAGGCCGGTGACGAGGCCGCCGTTCCGAGGGGTGCGGCCTCGTCGCCACCTGCTCCGCGACCGGGTGGGCTCGGTGGGGTTCGGAGCGGCCGGGCGATGCCGGGGAGCCGCATCCGGTCGGGCGGACTGGCTGGGCTGAGTTCTGGCGCAGGGGGACAGAGGTCAGGCTGAGCCGAGGTTGCGGCCGCGGCGGGTCCGGGATGGGCTCGGGACGGAACGGTGCGAAGAGGGCGGTCTGGACAGATGCGCCGCGGCAGCCCGGAGAGGTTAGCGCGGGCCGGGGTGATTGCCGCGGTTGCTGGAGTGTGTCGTCTGGCGGCTGCGATTCGCGGGGGTTGCGGAGGGCGCGGTGGTGAGCGCGCGATGTGGCGGCCGCGATTTTGCGCAGGTGGTGCTGGGGCGGGGTGAACGCGGTGGCGTGGTGCGGCGGCTGCGATTCGCGGGGGCTGCCGACGGCGCAGGGGCGGGCAGAGCGAGCGCGGTGCGGCGGCTGCGACCCACAGGAGTCGCGGAGGGCGCAGGGCGCGGCGGGATGATCGCCGGAGCACCCTCGACCGCAGAGGGCTCGGCGCAGAGGAGCTCGGCGCAGAGGTCGGCACGGTCGCGCGGTGGGGGCGCGACCGTTCCGGGCTCGAACAGCGAGACTCGCACGAGCCACAGCAGACAGCCCTCAACCGCCCAGAACCCGCAGGACGAACTCCGTCTTCCCCGCCGTATACACCTCCCGGTCAGCCACCTCCCCGGCAAGCCGTCGCTTCACCTCGGCGTACTCCTCGGCCAACCCGGGATCCGCCCGCAGCGCGTCCCGGAAACGGAGTTGTGCCTGCCACCGTGGATGTCCCTCCGGCAGCAGGTGCAGATGCGCCACCCGACGCCGCCCCTCCGCATCGGGCAGCACGAAGAACCGTCGCCACGGTGCCGCGACGTCCAGTTCCGGCGGTACGAAGCACCAGCCCTCAGCGGAAAGCACCGGCACTACCGCCGAGACCGTCTCCGCGGACAGGTCCCGCATCGGGGCCATCACGTCGAGCACCGGTTTGGCCGCCAAACCGGGCACCGCTGTCGAGCCGACGTGCTCCACCTGCCCGGGAGCTAGCCACGGCGCGAGCAGCCGCGCGATCTCAGCGCACAGCGCGGTGCCCCGTGAAGCCCACGTCGGATCCGGGGGATGGATTTCGGGTCGTTCGTAGGCCCAGGCCGGAGCATGGGACGGGTCATCCATGCCGGGCCGCAAGGGCGGCCGGGGTTTCGTCCATGCCGATCACGGTAACCCCGGCCACCGACAAAAACCGTCAGGCGGGAAGATCCACCAGATCAGCCAGCCGGGCCCGATGGCGTCCGGGAGTACCGAAAGCGATCTGGTCGCTCTTGGCCCGCTTCAGATACAGATGCGCCGGATGTTCCCACGTCATCCCGATCCCGCCGTGCAGCTGGATCGCTTCCTCCGCCGCGTGCACCGCGATCGGCGACAGCCTGGCCTGCGCGACCGACACCGCGATCGGCACGTCGTTCCCCGTCGCCAGCGCATCCGCCGCGTACCGAGCCGCGGCCCGCGCGTTGACCAGTTCCGTGTACAGATTCGCCAACCGGTGCTTCAGCGACTGGAAACCCCCGACCGGACGGCCGAATTGGTACCGCCCCTTCAGGTACGTGACAGTCTCCGTCAACGCCCACTCGGTGATCCCGGTCTGCTCCGAAGCCAGCAGCCCAGCCGCAGTGGTCAGGGCGCTGTCCAAAGCCTCGGCAGCAGCGGAACCGGTGCAAATCGTCTGTGCGGCAACGGAATTGAGAGTCACATCGGCGACCCGGCGAGTCAGATCCAGCGACACGGCCTCGGTCACGGTCGCCGCGGAAGCGTCCACGGAGTAAAGGCCAGGGCCATCAGGGCCGACAGCCGGAACGATCAGCAGATCGGCGACCGAAGCATCGGCCACTGTGGACACCCGGCCGGACAAGGTTCCGTCGAGAAACGAAACAGCAGAAGCGAAAGCAGCACCCGGAGCGGTCGACAAAGGAACCGCCAGAGCGCCGATCACCGAGCCGGAAGCGAGCTGGGGGAGCAGGTCCGAACCCGCGGCCAGCAAGGCAGCCGTCGCGAGCACTGCACTGCCCAGGTACGGCACCGGCGCGACACTCCGGCCCAGTTCCTCCATCACGACCGCGACCTCGCGCGTCGAAGCGCCATGTCCGCCAAGGGATTCCGGCACCATCAGCCCGGCCGCACCGAGATCGGCGGCCAGCGTCTTCCACAGCGCCAGGTCGTACGGCGTGTCCGTTTCGACCCGCGCCAGCAGCGCCGTCGGCCCGGCCCGGTCGGTCAGCAGCGCGCGCACCGACGACCGCAGGTCCTCTTCCACATCCGAGTACAGCAGGTCCGGCGTGCTCATCGCGGCAGGTCCTTCCAGGCGACGTCCTTGTCCACCCGCGGCTCGGACGGCAGCCCCAGCACGCGTTCGGAGATGATGTTCCGCAGCACCTCCGAGGTACCGCCCTCGATCGAGTTTCCCTTGGCGCGCAAGTACCGGTACCCGGCGTCCCGGCCGAAGAAGTCGACCTGTTCCGGACGGCGCATCGTCCAGTCCTCGTAGCGCAGGCCCTCTTCGCCGAGCAGTTCCAGCTCCAAACCGGACAGCTGCTGGTTCAGCTCGGCGAACGCCACCTTCATCGCCGAACCTTCCGGACCCGGCGCGCCCACGGCGAGCTGCTGCCGCTGCCGCATCCCGGCCAGCCGCAGCGATTCCGCCTCGACCCAGTGCTGCACGAGCCGGTCCCGCAGTTCCGGCGTGCGCAGCTCCGGACGGTCCCGCCACGTCTTAGCGACCAGCCCGATCATGCCGCCCTCGCGCGGCATCGCGGTGCCGCCGATCGCGACGCGTTCGTTCATCAGCGTGGTCTGCGCGACCTTCCAGCCCTCGCCGACCGCGCCGATCCGCTGCGCGTCCGGGATCCGCACCTCAGTGAGGAAGACCTCGTTGAACTCCGCCTCGCCGGTGATCTGCCGCAGCGGCCGGACCTCGACGCCCGGTGCGGTCATATCGCACAGGAAGTACGTCATGCCCTGGTGTTTCGGCACGTCCGGGTCGGTGCGGGTGACGAGGATGGCCCACTGCGCGAGATGCGCGCTGGACGTCCACACCTTCTGCCCGGTCACGACCCAGTCGTCGCCGTCGCGGACCGCTCGCGTGGCCAGCGCGGCGAGGTCGGAGCCGGCGCCCGGTTCGCTGAACAGCTGGCACCAGACCTCCTCGCCGGTCCACAGTGGACGGAGGTAGCGCTCCTTCTGCTCCTCCGTGCCGAACGCGAGGATGGTCGGCGCGGCCATGCCGAGCCCGATGAGGATCCGGCGCGGGTTGTTGTCCGGCGCGCCGGCAGCGGCGAATGCGGCTTCGACCTCGCCCTGCAGCGCACGCGGAGCGCCCTGGCCGCCGAGTCCCTCGGGGAAGTGCACCCAGGCGAGCCCGGCGTCGAACCGGGCCCGCAGGAAGTCCACAGTGGACAAGGAAGCCGGATCGTGCGCGGCGAGGAACGTGTCGACCTGCGCCCGCAGCTCCTCGGCGGTCACTTGCCCGCCTCCGTCCGGTACTTCTTCAGCTCGCGCCGCGCCAGCGACCGCTTGTGCACCTCGTCCGGACCGTCGGCGAGCCGCAGCGTGCGCACCCCGGCCCAGATCTCCGCGAGCGGGAAGTCCTGCGAGACGCCGCCCGCGCCGTGCGCCTGGATCGCCTTGTCCAGGATCCATTCGACGGTCAGCGGGGTGGAGATCTTGATCGCCTGGATCTCGGTGTGCGCGCCCTGGTTGCCGACGGTGTCCATCAGCCACGCGGTCTTGAGCACCAGCAGCCGCTGCTGTTCGATCCGCACGCGCGCCTCGGCGATCCAGTCCTGCACGACGCCGGAATCGGCGATCGGACGTCCGAACGTCTCGCGCGACAGCGTGCGGCGGCACATCGCCTCCAGCGCGCGTTCCGCCATGCCGATCGCGCGCATGCAGTGGTGGATGCGGCCCGGCCCGAGGCGGGCCTGCGCGATGGCGAACCCGGAACCCTCGTCGGCGATCAGGTTCTCCGCGGGCACCCGCACGTCCTCGAACAGCACCTCGGCGTGCCCGCCGTGGTCGCCGTCGGTGTAGCCGAACACCTGCATGCCGCGCACGACGGTAAGCCCCGGCGTGTCGCGCGGGACCAGGATCATGCTCTGCTGCTGGTGCGCGGGCGCGTCCGGATCGGTCTTGCCCATCACGATGAAGATCTTGCAGTTCGGGTTCATCGCGCCGGTGATGTACCACTTGCGCCCGTTGATGACGTACTCGTCGCCCTCGCGCCGGATGCTGGTCGCGATGTTGCGCGCGTCCGAGGAGGCCACGTCGGGTTCGGTCATCGCGAACGCGGAGCGGATCTCCCCGGCCAGCAACGGTTCCAGCCACTGCTTCTTCTGCTGGTCGCTGCCGAACATGGTCAGCACTTCCATGTTCCCGGTGTCCGGCGCGGCGCAGTTGACCGCGGCGGGCGCGAGGTGCGGGCTGCGGCCGGTGATCTCGGCCAGCGGCGCGTACTGCAGGTTCGTCAGTCCCGCGCCGTGGTCGCCGGGCAGGAAGAAGTTCCACAGCCCGCGTTTGCGCGCCTCGGCCTTGAGCTCGTCGACGACCGGCGGCGGCGACCACGGGTCGGTGCGCGCGGCCAGCTGCTCGTGGAAAACAGCCTCGGCGGGGTAGACGTGCGAGTCCATGAATTCGAGCAGTTGCCCGCGCAGTTCCTCGGTGCGGGCGTCGAACGCGAAGTCCATCAGTTCTCCTTGCTGAGCGTCTTGGCGCCCTGCTCGATCAGGGGAGCGACGGCGGCGCCGATCTGGTCGAAGCCCTCGCCGACGGTTTTGCCTTGCTGGAAGCGGAAGTAGATGCCCTCGAGGATCACCGCGAGCTTGAAGAACGCGAAGCTCACGTACCAGTCCAGCGCCGACAGATCGCGGCCGGACCGCTGCGCGTAGCGGGCGATCGTCTCGTCGGTGCCCGGATAACCGGGCGCGCTGCTGGCGTTGGACACCATCGGCAGCGAGAGCTGGTCCCGCTGCGCGTAGGTGATCATCAGGCCGAGGTCGGTGAGCGGGTCGCCGAGCGTGGACATTTCCCAGTCCAGCACCGCGGTGATCCGGTCGTCGCCGTCGACGAGCACGTTGTCCAGCCGGTAGTCGCCGTGCACGATCGCGGGCGGGCCGGACGCCGGGATCGCCGCGGCGAGCCGGTCGTGCAGCCGGTCCGCGCCCGGCAGGTCGCGGCTGCGCGAACCGTCGAGCTGCTTCTTCCACCGGCGCAGCTGGCGTTCCAGAAAGCCTTCCGGACGGCCGAAATCGCCGAGCCCGACCGCTTCCGGATCGACCGCGTGCAGGTCGACGAGCGTGTCCACCAGCGAATCGGCGATCGCCCTCGTCCGCTCCGGGCCGAGCTGCTCCAGCTCCTCCGCGGTGCGGTACGGCGTGCCCTCGACGAACTGCATCACGTAGAACTGCGCGCCGAGCACGTCCGCGTCCTCGCACAGCAGAACGGTTTCCGGCACCGGCACCGGAGTTCCGGCGAGCCCGCTCATCACGCGGAACTCGCGGCGCATGTCGTGCGCGGTCGGCAGCACGTGGCCGAGCGGCGGACGGCGCACGACCCAGCGCTGCGTGCCGTCGGAGACGAGATAGGTGAGATTGGACCGCCCGCCCTGCACCACTTCCGCGGTGAGGGCTCCGGAGACGAGCCCGGGCCGCTCGCGGTCGAGATGGGCGCGCAGCCTCGCCAGATCGAGGCCGGGCGGGTCGGTTTCGGTCATCGGAAGGACTCCAGTTCGTGCGGGGTCGGCGGTCGCCCCAATGCCACATTGGGTGCGTGGGACGCACCGAATGCCACATTGGGTGCGTCAGATGCACCCAATGCCGCATTGGGGCGCGGGCGGGGGCTCAGAGGATGAGCCGGGAAACCATCTCGGCGACGCAGGCGGGTTTGTCCTCGCCCTCGATTTCGACGGTCCAGCGCACCACGGCCTGCTTGCCGCCGGGCACGTCGGTCAGCTCGACCAGCTCGGCGGTCCCGCGCACCCGCGAGCCCACCTTCACCGGCTGTGGGAACCGCACCTTGTTGAGGCCGTAGTTGATGCCCATTTTCAGGCCCTCGACCCGGTAGATCTCCGGCAGGAACGCCGGGATCAGCGACAGCGTGAGGAACCCGTGCGCGATCGTCGTGCCGAACGGGCCGGCAGCGGCCTTCTCGGCGTCGAGGTGGATCCACTGGTGGTCGCCGGTGGCGTCGGCGAACAGCTGCACCTGCTCCTGGGAGACGGTGTGCCATTCGCTCGTGCCCAAGGGCCCGCCCACTGCTTCGGCGAGTTCGGCGACATCGGAGAACACGCGCATCGGGATCAGTCCTTTGGTCCGCCGGCGACGTAGATGACCTGGCCGGACACGAAGCCCGCGCCTTCGCTGACCAGGAACGACGCGACGTTCGCGATGTCCTCGGGCGTGCCGACGCGCTGCACCGGGATCTGCGAGGCGGCCGCGGCCTTGAAGTCCTCGAAGCTCATGCCGACGCGCTCGGCGGTCGCCGCGGTCATGTCGGTGGCGATGAACCCGGGCGCGATCGCGTTGGCGGTGACGCCGAACTTGCCCAGTTCGATCGCCAGCGTCTTGGTGAAGCCCTGCATGCCTGCCTTGGCCGCGGAGTAGTTGACCTGCCCGCGGTTGCCCAGCGCCGAGGTGCTGGACAGGTTGACGATCCGGCCCCACTTCTCCTGCGTCTGGTACTTCTGCACGGCGCGGGTCATCAGGAACGAGCCGCGCAGGTGCACGTTGAGCACCGAGTCCCAGTCCTGGTCGGTCATCTTGAACAGCAGGTTGTCGCGGGTGATGCCGGCGTTGTTGATCAGCACGGTCGGCGCGCCGAGCTCCTCGGCCACGCGGGTCACCGCGGCCTCGACCTGCTCGGCGTCGCTGACGTCCAGCGCGACGCCGACCGCTCGGCCGCCGTCGGCGACGATCGCCTTGGCGCCCTGCTTGACCCCGGCCTCGTCGAGGTCCAGCAGGCCGACGGCGAACCCGTCGGAGGCGAGGCGGCGGGCGACGGCGGCGCCGATGCCACGGCCTGCGCCGGTCACGATGGCCACACGGGAAGCGGTCACGGGGATCTCCTCATCGTCGAGAAAGCGGTTCGGCAGCGGCGCTAAGCGTACGCTTAGTACGAGAATTTCGCGAGACCTCGGAAGGGCGGTTCGCCGCGTGCGGCCGGAATTGTCGGTCCGGGCCGGTAGGGTCGCCGCCGATGAAGATCACGAGCGCGCCCTTCGTCGCGGCGGGACGCGCGCTGGGAGAAGCGGTAGCCGGCGGCGGCGGTCCGGTTGTCGCGCCCGGCCGGACGCACCAGGCGCTCACCGGGCTCGCGGCGCTCGTCGCCGGGGTGCTCGCGTTCTTTCCGGCCGACCGCGCGACCGAGGGCGCGCGGGTGCTGGCGGCCGCGCTGACCCTGTTCGCGGTCGGCCTCACCCTGGTGCGTCCGCTGTGGTCCTGGCGGGTGCTGATCGTCCTCGTGGGCTGCGCGGACCAGCTGTACGGGATCCACGCCCGATTCGGCTGGCCGTGGACCGAGGGGTTCGCGCTGGCGGCGATCCCCGTGTTCGCCGCGGTCGGCCGCAACCACCGGCCGGGCGTGCTGGCGTGGGTCTGGCTGATCTCCACCGGGGTCAGCGCCCTGCTGGCGAACGTGCGCGGCGAGCTGGTCGTGATCTCCGTGCTGCTCGCGGTGCCGCTGGCGTTCGGCTGGCTGGTTTCGCGGCTGCGCGGCGCCGAACGCGACCTGGAAGCGGAGTCCACCCGCCGCGCGGTGCTGGAGGAACGCGCCCGGATCGCCCGCGAGCTGCACGACGTGGTCGCGCACCACATGTCGGTGCTGGCCATGCGCGCGGATTCGGCGCGTTACCGGTTCCCCAGCCTCGACGACGGGCTGCGCGAGGAGTTCCAGTCGATCCAGGACACCGCCCGCAACGGGATGACCGAAATGCGCCGGCTGCTCGGCCTGCTGCGGGCCGGGCAGGCCGGTCAGGAGACCGAGCCTCAGCCCGGAGCCGAGCAGATCGAACAGCTGGTGGAACGAGTCCGCGCGGCGGGCACCGACGTGCGGTTCGAGCTGCGCGGCGATTACCGCGGTCTGCCCGAGGGCGTCGGATTGTCCGCGTACCGGATCGTCCAGGAAGGGCTCAGCAACGCGGTGCGGCACGCGCCCGGCGCACCGGTCGAGGTGTTCGTGCACGTCGGACCAGGTGAGCTGCGGCTCGTCGTGCAGGACACCGGTGCCGTCGCGCGCGCTCCCGAGGACACCGCGGGGCGGGCGAAACACGGGCTGCTCGGGATGCGGGAACGCGCGGCGGCGCTCGGCGGTACGTTCTCGGCGGAGCGAAGGGACGGCGGCGGATTCGCCGTCGTCGTGACCGTTCCGCTGGACTAGGGGGACAGCCATGGCGGTGACGGTGGTGATCGCCGACGACCAGACCATGGTCCGGCAGAGCTTTCGCGCGGTGCTGGCCGCGCAGCCGGACATCGAGGTGGTCGGCGAAGCGGCCACCGGGACCGAGGCGGTGGCCGCGTGCCGCGCGCTGCGCCCGGACCTGGTGCTGATGGACATCCGGATGCCGGACCTCGACGGGCTCGCCGCCACCCGGCTCATCCTCGGCGACGGCGAGGACGCCGGGCCACGAGTGCTCGTGCTAACCACGTTCGACGCGGACGAATACGTCTACGGCGCGCTCAGCGCCGGTGCCAGCGGGTTCCTGCTGAAGGACTCCCCGCTGGACGATCTGGTCGTCGCGGTCCGGATGGTGGCGGCGGGCAACGCGCTGTTCGCGCCCGCGGTGACCCGCCGCGTGATCGAAGGGTTCGCCGGGACGCGGCGGCCGACCCAGGACGTCGGCAGGCTGTCCGAGCTGACCGCGCGCGAACTCGAGGTGCTGCGCCTGATCGCGCGCGGACTGTCCAACGCGGACATCGCCGCGCAGCTGGTGATCGCGGAACAGACCGCCAAGACGCACGTCAGCCGGGTGCTGGGCAAGCTCGGGGTCCGCGACCGCGCACAAGCCGTGGTCATGGCTTACGAGGCGAAGTTCGTGGTGCCGGGACAGTGATACGCCGGTAGCACTCGCGCGCGGGCACGCTACCGGGGGAGCAGCCGAAGACAGCTCCGCGGACCGACGCTTCCGGGGCACTCGTCTCCCTAGCTTTCCCTTGTGCGCCAAGAGAAAAACATTGTCGTCGTGGTGATCGCCGCGTTGGCCGGGCTCGCCGTCTTCCGCTGGCTCGGCGGAGCACCGCTCGGGGTGGACAGCGCGGTGTACCGCGCCGGTGCGCTGGCCGTGCTGCGCGGACAGCCGCTTTACGAGCCCCTGCTCGCGCTCGACCCGAAGTCCGCGCTGGAACTGCCTTTCACGTACCCGCCGAGCGCGGCGTTGCTGTTCCTGCCGCTGGCCGCGCTCCCGGCGCACTTCGCGTGGCTGCTGATCGCGGTCGGCTCGGTGCTCGCGCTGTGGTCGGTGTCGCGCCGGTTCGCCCGTGAACGGCCGCTGCTGGCGCTCTGTCTCCTGCCCGTGCTGGAACCCGTGTGGCGGATGATTTCGCTGGGCCAGATCAACGGCGTCTTGATGGCCATGGTCGTGCTGGACGCGCTGCCGGTCCGCAACCGCAAGTCCGGCGGAATGCTGATCGGACTGGCCGCGGCGGTGAAGCTGACCCCGCTGATCTTCGTCCCGTACCTGCTCCTGACCGGCCGCCGCGCCGACGCGTGGCGCGCGCTGGCGACCTTCCTCGGGGTGAGCGCCGCCGGAGCGCTGCTCCTGCCAGGGGATTCGATCCGGTACTGGACCTCGGCCATGCTGGACAACCGCAACGCCGGAACCCTCGACTGGGTCCTCGACCAGTCCCTGCACGGCATGTTCGCGAGATTCGGCGCGACCTCGCTCGGCTGGTACGCGGCGTCGGCCGCAGTGTGCCTGCTGGCGGGCGCGCTGCTGGTCCGCGAGTTCCATCGGCGCGGCGACCCGCGAGCCGCGCTGCTCGTGACGGCGGGCTGCGGGCTGCTGGTGAGCCCGCTTTCCTGGACGCACCACTGGATTTGGGCGGTGCCGCTGGTCGGTTTTCTGTCGGGCAAACGGGCTGGGCTGATCTGCGCCGGAGCGGTTTTCAGCGGGATCGCGCTGGCTGTGGTTCCCGAAGGCGGGCACCGGGAGCTGTCCTGGAACCCGGTCGAGATGGTGCTGGGCAACGCCTATGTGCTGAGCGCGTTGGCTGTCGGCGCGGTCCTCAGCGTCCGGCTGCTGACGCGGCGCTCGGGGCGGCTAGCGCCGCCAGCGCGACAAGTTCGGTGAGCGCCATCCCGCGTTCGACGAGGCCGAGCGGGATGAGCAGCCACCAGCGCTGGTCGGTCAGGGCGGCGACGGCGACCGCGCCGAGGATCACCGCGAACCAGGCGAGCGACGCGACGGCGAGCGCGCGGGCGAGGAACCGGCGGCGCGGCGAGTCCGGAAAAGCTGCGTGCGCCGAGACGAGCACCGCGAGCGGAAGGCAGACGAAGGCGACGACGCTGGCGATCCGGTGCAGCGTGCCGCCCGCGCCGGTCGCGGCCGCGTTGGTCCAGTCGGTCTTCGGGAACGCGACGATCACCAGGAGTCCGGCTGTCCAGAACGCTCCGAGCACAGCCGCGAGGACCGGCAGCCGTCCTTGCAGCCGCAGCACGGCGAACGCGATCGCCGAACCGGCCGCGACCAGCACGATTGCCAGGTCGAACACCCATTTGTGGTCCGATAGCCCGTACTCGCTGATGGTCCGCCAGGTCGCGCTGATCTCGTCGGTCGGCGGCACCAGTTGCAACAGCAGCATCAGCACGGCGCCGAGAGCCAGCGCGGCGATCCCGGCCAGCGCGAGCAGGACGGGACGGCGGTCGGCGTGCACGGTTGTCATGCACTCACAGTCACACATGCCGGATATGTCCCGGGTGAATCAGGCCGCCCGGCCGGATCCGGTGACCTGCGCGCGCACCGTGCGCAGCGCGTTGTGGTCCACAGTGGACGGTTCGGCGGACAGCCAGCCGCCGATCTCGTGCAGGAACTGCTCCGGCGTCATCGGCGGACCGGGCTCGCCGTCCGGTTCGGCGGTGGTGACCTCGCCGTCGCGGCTCGGGTACACGATCATCGCGCCGCGCAGCGCGACGCCGGGCAGCAGTTCGCGGTAGCGCTCCAGGCTTTCTTCCAGCTGGCTGCCGCCGCCTCGGAACGGGCGCCCGTTGCGCAGCAGCCGTCCGTCCTCGGCGGTTTCGTAGTGCCCGGGCAGCCAGAGCTTCGATTCGACCAGCACCAGGCGTTTCCCGCAGAGCACCGCGTGGTCGACGTCGGCGAACACCGAACCGGGCCACGCGAGACCGTGGAAGATGCGCGCGCCGGGCAGCCGGGTCAGATAGCGCTCCAGCAGGTCGGCGGTGAGCCGTTCGGCCAGCTCGTCGGCCTCGGCGCCGGGGACGCCGAACACCGCGCTGCCGCCGAATTCCTCCGCGAACTCGTGCCGGGCGCGGCGCGCGGACAGGAAACCGCGGGCGAGCCGGTGCACGAGCAGCGCGGTGCCCGCGGTGAGCGCGAGCCAGACGATCAGCACCGGCGGCGTGAAGTCGATCCCGGCGAGCAGCGGCAACAGCACCAGCACCGTGCCGGCAATGGCCGCGACGACCGGCGTGTGCCCCGGCCCGCGCCGCCGCCCGTGCCGCATCCGCGGGTCGGCCGCGGCGAACGACCACCACTCCAGGGTTTCCGGATCGATCTCCGGCGCCTCCGGGCGGTAGCCGGGCTGCTCGCCGAACCGCCGCCGCGGCCGCGGTTTGGGCACCGAGGCGGCCGGGACGCCGGCGTCGTAGCGGGCGCGTTCGCTGGGGTCGGCGAGGGTGTCGTAGGCCTCGCGCAACAGCTGGAAGGTGCCGACCGTGCCGCCCGCGTCCGGGTGCAGCGTCTTGGCCAGCCTGCGGTAGGCGGCCTTGATCTCCGTGGGGGACGCGGTTTTCCCCACGCCGAGTACCGCGTAGTAGTCGGGCACGGTTCGGGTTCCACCTCCGGACGGCTGCTGCGCAACGATATGGGGTCGCCGGGGCGGCGTGCCATCCGCCTCCGCGGCGCGCCGGGGTGAACGTGTTTCCGCTAGGGGCGGGCCAGCCACTCGTCGCGGGTGAGCGCGTACTCGACGGCGTGCCGGTCGTCGCCTGGCGCGAAGTAGTCGGGATCGTCGGAGACGAAGTCGCGGATGTGGCGGAGCCCGATCGACGCCATGGTCGCCAGGGAGGCCTTGTTGCCCGCCGCGGTCCCGGCGAAGATCCGGTCCAGGCCGACCTCGCGGAAGCCGTACCGGAGCAGTTCGAGCGAGCCTTCCTTGGCGAGTCCTTTGCGCCAGTGCTTGCGGAGCAGCCGGTATCCCAATTCGGCGTCTTTCGGTGCTTCGGCGGGGCGTAAGGCCCAGTAACCGGCGAACTCGGCTTCGAGGAACCCGGCCCAGCAACCGAGCCCCGGACGGGTGCCCGGGAGCAGTCTCCGAAGGGCTTCGGCCGACTGCTCCCGGGTCCGCACGCCGCCCAGGTAACGCATGACTTCCGGGTCGGCGGACATCTCGACCTCGTGCTCGAGATGTCCGGCGGACAACGGGACCAGCCGGAGGCGTTCGGTGCGCAGGACCGGTTGGGACATCAGGCGAACTCGCTAGCCAGCCACTCTTCGCGGCCGACGGCGTACTCGACCGCGTGCCGGTCCTCGCCCGGCGCGAAGTACTTCGGGTCGCCGATGAAGTCGCGGAGGTGCCGGAGCCCGATCGAGGCCATCGTCGCCTGGGAGGCTTTGTTGAGCACCGCTGTCCGGGCATAGATCCGGTCGAGCCCGACGTCTCGGAACCCGTGCCGGAGCATCTCAAGCGCCCCTTCCTTGCCGAGTCCCTTGCGCCAGTACCCGCGAAGCATTCGGTATCCCAATTCGGCCTCTCCCGCGGTTTCACCGGGACGCAGCGACCAGAAACCGGCGAAAGCGGCGTCGACGAAGCCGGTCCAGCAACCGATCCCGCCTTCGGCGTACGCGAGGGTTCGCCGGAGCTCGTCCGCTGACTGCTCCGGGGTCTGCACGCCGGCCAGAAAGCGCATCACCTCGGGATCGGCGGAGAGTTCGACCAGGTGCTCGAGATGTCCGGCGGACAACGGGACCAGGCGGAGGCGTTCGGTGTGCAAGATCGGTTGGGACATCAGGCGAACGCTCCCGGGTCGGCGGACGGCGGAAGCAGTCTGGCAGTCGCGCGGTCCGCCCGTCAGCCGGTTTTCCGCTCGCTCGGCACGGCTCCCGGTCAGCGGCGCCATCCCGCCGGAGCGCCCGCCCGCGTCGCGAGGAGCCCTGCCCGCGGGACCCGCGCCCCACCGTCCCCTTCTCCCACTCCCGCACCGGTTTCGGCAACTTTCCGGACGCAGCTCTTCCGCACCCTGTTCATCTTATGTTAAGAAGCTTTACTAACTATTGGATGGAGGCACGACGTGAGCTCACCCACCCGCCCGGGGGACTCCGCGACCCTTCCGGGGAACGGTCTCGAACGCCGGATCGGGCCGCTGCAGGCGACCGCGATCAACATGACGCAGATGTGCGGGATCGGCCCGTTCGTCACGATCCCCGCGATGGTCGCGACCATGGGCGGCCCGCAGGCGATGTTCGGCTGGATCATCGGCGCGATCATCGCGCTCGCCGACGGGCTGGTGTGGGCCGAACTGGGCGCCGCGCTGCCCGGGGCCGGCGGCACCTACATCTACCTGCGCGAAGCGTTCCAGTACCGCACCGGCAGGCTGATGCCGTTCCTCTTCGCCTGGAGCGCGGTGCTGTTCATCCCGCTCATCATGTCCACCGGCATCATCGGGCTGGTCCAGTACCTGGGCTACCTGGTGCCGGGCGTGACCGACGCGGGCGGCGTCACCCCGCTGGGCAAGGTCATCGGCATCGGCCTCGTCGTGCTGATCGTGCTCGCGCTGTTCCGCCGGATCGGCCAGATCAGCAAGCTCACCACCGCGCTGTTCCTGATCATGCTGTTCGCCGTCTTCGCGGTGATCATCGCGGCCTTCTCGCACTTCGACGCGCACCAGGCGTTCGACTTCACCCCGGGCGCCTTCGGCTCGGGCGGCGCGTTCTGGTCCGGTCTCGGCGCGGGCCTCGTCATCGCCGTCTACGACTACCTCGGCTACAACACGAGCGCCTACCTCGGCGGCGAGGTCCGCAACCCAGGCCGCACGCTCCCGCGGTCGATCATCTTCTCCATCCTCGGCATCATGACGCTCTACTTCCTGCTGCAAGTGGGCGTTCTCGGCTCGCAGCCGCTGGAGTCGATCAAGAACGCGACGTCGGTGGCGTCGTCGGTGCTGGAGCAGGCATGGGGTTCGGTGACCGCGAAGATCGTCACCGTCTTCATCGTGATCGCCGCGGTCGGTTCGGTGTTCGCCGGGCTGCTCGGCGGGTCGCGGGTGCCGTTCGAAGCCGCGCGCGACAAGGTGTTCCTGCCGGTGTTCGGCAAACTGCACCCGAAGCTGAACCTCCCGACCGCGGGCGTGCTCGCGATGGGCGTGATCACCGCGATCGGGTCGCTGTTCACCTTGACTGACGTGATCAACGCGGCGGTTACGGTGCTGGTGATCATCCAGTCTCTGGCGCAGGTCGCGGCGATCGTCGTGCTGCGCCGCCGCCAGCCGCACCTCATGCGGCCTTACCGGCAGGTGCTGTATCCGGTGCCGACGATCATCGCGCTCGTCGGGTGGGTTTACGTCTACGTGTCGGCCAGCTGGCTTTCGATCTGGCTTTCGGTCGCCTGGATCGTCCTCGGAGTCCTCGCCTTCCTGATCTACGCCTCGAAGGAAAAGGTGTGGCCGTTCGGCCCCAAGGAAATCCGCGAGGCGTTCGCGTCCCAACCGGCGGCGGGGGTGGAGTCGTGAGGAAGCCGCTGATCGCCGGGATCACCGCGCTCGTCCTCGTCCCCGGCGTGGTGACCGCCGGGTCGAGTACCGCTTCCGCGCAGCAGCCGGAAACGGCGGTGGCGTCCCGTCCGCAGGGGCAGTCGACGATCGGCCTCGGCGGCTGGCAGGTACTGACGACCGCGCAGGTCAAGGACGGCGGCACGGCGGTGTCGAGGCCTGGCTACCCGACGCACGGCTGGTTGAAGGTGAAGCCGGACGACGCGGGCGCACCGGGCACCGAGATCAACGCGTTGGTGCAGAACGGCAAATGCCCGAACGTGTTCTACTCGGACAACATGCGCAAATGCTTCGGCTACCAGGCGAAGCGCGGACCGGTCACCACGAAGCAGTTCAAGGACCCGTGGTGGTTCCGCACCGATTTCAACCCCGGTTTCCGGCCGGGCAAGAACGCGAAGCTGACCATCCCCGGCGTCGTCGGCGAGGGCGACGTGTGGCTGAACGGCACGCTCGTCGCGGGCAAGGACGTGGTGAGCGGCGCGTACGCGGGCCACACCTTCGACGTCACGAAGCTGCTGCGGCCGGGCAGGAACACGCTCGCGGTCAAGATGTACCCGAACGACCCGAATTCGATGTACACGCTAGACCAGGCCGACTGGGCGCAGATCGTGCCGGACAACAACACCGGCCTGCAGTTCCCGCCCACGTTGCAGCTGTCGGACGCGCTGAGCGGCGACAACGCGCACGTCGTGCAGGACAACGCGGCGGATCTGTCGACGTCTTCGCTGACCGCGAAGGTCGACGTGACCAACAACGCGGACACGCCGCAGACCGGCGAGGTCGCCGCGATCGTCACGCCGCCGGGGCACGGGCGGCCGATCGTGGTGCGGCAGAACGTCACGATTCCCGCGCACGCCAAGCAAACCGTGACGTTCACGCCGGCGAAATTCCCGCAGTTGAAGATCGTGAAGCCGCAAGTGTGGTGGCCGTACTCGATGGGTGCACAGCCGTTGTACACCTTGGGTACGACAGTTTCGCAGGGCGGCGTGGTGTCGACGTCGTCATCGGAGACGTTCGGGATCCGGACGGTGACGTCGAAGCTGATCGGCAAGTCCCCGGCGCTGCCGGACGGCGCGCGGAAGTTCGCGGTCAACGGCCGCGACTTCGTGTTCCGCGGCGGCGGTTTCGCGCCGGACCTGTTCCTGCGCTACGACAAGGCCGACATCGCGCACCAGCTCGCGCTGATCAAGAACATGGGCCTGTCCGGCGTCCGGCTCGAGGGCCACGACATGCCCGCGGACTTCTACGAGCAGGCCGACCGCGCCGGACTGCTGGTGCTCGGCGGATTCCTCTGCTGCGACGCCTGGCAGCCGGAGCATCCGGAGAAACTGACCGATCGCGACTACCGGATCATGCACGATTCCGCGTATTCGATCGCGCAGGCCGAACGCAGCCACCCCAGCGTGATCACCTACGGCTGGAGCGACAACGAGCCGATCCCGCGGCAGGAAACCGAGACGCTGAGCGCGTTCAAGGCAGCCGACTGGGACGTGCCGGTGATCGCGTCGGCGGAGTACAAGAGCACCAAGACGCTCGGCCCGTCGGGGGAGAAGGAAGGCCCGTACGACTGGGTCCCGCCGACCTATTGGTACGACTCGTCGACCTTCGACAAGACCGACCCGAGCCGCACGAACGCGGGCGGCGCCTGGGGTTTCGCGAGCGAGCAGAGCGCCGGGCACACCGTGCCGACGCTGGATTCGCTGCGGCGGTTCCTGTCGCCGGAGGAGCAGGCGAAGCTGTGGCAGGACCCGGCGTACAACCAGTACCACGCGAATTACGAATCCGGGCACGGCGGCTACAAGTTCGGCACGCTGTACACCCTGGACGAGTCGATCGCGCACCGGTACGGGAAATGGGATTCGCTGGAGTCCTATGTGGAATCCGCGCAGATCGCGAACTACGAGAACACCCGCTCCCAGTTCGAGGCGTTCCTCGCGCACGCCAACGACAAGAAGAACCCGTCGACCGGCGTGGTGTACTGGCAGCTGAACAAGGGCTGGCCGACCCTGCTGTGGTCCCTGTACAACAACGACGGCGACCAGCCGGGCGCGTATTTCGGCGCGCAGAAGGCGAACAAGCCGCTGCACGCGCTCTACACCTATGACACCGGCACGGTCGCGCTGTCCAACTTGGGCGCCGCGCGGCAGAACGGGATTTCGGTCCAGGCCAAGGTGTACGACATCGCGGGCAAGGTCCTCGACGACCAGACCGCTCCGGCGGTTTCGCTGGACAGCCAGGGCGTCGCGACCGGGTTGCTGAAGCCGAAGGTCCCGGCGGAGACGAAGGCTCCCGCGAAGGCGCAGGTGTACTTCGTGGAACTGCAGGTGCGCCAGGGCGGGAAGGTCGTGGACCGGAACGTCTACTGGATGTCGACGCAGAAGGACGTCGTGGACTGGGAGAAGACGCTGCAGAACCCGCAGGCGACGATGAGCCAGTACAGCGACCTCACCGCGCTGCGCGACCTGCCGAAGTCGCAGGTCAACGTGACCGCCTCGACGCGCCCGTCGCGGGGGCCGGACGGCACGGACACCGCGACCACGGTCACGATCGCCAACACGTCGAAGACCTCCGCGGTCAGCTTCTTCCTGCGCGCGGACTTGCGCCGTGCCACGGACGGGTCTCAGCTGCCAGCCGCGACCTGGGACGACAACGACATCACGTTGTGGCCGGGCCAGTCGCAGACGCTGACCGTCCGCTACCGGGCCGCCGACCTCCACGGCGCGGCCCCGACCGTCAGCGTCGACGGGTTCAACACCGGCAGGGTCGTGGTGCCCGCCGGTCCGCACCGGGACGGCCAGGAGGCTGTCCCGCCGGTCATCGAGGGGACCCGCGAGTGACATCGGAAGACCTGATCCTGGGCATCGACTTCGGCGGCACGAAAGTGGCGCTGGGTCTGTCCGACCGGACCGGCGCCCTGCTGGCCACGCGCCGCCTGGACACCGATGCCGAAGCAGGCGCCGAACAGGTGGTCACGCGAGCTTTGGCCGCCGCCGCCGAACTGGTCGCCGGCGCCCCGCTGACCGCGATCGGCGTGGTCAGTCCCGGAATCGTGCTGCCGGACCGGATCCTGCTGGCCCCGAACGTGCCCGGCTGGGAAGAACTCCACCTGGCCGACCTGGTGTCGGCAGCCTTCCCCGACGTTCCGATCGCAGTCGGCACCGACGCCAAAGCCGCGGCGCTGGCGGAATGGACCTGGGGCACGCTGAAGGGAGCCGACCCCGCGGTTTTCCTTTCCCTGGGCACCGGAATCGCCGCCGCGGTCCTCGTCGGAGGCCACCTGCTGACCGGCGCGAACGGGGCGGCCGGGGAGATCGGGTACAACCTGCGCACCCCCCAAGACGCCGACGGATTCGCCAGCGGAGCGGCGCCGCTGGAAGAAGCCGTCGGAGGCCGGTGGCTGGGCACGCGGGCAACCGCGCTGCTCGGCCGCCCGGTCACGGCGGGGGAGCTGTTCGCGCTGGCGCGGGAAAATACGGAGGCCAAGGAACTGGTCGCTTCGGCGCTGGACGAGCTCTCCATGCACGTCGCCAACCTGGCCATCGCCTTCGACCCCGCCCGGATCGCAGTGGGCGGCGGGTTGGTCCGGTCGGCTGATGTACTGCTACCCGCCCTACGAGAACGCCTGACGGCAGCGGTGCCGTTCCCGCCGGAACTGGTGCCCGCGCGGTTCGATCAGGACGCTTCACTGCTGGGCGCGGTGGCTTTGGCGCTGCGAGAGTGAGACTTCCGTGACCGGCGGGGTTGGGCTGACGCTTCGCCGGTCACGGGTACCAAATCGGTCGGCTTGTTCGCCGGTTGTGGTGGGTTGTTTGTTAGTCGCTTTGGGCTGGCTGGATTTGGCAGCGTTGTTTGCCAGCTGTGGCGGGCTAGCAGCTGTTTGTTAGACGCGTTGGGCCTGGTTGGAGTGGCTAGCTGCTTTTGCCTGCACTGTTCGGCAGCTGCGTTCGCCAGCCGTGGCGGGCTGACGGCTGTTCGTTAGGCGCGTTGAGCTGGCTGGGTTTGCCAGCTGTGCTCACCAGCCGCGGCCGCCAGGGCAGTGGGCTCGGAGCCGTTCGCTCGCCCGTGCTGGGCTGGCTGTGTTTGCCTACGGCGTTTGGCGGCATTGGGGTCTGCCCAGGGTCTGGTTGACACCTCACCTGTGAGGCTTCGGCCTCGCCTGGAAGGATGTCATCGTGCCCAAGCCCTATCCCCGCGAGTTCCGTGACGACGTGGTCGCCGTGGCCCGTCGCGGC
>NZ_JARACH010000053.1:0-61412 GCF_029087445.1 Amycolatopsis sp. La24
CCAGCCCCTCCCCCGCACCCCGATACGAAGCCTCCCTGCGGTCTGGGGGTGCTTGTCAAGGCATCTTTCCCGCCTTGACAAGCACCCCCAGACCGTCAGCACAATCAAGCTTCGGGGTGCCCCACGCAAGCACAAGCGATGTCGCCGCCAGGCGACGAGCCGTTCACAACGTCCGCACAAACGGATCCCACTCAACGGGCAACAGCTCCGCCACCTCCACCCGACTACCCACCTCAACCCCCACCCCGCACTCCATGGACTCCTCAACAGCCACCATCACATCCAGCACGTGATAAGCCATCTCCCCGGAAGCCCTCTCCCCCACCCCAGCCCGAACCGACCGAGCCAAATCAAGCACCCCCGTACCCCGAGAACCCGAATGCCCCACCGCGACAAGTTCCTCAGACTCCCCACCCACATGCACCACAGCAGAACCGTCAAACCGATTAGGATCCGGCAAAACCGCAGTCCCCAACGAACCAGAAACCTCAACAACCCCAGTCCGCCGCAACGCAGAATCAAAAGACAGCAAAACCTGCGCACACCCCCCGCGCGCAAACTCGATCAACGCACTAACCGTAGTAGGCACAGTAACCGCAAACTCAGTCCCAACCCGAGGCCCAGCCCCAATCACCCGAGTCTCCCGCCCCCGCCCGCCAACCCCAGTAACCTTCCGCACCGCCCCAAAAACCTGCACCAGCTGCGTCAAGTAATAAGGCCCGATATCCAGCAACGGCCCGCCCCCGGCCTGAAACAAAAACTCCGGCGCGGGATGCCAGCTCTCCGGCCCAGGCGTCTGAAACAACGCCAGCGCCGCAACAGGAACCCCGATCCGGCCGAGCGCACGAAGCGCGGTCTGGTGCCCAGCCCCCAGAAGGGTGTCCGGCGCCCCAGCCACCCGCACGCCCTTTTCCCGCGCCCGGTCGAGAAGTTTCCGCACCGTCGGCCGATCAACCCCGATCGGCTTCTCCGACCAAACGTGCTTCCCCGCCTCCACCGCCGCGAGACTCACCTCGACATGCACCGCGGGCACAGTCAGATTCACGACGATCTCGACATCCGGCAACGCGAGCAGATCCGCCATCGACCCGCTCCATGGAACCCCGTATTTCGCCGCCTGCCCCCGAGCCCGGGATAAATCGAGATCAGCGACCCCCACCACCCGCAGATCCGGAAACGCTGTCAAATTCTCCAAATAGGTGTCACTGATAAACCCAGCCCCGACGACCCCGACCCCGACCGTCACTTCCCCACCCCAGCGAGATAAGCGAAACTCTCCGCGATACCGCCGAAAACATCCTCATGCCGATCGAACTCCACCACCCGCAACGCCTCCGGAGCCGCCGCGAGCACATCCTCCAGCGGCACCCGCCCCTGCCCCGCGGGCACCTGCCCGGAAGCATCGACCGCCAGCGACCCGTCCTTCACGTGAATCGCGCGCACCCGCTCCCCCAGCCGATGCAGCAACGCGGGCGCGTCCTCGCCGCCCGCCGTGGCCCAGTAGGCGTCGACCTCCAGCACGACCTCCGGGTCAAGCCGATCCGCGAAGACCTCCAACGCGCTGCGCCCGTCGATCCGCGATTCCAGCTCCCACCAATGATTGTGGTACCCGACCCGGACGCCGTATCCCGCCGCGACCTTCGCCGCGGCATTGAGCGCTTCCGCAGCGGCAACGATATCCGCTGAATTCTGCCACTGCGCCGCCGGAATCATCGGTTCGATGACGACTTCGATCCCCAATTCCCGAGCCGCCGCGAACACCGCGTCCAGATCCTTCCCGACCAACGCGGCGTGTGCGGTCGGCGCGCTCAACCCGTGCGCGGCCAGCCCCGCACGAAGCACCTCGACGTTCTCCACCACCCCGTACGGCTCCACGCTGCCGAACCCGATCGCAGCCAGCCGCCGCAACGTCTCGTCCGGATCGGCCGCGAACGCGTCGCGCACCGAGTAGAGCTGCACCGAAGGTCCACCCATGCCAACTCCCAGAGGTAGAGGGCTTTCGCCAATTCCTACCACCTGGTCAGAATTGACACCAGGACAAAACCGGACGGAAATCCCGCGCCAAGATCAGCCGAGTTCCTTGTGCCAGATCAGAAAATCGCACGGAGTGGCCAGCAGCGGAGCCAGCTCCGGATGCGGCCCGTCGATCGTCGACGTCTCCACCACCCGGTACCCCAGCCGGCCGTACCACTGCGCGAGGAACTCCTTGGACGGATGCGTCCACTCCCGCGGCACCAGCAGCTCGAGCTGCATCCGCGTGCACCCCTCGGCCCGGCAATGCCTCTCCGCGAACCGGACCAGCTCCCGCCCGATCCCAGCGCCGCGCACCTCCGGCGAGGCAGCGAGCAGACCGAACTCCCCGAGGTCCTCAGCCAGGCGCTGGATCCGGACCGAGCCCACCACGGCCCCGTCGATCCAGGCGACCGCGATTTCCCCCGAGCGAACCAGCCCGGCCATCTCCGCGGCATTGGTCCGATCGGCCGAACCGGCCCACAATCCCGCCTCGGCCTTCGCGTAGACGGTGTTCACCAGATCGGTCAGCAAGGCCACCAGCGCGGCGTCCTCGGCGGCGGACGGCGGCAGGAAGGCGATCTCCGGAGTCGTCACCTGTCCAGCCTAACCACACTCAGCTGGCGGCCGAACCGGAAACCGCGGGCCGCGCCTCCCCGAAGCCGCCGTAGCGACCGGCTTTCGCGCGCTTGCGCACCTCGTCGAAATGCCGGTGCACCGCGTGCGCGGCCGCCTCCGCGTCGCCGCTCACGAGCGCGTCCACGATCGCCTGGTGTCGTTTCGCGGTGGCCGGAGCGGACGAAACCGGCCCGCCCATTTCGCCTTCCGCGGCCCGGTAGACGTCCCAGAACAAGCCGGTCAGCTCGCGCGCCAGGTCGAACCCCGCCTCGGCGCAGATGAGGTCGTGGAATTCGCGGTCGGCCACCGCCGCGTCCGGCCCCTTGCGGCGCATCCGCGCCACGCACGCCTGCAGTTCCCCGATCAGCTCCGGCCGGTGGTCGCGCGCGACCCGGCTGGTCAGCTCCGTTTCGATCATCTCGCGGACCTCGAGCAGGTCGCGCAGCCGTCCGGCGTCGGTGCTGCCGCGGCTGCGCGTGCGGAAGAGCAGCCACGTCTGCAGCGCCTCCGACCCCGCCGCGCCGACGAACGTGCCGTACCCGTGCCGGACCTCGACGATGCCGAGCGCCTGCAGCGCCTTCACCGCCTCCCGGATCGAATTCCGGCTGACCCCGATGTCCTCGGCCAGGCTCAGTTCGGTCGGCATCGGCGCGCCGGTCGGCAGCTGCCGGTCGACGATCAGGTCGATGATCTGCTTGGTGATCTCTTCACTGCGTTGCGGGCGCGCCACACGTGTCTCCCGGATGTCTTTCTTGCACTGGCACGTCGCCATCGGAGGACATCCTACGTCATGATCGGCTCGCGCCGCTGCACCCGCGCGGGTGGGAACAAGCCTCTTGACCGGGGCGGGAACGGGACTTAGGGTTCCGGCAAGTCATAGGACGTCCCACGTCCTACTTCTCGATGCTTTCTGGGTGGAACACCGCATCAAGTCAGGAGACGCCATGTCCCGAACCGCCATGGGGACTCAGTTCAACCGGCGCGCACTGCTGCGCTACGCCGGCCTCGCCGGGGCCGCCGCAGCGGTTTCGTCGACGCTCGCCGCGTGCGGCGGCCCCGCGTCGACCAACAAGACCGGCAGTTCGTCCGGTTCGGTCACCGCGGTGATCGGGTACGGCAACAACCAGACCTGGGACCCGCTGCAGACCGCGTCGGCGTTCGCGATGGCGGCGATCCTGCACAGCTACGAATCGCTCGTCGAGGGCGATCCGGTCACCCGGGAACCGTTCCCCGGCCTGGCTAAGGCGCTGCCTGCCGATCTCAAGAGCACCACGCTGCGCTTCGAACTGCGCGACGGCGCGAAGTGGCACGACGGAAAGCCGGTGACCGCGGACGACGTGGTGTTCACCTACGCCCGTGTGCTCGACCCGAAAGAAAACGTGCTCATCCACAGCTTCTTCGCGCAGTGGCTGGAGTCGGTCACGAAGGTCGACGCGAAGACGGTGGAGTTCAAGCTGAAGTTCGCGTTCCCGTACGCGCTGCAGCGGATCCAGATCTGCAAGATCGTGCCCAAGCACGTGTTCGAGAACAACTGGAAGGCCGCCGCCGCGGGCAAGGTCGTCGGCTCCGGGCCGTACAAGATCACCGAGCAGGCGCCGCTCTCGCACACCTCGTTCGAGAAGTTCGCGGACTACAACGGCCCGCGCCCGGCCGCGTACGACAAGATGCTCTGGAAGTCCATTGTGGATTCCGCGCCGAGGGTCGCGGCGATCTCCGGGGCCAAGCCGGACGCGCAGATCGCGGAGAACATCCCGCCCGCCAACGCCGAGCAGCTCCGCAAGGCGGGCCGCACGGTCGAATTCGCCGACGGCGGCAACAACCTGTTCCTGCTTTTCAACACCCAGCACTCGCCGTTCGCCGACAAGCGGGTCCGCCAGGCGCTGCATTACGCGATCGACAAGAAGAAGATGATCGAGATCGGCTTGCGCGGCACCGGAACCGCGGGCACGTCGTTCATCAACCCCAAGCTGCCCGGTTCGCAGCCCGCGTCGCAGAGTTTCGAGTTCAACCCGGAAAAGGCGAAGCAGCTCCTCGCCGAAGCGGGCGTGAGCGGTTTGAAGATCTCGCTGTCCACAACGAACACTTCGCTGGTGCTCGACTGCGTCAAGGTGATCAAGGAGGGCTGGGACGCGATCGGCGTGCAGACCACTTTGGACTCCCAGGACACGAAGGCGCTGTTCTCCAAACTGGACAACGGCGACGACTTCCAGGTCGTGGCCACCACGAACAACCCGCTGCAGTTCGGCAACGACCCAGACCTGCTCATCCGCTATTACTACGACGCGCAATCGGTGCTCATGACGAAGTACGCGCGCTGGAACGGCGACGACACCAACGCGTTGCTGGCGTTGCAGGACAAGGCCGCCGCGGAAACCGACGAGACCAAGCGCGGCGGGCTGTACAAGCAGTTGCTCGACCAGATTTCCGAGCAGGCGGTGATCTACCCGATCGTCTTCACGCAGATGGGGACCGCGTGGGACCCGAAGGCGATCAGCGGCGTCCGCGCCCAGGGCTACCCGGGCATCTACCTCAACCAGGCCAAACCGGTCTGACAAGGAGACCCGCGAAGTGACAGTCGTCGTGCGGATGCTGGCCGGCCGCATCCTCGCCCTGATCCCGCTGCTGCTCGGCGTGATCCTGTTCGTGTTCATCGTGATGCGGTTCTCGCCGGTCGACCCGGCGATGGCCGCGTTCAACGGCGCCAACGCCACCGCTGACCAGCTCCAGCAGTTCCGTGAGCAGAACGGCCTGCTCGACCCGTTGCCGCTGCAGTACGTGCACTTCGTGTGGCATCTGCTGCAGGGCGATTTCGGGACGAGCGTGATCACCAAGGAGCCGGTGGGCCAGACCATCGCCACCGCGCTCCCGCTCACCGTGCAGCTGACCCTGCTCGGCCTGGCGCTGGCGCTCGTCGTCTCGGTCGTGCTCGGCGTGACCTCGGCGCTGTTCCGCGGCCGCTGGCCGGACCACCTGATCCGGTTCGTGACGCTCGCCGGCGTCGCCGCCCCGGCGTTCTGGATCGCGCTGCTGCTGGTGCAGTGGCTGGCGGTCGGCAAGGGCCTGTTCCCCACCAGCGGCTACGTCAGCCCGGCGGATTCGTTCTCCGGCTGGCTGAACTCGCTGACGCTGCCCGCGATCGCGCTGGCCGCGCCGGTCGCCGCGCAGCTGACCCGGGTGATCCGCACGTCGATGGTCGAGGAACTCGACAAGGACTACGTGCGCACCGCACGCGGCGGCGGGCTGCCGCCGGTCGTCGTGGTCGGGCGGAACGTGCTGCGCAACGCGCTGGTCAATCCGCTGACCGTGCTCGGCCTGCGGGTCGGCTACCTGCTCGGCGGCGCGGTGGTGATCGAGACGATGTTCGCGCTGCCCGGCATGGGCCAGAACATGATCCAGGCCGTGCAGGACGGCGACACCGCCAAGGTGCAGGGCTTCGTGATCACCATCGCGGCCGGGTTCGTGCTCGTGAACCTGATCGTCGACGTGCTCTACCTCGTCGCCAACCCCCGTCTGCGGAGCCGCTCGTGATGCGCCCGGTCCTCCGCCCGAACCTGACCGCCCGGCTCTCCCGGCCCGGCGTCCGGTTCCGGCGGCTTCCCCTGCCCTCGTGGATCGCGCTGGGCGTGCTGATCGTGCTCGGGCTCGTCGCGGTCCTCGGCACCGTCGTGGCCACGCACAATCCGGACCTGCTCAGCACCGACACCGGCGGGCCCAGCGCGGCGCACTGGTTCGGCACCGACCAGTCCGGCCGCGACATCTTCTCCCGGCTCGTCGCGGGCACCCGCTGGTCGCTCGCGATCGGCCTCGGCGCGACGCTGCTGGCGCTGGTCGCGGGCGTCGTCGTCGGATCGTTCGCGGCGACGTCCGGCCGCCGGGCCGACGGCCTGGTCATGCGGGTCCTCGACGTCCTGATGGCCTTCCCCGGCATCGCGCTCGCCGCGGTGCTGGTGGCGGTGTTCGGGCGCGGCATCCTGGTGCTGATCCTCGCGATCGGCTTCCTCAACATGGCTCCGGTGGCGCGGGTGGTGCGGGCGAACGTGCTCGCGCAGTACGGCGAGGACTACGTCGCGGCCGAGCGGGTGATCGGCGCGAAACGGCTGTTCATCCTCGCCCGGCACGTCGCGGTCAACTGCGCCGCGCCGATCCTCGTGTACTGCACGGTGACCGTGGCGGACGCGATCGTGTTCGAGGCGTCGCTGTCGTTCATTGGGGCGGGGATCCAGCCGCCTGATCCGTCGTGGGGTTCGGTGCTGTCGGACGGCAAGGACCTTGTGCTGACCGGCGGCTGGTGGGCGACGCTGTTCCCCGGCCTGCTGATCCTGGCGACGGTGCTGGCGTTGAACATCCTCTCCGAGGGGATCTCCGACGCTTGGGCCGCGCCGTCGGCCCGCACCGCGAAGGCGGCCGAGGCGGCACAGCAGATCGAACTGGCCCCCGAAACGGTTCCGGCAGTGCTGCCGCTGCGCGGACTGCGCGAAGCCGGGCAACGGCTGGCGGCGAAGGCGAGGGATCTGTCCGGCCGGGAAACCGTGCTGGCGGTGGAGAATCTCGCGATCTCGTTCCCGGACCGGCACAACGGCGTCAACGTCGTCGACGGAGTGTCCTTTTCGGTCCGTTCCGGCGAGGTGCTGGGGCTGATCGGCGAATCGGGCTGCGGGAAATCGCTGACCGCGCTGTCGATCATGGGCCTGCAGCCGGACGCCGCGAGGCTCAGCGGCGAGATCCGGTTCGCGGGCGACGACCTGCTGACCATGAAGCCGAACGTCCGCCGCCGGCACCTCGGGCACGACCTGGCGATGGTGTACCAGGACGCGCTCAGCTCGCTGAACCCGGCGATGACGATCCGCGCGCAGCTCAAGCAGTTCACCCGGCGCGGCGGCACGCGCACGCCGGAAGAACTGCTCGAACTGGTCAACCTCGACCCGGGCCGGACGCTGCGGGCGTATCCGCACGAGCTTTCCGGCGGGCAGCGGCAGCGTGTGCTCATCGCGATGGCGCTGTCCCGCAGCCCGAAGCTGATCGTGGCCGACGAGCCGACGACGGCGCTCGACGTGACCGTGCAGGCGCAGATCATGGCGCTTTTGCTGCGGTTGCAGGAGGAACTGGGCTTCGCGCTGGTGCTGGTATCGCACGACCTCGCGCTGGTATCCGACATCGCCGACCGCGTTGTGGTGATGTACGGCGGGCAGGTCGCCGAGACCGGCGCGACCGCGGCTGTCGTCGGCGCGCCGCGGCACCACTACACGCGCGGCCTGCTCAGCGCGGTGCTGTCGCTGGAGGAGAACGAAGCGAAGCTCACCCAGATCAAGGGCGTCGTGCCCGCACCGGCGGACTTCCCGCCCGGCTGCCGGTTCGCGAGCCGGTGTCCCGCCGCTCGCGGGCACTGCTTCGAGGTCGCGCCTGAGCCGTCGGGCAACGGGCATCTCGTGGCTTGCCACTACCCCGCCGAAAGCCCCGTGGTGGCCATGGCAGAAGGAGCTCAAGCATGAGCCTCGTCGAAGTCGACGGCGTGCATGTGGTGCACAAGATCCGCGGGTCCGGCCTGTTCGGGCACGACCGGGTTTACGCGCTCACCGACGCGACCCTCGCCATCGCGAAGGGCGAAACCGTCGGCGTGGTCGGGGAATCCGGCTGCGGAAAGTCCACTTTGGCCAAAGTGCTGGTCGGGCTGCAGAAGCCAACCTCCGGCACCGTGCGCTACGACGGGAAACCGCTGTCCGCGTTGCGTCCGGCCGAACTGGGCCGCACGGTCGGCATGATCTTCCAGGATCCGTCGACCGCGCTGAACCGGCGGCTGCCCGTCTCGAAGATCCTCCGCGACCCGCTCGACGTGCACCAGATTGGCACGGCCGAGGAGCGCGCAGAACGGGTCCGGGAGCTGATGAGCCTCGTCGGCCTGCCGTCCAGCGTGGCCGACGCGCTGCCGTCGCAGCTGTCCGGCGGGCAGCGGCAGCGCGTGGCGATCGCCCGCGCACTCGCCCTTCGGCCGGCGTTGCTGGTGGCCGACGAGCCGACGTCCGCTTTGGACGTATCGGTGCGCGCGCAGATCCTGAACCTGTTGCTGGAACTGCGCGAACAGCTCGAACTGGCGATGGTGTTCGTGTCGCACGACATCCAGACCGTGCGCCGGATGAGCGACCGCATCGTGACGATGTACCTCGGCCGGATCGTCGAACAGGCCCCGGCCGCGGAACTGCCGCACCACGCGCACCATCCGTACACGCGGGCGCTGTTCTCGGCGACGCCGAGCCTGTTGCACCCGGTGGAACCGATTGTCCTCAGTGGACCGGTGCCGTCGGCGACCGCGCCGCCGCCCGGCTGCCCGTTCCACACGCGCTGCCCGAAAGCCACCGATGAGTGCTCCCTCGCCTTGCCACCGCAGTCCGGGCCGGACGAGCACACGTACCGCTGCATCCATCCCGAGATCACGACCGGAGTGACCGCCTCATGACTGCGCCCAAGTTCGCCGGCATCATCCCGCCGCTGTGCACGCCGTTCCACGACGATTTCACCGTGGACACCGCGTCGCTGCGGCGGCACATCGAAGTCCAGCTCGACGCCGGCGTGCACGGGATCTTCGTGCTCGGATCGTCCAGCGAGGTCGCCTTCCTGCCCGACGACCAGCGCCGGATCACCGTCGAAACCGCGGTCGACCAGGTCGCCGGGCGGGTCCCGGTGCTCGCCGGCTGTATCGACATGACGACCCTGCGCGTCGCGGAGCACGTGAAGACCGCCGAAGCCGCCGGCGCGGACGCCATCGTGGTGACCGCGCCGTACTACACGCGCACGCACGTCGCGGAGATCGACCGGCACTTCCGGCTCCTGCACGAGCGGACGTCGCTGCCGATTTTCGCCTACGACATCCCGGTGGCCGTGCACACGAAGCTCGACCGCGACATGGTGCTGAACCTGGCCGCGGACGGCGTCCTGGCCGGGCTCAAGGATTCCAGCGGCGACGAAGCCGGGTTCCGGATGGTCCTGCAGCAGCGGCGCGAACGCGGGCTGGAGCAGTTCGCCGTGTTCACCGGATCCGAACTGCTCGTGGACTCCGCGCTCGCGCAGGGCGCGGACGGCGCGGTGCCGGGGCTCGGGAACGTCGACCCGGTCGGCTATGTGCTGATCTACGACCACTTCCGCGGCGGCAACCCGCAGGCCGCGCGGCGCGAGCAGGAACGGCTGCTGACGCTGTTCAGCATCACCGACGTGGCGCCGCCGAACCGGATGGGCCGCGGCTCGGCCGCGCTCGGCGCGTTCAAGGCGTCGATGAAGATGCGCGGATTCATCGACAACGCGGTGATGGCGCCGCCGCAGCTCCCCCTCAACGACGACGAACTGCTGCAGATCAAGGGAAAACTAGCGGAAGCGGGTCTCCTCTGATGGATCGGCTGTACTACGGCGGGGATTACAACCCCGAGCATTGGTCGCCCGACGTGTGGGCGGAAGACCTGAAACTGATGGCCGAGGCATCGGTTTCGATGGTGACGGTCGGGATTTTCTCCTGGGCGCAGGTGGAACCGCGGCCGGGAGAATTCGATTTCGGCTGGTTCGACACGGTGATGGACAACCTCGCCGCCGGCGGCGTCCGCGCTTGTCTCGCCACTATGACGGCCTCACCGCCGCCGTGGCTTTCCCACCGGTATCCGGAAATCCTGCCGGTGCGCGCGGACGGCACCCGGCTGTCCGCCGGTGCGCGGCAGCAGTTCTGCCCGTCCAGCCCGGTGTTCCGCGAGCACGCCGCCCGGCTGGTCGAACAGGTCGCCACCCGGTACGCCGGGCATCCGGCGCTGGAAATGTGGCACATCGGCAACGAATTCGGCTGCCACATCCGCGCCTGCTATTGCGACGAGTCCGCAGTGGACTTCCGGCGGTGGCTCACCGAGCGCTACGGCAGCATCGAGGCGTTGAACGACGCCTGGAGCACGACTTTCTGGTCGCAGCGGTACTCCGAGTTCGCCGAGATCCAGCCGCCGCGCGTCGCGCCGACCTTCCCGAACCCGGCGCACCAGCTGGACTACCACCGGTTCTCCTCCGACGCGTCGCTCGGCTGCTACCTCAACGAGCGCGAGGTGCTGGCCCGGATCACCCCGGACGTCCCGGTGACCACGAACTTCGTCGGCCTGGTGCAGAAGTCGCTCGACTGGAACAGGTGGGTGCCGCACGAGGACATCGTGAGCCTCGACTCCTACCCCGACCCGTACGATCCGCGCGGGCACCTGGAAGCGGCCTTCGCCTACGACCTGGTCCGGTCCATCAAGGACGGTCAGCCGTGGCTGTTGCTGGAGCAGGCGCCGAGCGCGGTCAACTGGCGCACCCGCAACAGCCCGAAGCCGCCGGGGACGATGCGGCTGGGCAGCTGGCAGGCGGTCGCCCGCGGCGCGGACGCGGTGTTGTTCTTCCAGTGGCGGCAGACCCCGGGCGGGGCCGAGAAGTTCCACTCCGCGATGGTGCCGCACGGCGGTCCGGACACCCGGACGTTCCGCGAGGTGCGCGACCTCGGCCAGGAACTGGCGTCGCTGCCGCAGCTGGCGGACAGCCGGGTCAAGGCCGACGTCGCGGTCCTGCACGACTGGAACAGCTGGTGGGCGCTGGAGCTGAACTCGCATCCGTCGGACGACCTCAGCCAGCTCGACGCGCACCTCGCGCACTACGCGCCGCTCTTCGACGCGAACGTCACCTGCGACGTCGTGCACCCGTCGCGCGATCTGTCCGGGTACCGGCTCGTCGTGGTGCCCAATCTGTACCTGATGGACAGTGCGGTCGCGGCCAATCTCCGCTCCTATGTGGAGGGTGGCGGCCATCTGGCGGTGTCGTTCTTCTCCGGCATCGCCGACGAGAACGACCGGGTGTACACCGGCGGCTATCCCGCGCCTCTGCGGGACATTCTCGGCCTGCGCGTCGACGAGTTCTGGCCACTGCCCGAAGGCGGTTCCACCACGCTCGACCTCGACGGCACGACCGTCGGCGCCACGATCTGGTCCGAATGGATCGAAGCCGAGGGCGCGGACGTCGTCGCCACCTTCGCCGAGGGCCCGCTGGCCGGTCGTCCCGCGATCACGCGGCACGAGTTCGGCTCCGGGGTCGCGTGGTACCTCGGCACCCGGCCGGACGCGGACGTCATGCGCACGCTCTTCGACCGGATCACCGCCGGGGCCGGAGTTTCGCCGGTACTGCCCGGATTGCCGGACGGTGTCCAGGCAATCGTGCGGCACGGTGCCGACGACTACCTGTTCCTGCTCAACCACAACGATGCAGCTGTCACTGTTTCCCTGCCTTCCCCCGGTACCGACTTGCTCACCGATCCCGCCCAGCCATCGTCCGAAGTGGAACTGGCCGCGCACGGCGTGGCCGTCCTTTCCGGACAGTTCGGAACGGAGACCAGATGAGAACCGCCCTTCGCGTGGTGCTGGCGTTCGTGCTGCTGGCTTTCCTCGCTCCCGCCGGTGCGGCCCAAGCCGCGCCGCAGTTCGATCAGCAAGCGCTCTTCAACCCGCATCAGGAAACCGGATACGCGTGTTTCCGCATCCCGGCGATCGTCCGCAGCACGCACGGCACGCTGCTGGCCTTCGCCGAGGGCCGCAAGAACAACTGCGGTGACACCGGCGACATCGACCTGGTCCTGAAGCGCTCGACCGACGGCGGGACTACCTGGTCGCCACTGCAGGTGGTCAACCGCGGCGGCGGGGACACCCACGGCAACCCGGTGCCCATTGTGGACACCAAGACCGGCCGGATCGTCCTGATCACCACGTACAACAAGGGGCGTACCGACGACAAGGGCTGCGACGTGCCGTGCCCGCGCACGCCGCATTCGCAGTACAGCACCGACGACGGCCGCACCTGGTCCACGCCGGTCGACATCAGTGCGCAGGCGAAGCTGCCCGCGTGGGATTCCTGGTACGCCTCGGGTCCGGTGCACGGCATCCAGCTCCAGCACGGCCAGCACGCGGGCCGGCTCGTCTTCGGCGTGAACGCCGAACGCAGTGACGGCACCAATTCCGTCGAAAACTACGCCGGGCTCATCTACAGCGACGACGGCGGTTCCTCCTGGCACGTCGGCGCTGTCGACAACTACCTGCATCCGGTGGGCGGCACCTTTACGCAAAAGCCGTCGGAAGTCAGCGTCGTGGAACTGCCGGACGGCACGATTTACGCCGGAGGCCGCGAGCAAAGCGGCACTGACATCGGCAACCGCGACTACGCGTTGAGCCGGGACGGCGGCGAAACGTTCTCCCAGCGCTTCACCACGATCCCCGACCTCGTGACGCCGATGGTGCAAGGTTCGCTGCTGCGCCTGGACCGTCCCGGCGGCAAGCGGATCCTGTTCGCCTCCCCCGCCGACACCGACCGGCGCCGGTGGATGGCCATCCGTTCGTCCTATGACGACGGTCGCACGTGGGAAAACGCGGACCAGGGCACGCGGATCACGACGGACTGGTCGGGCTACTCCGACCTGGTCCAGCTCAGCGGCCCGCAGGACCGGAACGCGAAGATCGGCCTGATGTACGAGGGCGGCGCGGTGGACGCCCGCGACGAGATCCGATTCGCCCGTTTCGACGAGAACTACCTCGGCTGGAAGCGTTCGCCGGGAGTGTCCACTCCGGACGTCGCATGTAGACAGTCCGCGCGCATCCTCGGCGACGCCAAGCTGGTTCCCGGCAAGTTCGGCAAAGCTGTCCAGCTGAAGAACGGGTTCGTCCGCGTCCCGTACTCGCCGGCGCAACTGGTCGGCTCAGGCGACTTCACTTTCTCCACCTGGGTCAACTACGGCGCATCGAAGGACCCGCAGCCGCTGCTGTGGCTGGGCGGAATGGGCTCCACCGCGCCGCAGCTGTGGCTCCGCGCCGAACCCGCGTCGCATCGCCTGATCGCGATGATGACGACTGCGGCCGGAAGCAAGTCGGTCACCACGCAGTCGGCGTACGACGATCAGAAGTGGCATCACGTGGCGCTTCAACGGTCCGGCGGCCAGCTCCGCATCCTGGTCGACGGCGCGGTGGCCGCGTCCGGTCCGGACTCGCCCGGTTCGGTCACCCAGACCGTCTCGTTCCAGCTGTGGCTGGGCGAACGTCTGGACGGCGCGCAGCATCTGTCCGGCGCACTGGACGACAGCCGCCTGTTCCGGCGGGCACTGTCCACTGCGGACCTGACCGCTGTCCGTGCCGGGAAACCGGTCCCCGGCGCGGTCATGGAACTGCCCTTCGACCGGTAACGCACTGGCTGAAGCCGGGTGACTGCCACCCGGCTTCAGCCGTGCAACGCGAGATACGGCGCGATCCCGACCAGCACCGCGATGAGGGCGGCCTTGAGCGTTTTGGTCGGCAGAGCGTGCGCGATCCGCCAGCCGATCAAGACCCCCGCCAGCTCCGGGATCCCGACGATCGCCGCCAGCCGCCAATCGACCGCGCCGTGCAGGACATACCCGAGCGTCCCGACGCTGGCGATCACCACCGACTGCACCTGCGCCGCGGCGAGCGCCCCGAGCACCGGCATCCCGGCGACGACCAGCAACGGCACCGCCAGCATCGGCCCGCCGACGCCGACCAGCCCCGCGACCACCGCGACGCCCGCCCCGATCGCCCCCGCGACCGGCAGCCCGACCGCCCGCTCCCGCCCCTTCAGGCCGACGAACACCGCCACGACCAGCGCGAACCCGCCGAGCACGATCCCGAACGCCTTGGTCGACACCCAGGAGTTCAGCAGCACCCCCAGCGGCGTCCCGACGAACGCGGCCGCGGCGAGAACTCCCGCCACCCGCCGGGTTTCGGGTTCCCGCAACTGTCCGGAATGGACAAAAGCGGCACTGCCGAGAATCCCGGTGGCCACGTGCGTGACGATCGCGGTGCCCGCCACCTGCGCCGGGGTGAGCGAGGTGAAGACGAACAACCCGACCGTCGCGAGCACCCCGCCCGGCCCGACGGCGGTGATGCCGATCCCGGCCAGCAATCCGGTGACAATGAGCGCGGCGATCACCTCGGGCACCTCCGGAAGTCGTTCTCTGTTCTGCGCTCGGCCGTGGGGTCGGCGTGTCCGCGCCCGGTCCGCCGCCGGGAATCGCGGCGCACTCCCACCCGCCGGACGTCGTTCTCTGTTCCGCACTCCGCCGCACGGTCACCCAGCCCACGCCCGCTCTGCCGCCGGAAACCGCAGCGCACTTGGGCGTCGTGCGTGTTTGTGCCGGTAAGAACCGGCATCACCACGCACGAGGCTCGCCGGATCACGCCGCCCCGCGTTGCAAGGTCGCGCGCAGCGTGAGGCGGTCCGCGCGGATGTGCAGCCACTCCGCGTCGACCGGTCGTCCGTCCGGCAGCCGGGTCAACCGGTCCAGCGCGAATACCGCGGTCCCCGGCGCGACGTCCAGTAGCGCGGCCGTATCCGGCCCGGCGGACACCGCGTGCACCTCGACTTCCGCCCGCCCCAACCGGATTCCGTTCGTCTCCTCCAGGAGCGCGAACAGGTCCCGGTGCGCCAGGTCCTTCCCCAGCAACGGAATCCCCAGATCCGCGACCAGATAGGTCGAGTCCAGCGACAACGGCGCCCCGCCCAGCCGCCGGACGCGCTCGAGATGCACGACCTGCTCCCCCGCCGCCAGGCCGAGCCGCTCGGCCACCGACGGCGGCGCGGCGACCGTCTCGGCGGTGCGCACCTCGTTGACGACCTCGCCGTGCCCTTCGAGCGCCTCCGCCAACCCGGTCAGCCGATCGAGCCCGTGCCCGTACTTCGGGCGCACGACCAGCGTCCCAACGCCTTGCCTGCGCTCGACGAGCCCTTCGTCCCGCAGCAAGCCGAGCGCTTCCCGCACGACGTTCCGCGACGCGCCGAACCACTCGCCCAGCGCCCGCTCGCCCGGCAGCAGATCCCCGACCTCGCCCGCGACGATCCGCTGCCGCAACCCGTCGGCCACCTGCCGGGCCCGTTCCGCCCTCCGCTGCGTAGTCACCACTTCGGCGACGCTACCTGGATTTTGATTACGCCGAGGTTACGCCACCCGCATTGACCTGCGGAAACGCCGTGAGCAGCGGGAACGGCGACCCGGTGGCGCGTTCCGCCACCGCGAAGCGGCCGGACGGGCGCGGACGCTCAGGCGGGATCGGAGCCGGGCTAGGCCAGCGGCCTCCGTCACCTTCGGCGGAGAGTTCCCTTGAGCCACCACCGCGAGCCCGCACCGCGACCGGCCGCAAGCCCGCACCCCGCCCGGCCGCAAAGCCGCACCCCGCACCGCGACCGCGACCGGCCGCAAGCCCCACCGCAACCGGCCGCAAACCCGCCCCGCGCCTCAGCGTCCAGCAGCCGGAACGCTCAGCAAATGCTCCCCAGGCTCGACGTCCAGCCCCACCACATCCCGTACTCGGCGAGGTTCCCCGCGTCGTTCAGGTGCACGTTGTCCGCCAGCCACGGGCTCGGGTTCGGCAGGTTCGCCGAGCCCGCGGGCGGGATGTACTGCCGCAGGTCGACGAGCGCCGTCCCCTTGGCGACCGCCGTCTCGTAGATCGACGAGGCGTACTGCGACCAGAAGTACTTCTGCGTCTGCCCGCCCCACGGGTTGGGCGTCCACTTCAGCTCGGCGTAGATCGACAGCAGGATGTCGACCCCGGGCCGCGCGGCGCGGATGTTGTCGATGACCTTGCCGAGGTTCGCCTTGAACACCGCCGGGTCGGTCTGCGAGATCAGCTCGTTGCCGCCGAGGTCGATGAGCACCAGGTCGGGCTGGCGCTGCGTGATGTCGGCGAGCGCGCCGGTCGTGTCGGGCCAGCGGCCGCCGGGGAGGTAGTCGGTGGCCATCGCGCCGTTGTGCGCGTAGTTCTTCGTGGTGGTGTTCCACTCGGCGTGCAGGTCGTTGGCGATTTTCGTGGTCCAGCCGTACGTGGTCGGCGCGTAAGTGTCCGTAGTGGACTGGTAGCCCGTGGTGCCGTAGCCGGTGTCGGCCGACGTGCCGAGGATCGCGACCTGCTCCTTCTTGGTGCACCAGGTGCTGGTCTGCCCGGCGTCGGCGGCGACGGCGGGGGACATCGCGATGCCGAAGCCGACCAGGGTCAGCAATGCCGCGACACGGGCTTTTCGCATGGGGACCGGGCCTTTCCGGGGAGGATGATCTGCGGATGTGTCGCGGCGGCCGCCCCGCGCGTTACCGGTGTGCCCGAACAGAAACCTGGATGCGGGGAGCGTCACGGTTCTGGCAGTCTCGAGGAGGTGAAGATCTTGTTCGCCACCGCGCCCGGGTACGGGCTCACTCTCCCGCTGATCCCGGTCGTCTGGGCCGCCCGCGCCGCCGGGCACGAGGTGCTGCTGGCCACCACCGCCGAGATCGCCGAGGTGTCCGCGCGCGCCGGGCTGCCGGTCGCCGACGTCTTCCCCGGCCGCGACATCTGGGCCGATCTGCTGGCGAACGTCAAGGACGGTTCCGCCCCGGACGCGGACGAACCCGAGGAATACCGGCTCGCGCGGCAGGCCCAGGGTCCGTTCGGGCTCTTCACCGCCGCCATGACCGGGGGCACCATCGAAGCGGGCCGGGCGTTCGGCGCGGACCTGGTCGTCTACCCGTCCGACCACGGGGCCGGCGCGCTCGCCGCGGTCGCGCTCGGCGTGCCCGCGCTCGAGGTCGGCAACCGGATCTCGTGGTCGGCCAGGGACCTCTCGTGGCGCGCCGAGCACGACGACTTCCTGAGCGGCGAACTCGTCGCGCTGATGCGCGAGAAGCTCGGCATCGGCGACGCGCCGCCGAACGTCATCGCCCGGATCGACCCGCGCGCGCCGAGCATGGGCGGGCTGCGCGCGGGCGAGGAGCACGTCGACGAACGCGACGGCGCGCCTTGGTGGCCGATGCAGTTCGTGCCCTACAACGGCGGGGCGGTGCTGCCGGAGTGGACGCTGCGGAAGCCGGAACGGCCGCGAGTGGCGGTCACGCTGGGCACGGTGGTCCCGGCGATGACCGGGGTCAGCAGTTTGAAGGTCGTGCTGGACGCGCTCGGCGGGATGGACGTCGAGGTCGTCCTCGCGGCGGGCACCGCTGATCTGAGCGAGCTCGGCGAGCTTCCGGAGAACGTCCGGTCGGTGGGATATCTGCCGCTCTCGGCGTTCTTGCCGGGGTGTTCCGCGATTGTGCACCACGGCGGGTCCGGGACTACCGCCGCGCCGTTGTTCTACGGGGTGCCGCAGGTGGTGTTGCCGAGTTTCGCGGACAATCCGATGTCGGCGGAGCGGGTGGTCGAGCGTGGCGTCGGGCTGAGCCATGATCCGTCCGCTGTGGACGTCGAGACGATGCGGAAACTGGTGCGCCAGGTACTCGAGGACAATGCGTTCTCCACGGCGGCGGCCGAGGTGCGCGCGGAGATCGCCGGGCAGCCGAGCCCTTCCGACGTCATCGCGCGCGCCCTCGCCGCGTTGAGCTGAACCGGATCCGGCACCGCGCGGGGCGGACCCGGCAGGACCGTCGGCCGGTTCGGCCCGCGCGCTCAGCGGCCGAACAGCGACTTCAACTGCTCGGGAACGCGCTCGCCGCGAATGGGAATCTGCGCCGCGGCCTCCTCGATGTGCTGCAGGTCGCCGGGCGTCAGCTCGACGTCGAGCGCGCCAAGGTTTTCTTCGAGGCGGTGCAGCTTCGTGGTACCGGGGATCGGCACGAACCACGGCTTTTGCGCCAGCACCCAAGCGAGAGCGATCTGGGCCGGGGTGGCTTTCTTGTCGCCGGCGATCTGCTGGAGCAACTCGATCAGCGCCTGATTGGCCTGTCGTGCTTCGGGCGTGAAGCGCGGCAGGGAACGGCGAAGGTCGTTGTCGGCCAGAGGCGTGCGATCATCGATTTTGCCGGTCAGAAAGCCTTTCCCGAGCGGACTGTAAGGCACCAGGCCGATGCCCAGCTTCTCCAAGGTCGGAATGATCTCGGCTTCGTGCTCGCGCGTCCACAACGAGTATTCGCTTTGCAGCGCCGTTACCGGCTGCACGGCATGAGCGCGGGCGATTGTCGCCGCGCCCGCCTCCGACAAACCGAAGTGCTTGACCTTGCCTTCGGAAATCAGCTCTTTTACCGTGCCCGCCACGTCTTCAATGGGCACCTGGGGATCGACGCGGTGTTGGTAGAGAAGGTCGATGCGATCGGTGCGAAGACGCGTGAGCGACGCCTCGGTCACCCGGCGGATCTGCTCCGGGCGGCTGTCGAGGCCCGACATCGGGCTCGGTCCGTGTTCGCCGTGCCGGATGCCGAACTTGGTGGCGATCACCACCTGGTCGCGCACCGGAGCCAGCGCCTGACCGACCAGTTCTTCGTTGGTGAAAGGACCATAGACTTCAGCGGTGTCGAAGAACGTCACGCCTCGATCCGAGGCCGCCCGCAGCAGTTTCGTCATCTCGGCGCGGCCCGGGGGCTCGCCGTAGAAGAAACTCATGCCCATGCAGCCCAGTCCCAGGGCCGAAACTTCGAGTTGCTGTCCCAGCAAGCGCTTCTGCACCGCAAATGCTCCTCAGTAAACATCATCCAGGCCATTTGCGCAGGTCAGCGGCTCGTTCGCCCAGTTGGCGCATCAAGCGATAGACGCAAAGCCGACGTGATTAGGTCGTCGGTTCGATTCCGACAGGCGGCTCCGGCGAACAGCCCCTGACCTGCGCAAACGCAGGGCAGGGGCGGTTCGGTTCTGGTGGTCGCGCGATGCGCTGGCCTCACGGCTCTGCCCGACACCGACGTCGCTCTCCTCTGCGACGGACCCCTCGCCGGCTGAGCGCTCGCGGCCGGCATCCTGTCCGTGTGCCGATATGCCTCGCTCCGCTCGGCAACGCAGCGTGGCGTTGTGTCGCGACCTGGACGTGCGAGGTGTCAACGGTGCGTCGGCGCAGCGATCGTTGTGTGCGCAGCGAGATGCTCCATGCCGCACGCGCGGCGCGCACGAACGCAACGCCCCGGAACGCCAACGACCCGTCATCGCTGCGACGCGCAACGCGTCTCCCGTCACGGCAACGGATCGCAACCACGACCCGCCCACGGCGCCTCGCGGGACGGAGGGCAAGTTGACACAGTTGCGCTGCCATGGAACCGCGCTGGCTCTCTCGATGACCACCGGTGAAACAGTGCCCCTCCAGGCTTGCGCCTGGTGTTGCCTGGCCTCCTCGTGATCGGCCCGTCGGGGATCGTCAACGTGGTGCGGGTGTCGAGGAGGTCGGGTCCGACGGCTCGGCGGGGCGCGATCGTCTCGTGCGTTGGCGGACTACGGGAGCTTGGACGCGAGGACGTCGGCCGCCAGGATCTCGGGTGCTGCGCCGAGGAGGTGCTGGTTGGCCATCAGGGCTGCGACGATGGCGCCGTTGGCGTGGGCGTCGCGAGCGGCCTCGTCGGGGAATGCATCGAAGATCCAGAAGGTGTCGGCGTGGGTCCTAGCCGCGAACCAGACAATCGTTCCTACTTCTTCGTTGGCGAGTGCGACAGCGCCGGCGAGCAGATCGGCGAGCGCGTCGTGCTGTCCATCGGCCGCGACGATCTTGGCGACGAAGGCATACGGAAGTGATGCGGGTGTGGACATGAGGGGTTCTCCTTGAAGTCGGGGTTCTTCGTGGGGCGAGTTCAGCGTATGACGAGCGAGGGCCGGTGGGGAGTGGCGTATACGGCAGTATTGCTATTGTTCGCGCCATGCGTATCGGACTGATCGCGATCGACGGCTGCTTCGGTTCGGCGGTCGCGTCGGTCATCGACATCGTGCGGGTGGCCGACGGAGCCCGCGGCGATGTCGACCCGCGGATCGACCCGATCGAACTCGCCATCCTCGGACCGAAACGGCGAGTGACCACGACGGCATCGATGACCCTGTCGGTGGACCACCCGCTGTCGGAGTCCGGAGAGTTCGACGTGGTCGTCGTCCCTGCGCTTGGAACCCTCACGGCCGCCGCGACCCACGACGCCCTCCAGAGCCGAGATGCTCGTTCGGTCATCGCCTCACTCGGGCGCCTCGACGACGCGACCACCCGGATCGCCGCGGCGTGCACCGGCGTGTTCGCCGTCGCCGAGACCGGACGGATGCATCATCGGCGGGCGACGACCAGCTGGTTCCTGGGGCCGGAGTTCCTGAAGCGCTATCCGACCGTCGCCCTCGATCTCGACACCATGGTCGTGGTCGACGGGAACCTCGTCACCGCCGGCGCCGCCTTCGCCCACATCGACCTCGCGCTCTCACTCGTGCGATCGATCAGCCCCGACCTGGCCCAACATGTCGCCAAGCTCCTCATCATCGACGAGCGCCCGTCGCAGGCGGCCTTCGTCGCCTACGAACATCTCCGGCACGAGGACCCGATCGTCGTCGAGTTCGAACGCTTCGTGCGCGCCCGCCTGGACGAACCGTTCAACGTCGCCTTCGTCGCGCAGTCGCTCGGCACCAGCCGGCGCACCCTCGAACGACGAGTCCGTGCGGCGCTCAACCTCACTCCGCTCGGCTTCGTCCAACGGCTTCGCATCGAACGAGCTCGGCACCTCTCAGCAACCACGGACCTCACCTCCGCCGAGATCGCGCGACGGGTCGGCTACGCGAACGCCGAGACTCTGCGCTCCCTCCTGCGCAGGGAGCGACGCCATTCCTGACCTATCGCCATGCCTGTAGCCGGTGTCCTAGCGCTCGGTTGGAACCACCTCTCAGCACGTCGCGTCGACGCTCCTGCGTCGCCCCTGGACGACCCACTCGACACGCCCGCAGCACAGGCCATGTGCCGTGCCCCGGCTTCCCGGACGGTCGGGGTTGGGTGGCTGTGATGTCGCTGCGTTCTCGTCGAGGGGGTCAGCAGACCCGATCAGGGTCGATTGGGATGAGCCGCGAAGGCGGTCAGGTCAGGGCGGCCGAAGCCGGCCGGCGGGGTAGCGTCGGACACGTCGAGGTCTTTCGGATGGATGGCGTAGGAACCTCCATCGTCGGGAGACCTCGACGTCTATCTGCGGACCGACGCGCCCGGCCGACCTACACCCTCATCTGGGAAGAGCCCCATTGCTACTGCCCACAGATTAGGCAGGCCCTTCCGACATCTGGGAGATCCTGATGATGCAGGTACTGCGAGAACCCCTCTCGCCAGGGCACCGGCCCTAGATCGCGGTTTCTCCCTTGCCCAGCACGACAATCCCGAAATCGCTCACGTGGTAATGGCCGCGATCCCGCGCCAGGTCCACCCCGATGTGCGCGCCGGGCGGGACGACGACGTTCTTGTCCAGGATCGCGCGCCGCACCACCGCGCCGCGGCCGACCCGGGCGCCGTCCAGCAGCACCGAGCCCTGCACGACCGCGCCGTTCTCGATGAAAACATCCGGCGACAGCACCGAATCCACGACCTGTGCGCCGGAAATGATGCAGCCGTTGCTGACGATCGACTGGGTCGCGGTGCCGCCTTCCACGAACTTCGCCGCCGCGCGCTGGCCGGGATGGGCCAGGATCGGCCATTTCCGGTTGTACAGGTTGAAAATCGGCTGCGTCGAGATCAGGTCCGTGTGCGCGTCGTAATAGCTGTCGATCGTTCCGACGTCGCGCCAGTAGCCGTGGTCGCGGCTTGTTTCACCCGGCACCACGTTGCCGTTGAAGTCGTAGACCGCCGCCTCGGATTTTTCCACCAGCGCCGGGATGATGTCGCGGCCCATGTCGTGTTTGGACGCCGGGTTCTTGGCGTCCGCGTGCAGCGCGTCGAGCATTACCTGCGTCGTGAAGACGTAATTGCCCATCGACACATACGATTCGTCCGGCGAATCCGGCAGGCCGGGCGGGTCCTCGGGTTTCTCCAGGAACGCGTCGATCTTCGTCCCGTCCTCGGTGCTGATCACGCCGAACGACCGGGCCTCCGCGCGCGGCACGCGAATCCCGGCGACCGTCACGCCCGCGCCGGACGCGATGTGCGCGTCGATCATCTGGCGCGGGTCCATCCGGTAGATGTTGTCCGCGCCGAACACCGCGATGTACGCGGGCGATTCGTCGTGCACGAGGTTGAGGCTCTGGTGGATCGCGTCCGCGCTGCCCTGGAACCAGCGCGGGCCGAGCCGCTGCTGGGCGGGCACCGGCGTGACGTACTCGCCGGTCAGCGACGACAGCCGCCAGGTCGTCGAGATATGCCGGTCCAGCGAATGCGATTTGTACTGCGTCAGCACGCAGATCCGGCGGATCCCGCCGTGCACCAGATTGGAGAGCACGAAGTCGACCAGCCGGTGCACGCCGCCGAACGGGACCGCGGGTTTCGCGCGGTCGGTGGTCAGCGGCATCAGCCGTTTGCCCTCGCCGCCGGCGAGGACGATTCCCAGCACATCGGATCCGTCGATCACGAAACCCTCCCGCACGCCTCGTAAACCCCGACCGTCGCGGCGGCGATCGCTGCCCAGCCGAACTCTCCCACCGCGCGGTCCCGTCCGGCCAGGCCCAGCCGGGTGGCGCGATCGCGATCCGCGGCCAGGTCGTTGATCCCGCGCGCGAGCCCGGCCTCGAAAGCGCCGGGCTCGTTCTCGTCGTAATGCACCAGCACGCCGGTCTCGCCGTCCGCGACCACCTCCGGGATGCCGCCGACGTCGCTGGCCACCACCGCGGTGCCGCACGCCATCGCTTCCAGGTTCACGATGCCGAGCGGCTCGTACACCGACGGGCACACGAACACCAGCGCGTGCGTCAGCAGCTGGACGACCTCGGTGCGCGGCAGCATCTCCGGAATCCAGTGCACGCCGGACCGGTTTTCCTGCAATTCCGCGACAAGCCCGCGGAACTCCGCGTCCAGCTCCGGCGTGTCCGCACCGCCCGCGCACAGGATCAGCTGCACGTCTTCGTCCAGCGCGGCCCCGGCGCGCACGAGATGCGGCACGCCTTTCTGCCGCGTGATCCGCCCGACGAACAACGCGTACGGCCGGTTCGGGTCGATGCCGTGTTTCTCCAGCACATCGGTGCCCGGATCGGGTTGGTACAGCTCGGTGTCGATGCCGTTGCGCACCACGTGCACCCGCGCCGGATCGACGTTCGGGTACGCGGCGAGCACGTCGCGCCGCATGCCGGAGCTGACCGCGATGATCGCGTCCGCCGCCTCGTACGCGTCGCGTTCGATCCACGACGACACCCGGTAGCCGCCGCCGAGCTGCTCGGCCTTCCACGGCCGCAGCGGTTCGAGCGAATGCGCGGTGATGACGTGCGGGATGCCGTGCGCGAGCTTCGCGAGATGGCCGCCGAGGTTCGCGTACCAGGTATGACTGTGCGCGAGATCGTGCCCGGCGAGGGCGTCGGCCATCGAGACCGCGATGTCCATGGTGGCGAACGCGGGCTGGGCGTACCCGTGCGCGTCGCGGTGCCCGTGCGCGCCGTCCGGGCGGTCGGGGCCCCAGCAGTGCACGTCAAGGTCGACCAGCGACCGCAGTTCCCGCGCGAGGAACTCGACGTGCACCCCCGCTCCCCCGTACACGTCCGGCGGGTACTCCCGGGTGAGCAGGCCGACCTTCATGGGTCGACCCTAGACGTCCGCCCCGGACGCACGCAGTACGGAAAGCGGGCGAATCCGGTTCGCCGCTCAGTGTTCGCGCCGTCCTACCACGACGGTCGCGCCGAGTTCGTCCTCTTCTTCCACCCACGCGACCAGCCCCGCCCGCCGCAGTTCGGCCGTCGCGGCGTCGGCTTGGCGTTCGCTGGCCTCGAAAAGCACGTGCCCGCCCGGCACCAGCCACTCCGGAGCCTCGGCGACGACGCGACGGAGCACGTCGAGACCGTCGGCTCCCCCGTCGAGCGCGACACGGGGTTCGTGGTCGCGCGCCTCGGGCGGCATGAGCGCCACGTCGTCGGTCGGGACATACGGGACGTTCGCGATCAGCACGTCCACCCGGCCGCGCAACCGCCGCGGAAGCGGGGCGTAGAGATCGCCTTGGTAGACCTCACCAGGCACGTTCTGCCGCGCACAGTCCACCGCGGCGGGCTCGACGTCCGCCGCGTGCAGCTCGATCCCGGGCACCTCGGCCGCGACCGTTGCGCCCAGTGCACCGGAGCCGCAGCACAGATCGAGCACCACCGACTGCTCCCGCGCGAACCCGGCGGCCAGCCGCACGAGCAGTTCCGTGCGGTGCCGGGGCACGAAGACGCCCGGCGCGACAACGAACCGGCGGCCGACGAATTCCGCCCAGCCGAGGATGTACTCCAGCGGTTCCCCGGCGACCCTCCGCTCGACCATCCCGGCCAGGTCGCCCGATTGGCCCAGCAGAAGCCGGGCCTCGTCCTCGGCGAACACGCACCCGGCGGCGCGCAGCCGCGCGACAGTGTCCTCGAAGTCGCTCACGGCACCACGACGACGGGCCAGGTCGCGGCGCGCACCAGCCGGTTGCCGACCGAACCGACGAGCCGGTGCCCGCCCTGTTCGGAGGCGCCGACCACGACCATGTCCGCGTTCACCTCCTGCGCGGCCTGACGCAGTTCGGGGAAGGTCTCGCCGCGGCGGACCACGAACGTGACCGGCACCTGCAGGTCGGCCGCCCGGTCGCGCAGTTCCGCGCGCAGCTGCTCGATCTCTTCCTCGAAGGTCTGCTGCTGCACGTCGACGACCGCGGCCGCGGCGAGGCCGGTCCACACCGTCGGCGCGGCCACGTACACCACGACCAGCCGCGCGCGCTGCCTCCGCGCGAGGCCGCCGCCGTAGGCCGTCGCCCGCAGCCCGGTCGGCGAAGTGTCCGCGCCGACCAGGATCACGCGCGGTCCGTCGGTGCCCCGTTCGTACGGGCCCGGATCCCAGCTGGGTCCGTATTCCTCGACCAGTTGCTCCACCCGGCCCATTATGTCCGGCGTGCCGGACGTCGCCGGGTCGCGCCCGTCACCCTCGGGCACGCTCCGCAAGAAAATTCCCACCCAGTTGGATTTTGGGCCTTTCGGAGTACCCCGGGCGTCTCGTGCCTGGTAGCGTCCCCGCAACCTGAACACGCGTCCGGGAAGGACCGGGGAGCCCACACGCGTGCGGCGGCGAGGCGGATCGCGATGCGAGACGATGTAGTCGAGGCGAGTGCGGTGGTCGGGCACTCGCCCGAACAGGTGTGGCAGATAGTCGGCAGTCCGGAGCTGTACCCGAGGTTCGTCCCGGCGATCAGCTGGTGCGAGGTCACCGTTCCGGCCGAGCGCGGGCGCGGGCCGCACTGCCTGATCCGGCTGGCCCCGGACCGGCACACCATGGTCGAGGGCACGATTCACGCGGCGGTGTACCGCCCGGGCGAGCACGTCGTCTGGTGCGGGCTGCCGGACGAGCGGACCTGGGTGTCGGTCGAACTGCGGCCGGTCCCGCGCGGCGGCACCGAGATCGTGCTGCGGATGATGCTCCCGTCGCTGCCCCCGGAACACTCCGACCTGCTCGCCCGAGGCACGGCGAAAGGCCTGCTCAAACAGCTGGCGAAGCGGATCGGGCAGCAGCTGTCCGGGCTGCCGGGCGACCCGCCGGAGCAGGAGCCCGCCACCGCCCTGCGCACGGCGAACACGCTGGTCCGAGCGGGCGTGCTGGCCGCGGGACGGCCGGACAAGATGGTCAAGCAGCTCAGTTCCCTCGCGCGCTGGGGCGCGACCCTGGCCGGCGGATACCTCGCCGCGACCGCGCGCGGGGCCGATGACGTCGCGGTGCACGACGAGCGCAACACGCGCACGTTCGGCGAGATCGACGAACGCAGCAACCAGCTGGCCAACGCGCTGGCCGCGCTCGACGTGAAGCCCGGTTCGCGGGTCGCGCTGATGTGCCGCAACCACGCGGCGATGATCGAGGCGTTCGTCGGCTGCAGCAAACTCGGCGCCGACGTCGTCCTGCTCAACACCGGTCTCTCCCCCGCCGCCGTCGAGGAGGTGCTCACGCAGCACCCGCCCGCCGCGGTGCTCGCCGACGACGAGTTCGCGCCGATCATCGCGTCGGTGCCCGGCGAATTCCCGCGCGTGAGCACGTGGGACGACGCCGACCAGGGCTACCGCACGCTCGACGAACTGCTCCAGGACGCACCGACGACCCGGCCGAAGCCGAGCGAACACGAAGGCCGGATAGTCGTGCTGACCTCCGGCACCACCGGGGCCCCGAAGGGCGCGCGCCGTCCGACGCCGAAGGGCGTGAGCACATCGGCGACCGTTTTGTCGCGAATCCCGTTGCGGGCACGGGACAAGATCGCCGTGGCCGCCCCGCTGTTCCACAGCTGGGGGCTGGCCGCGATGCAGCTCGGCATGGCGCTGCGGGCGGAGCTGTCGCTGATCCGCCGGTTCGATGCGGAGCAGACGCTGCGCACGATCGCCGAGCACCGCTGCGACGCGCTGTTCGCGGTCCCGATCATGCTGCAGCGGATCCTCGACCTGCCCGAACGCGTGCGCAACCGGTACGACCTGTCGTCGCTGCGGATCGTGGCGAGCAGCGGTTCGGCGATGCCGGGCGCGTTCGTGACGTCGTTCATGGACACCTTCGGCGACGTCCTCTACAACTTCTACGGCTCCACCGAGGTGTCCTGGGCGAGCATCGCCGACCCGGCCGACCTGCGCGCCGCGCCGACGTCCGCGGGCCGCTGCCCGCCCGGCACCCAGGTCGCGATCCTCGACGACGACCGCCGCCCGGTCCCGCCCGGCGACGAGGGCCAGATCTTCGTCGCCAACGACATGCTGTTCGACGGCTACACCAACGGTTCCAGCGTCCCCCGCGCGCACGACCTGATGGCCACCGGCGACGTCGGCTACCAGGACGCGTCCGGACGGCTGTTCGTCACCGGCCGGGCCGACGAGATGATCGTGTCCGGCGGCGAGAACGTGTTCCCGCGCCCGGTCGAGGAAGCACTGGCCGCACTGCCGGGCGTCTCGGACGCGGCCGTGGTCGGCGTCCCGGACGACGAGTTCGGCCAGCGGCTGGCCGCGTACGTCGTGCTCCGCCGCGGCGCCCGCATGCACGCGGAGGACGTCCGGCACTACATCCACCAGCGGCTCGCGAGGTTCGCTGTGCCGCGCGATGTGTACTTCGTGCCGGAGCTTCCGCGCAATGCGACCGGGAAGATCGTGAAGCGGCTTCTCAACGACGACCTTTGGCCGATCGCGCAGGGGTAGCCCTACGGCCCCAACGCGCGCCCAGCCGCCCTCCCCACCGCCTCCGCCACCGCGGCCAGCGACGGCGAGTCCAGCTTCCACTGCTGCCAGTACAACGCCACGTCGACCGCCCGGTCCGGCGCGAGATCCACCAGTTCCCGTCCGGACAGCTGCAGTTCCGGCACCATCCCCCAGCCGAGCCCGGCCGCCACCGCGTCCACAAAGGACACCGACGCCGGGATGCAGTGCCGGGCGCGGCCCGAGAGCTTGCGCCGGGTCAGGCGGCGCAGGAACCGGTCCTGCAAATCGTCTTTCCGATCGAACACCACCACCGGCGCGGCGGGCAGCCGCTCCGCGAGCGAGCCGCCGTCCAGCCAGCGGCGCACGAACTCCGCCGACGCCACTGCCCGGTACCGCATCGTGCCGAGGCGGCTGACCGTGCAGCCCTGCACCGGTTGCGGCGTCGCGGTGATCGCGGCCATCACCAGCCCCTCGCGCAGCAGGGCGGCCGTGTGGTCCTGGTCGTCGCTGCGCAGGTCGAACGAGACCGGCGGTTCGGCGGGGACCTCTTCGAGCGCGGCCAGGAACCAGGTGGCCAGCGAATCCGCGTTGACCGCGATCGGCAGCGTCGTCGGCTGGCCGGCTCCGCCGAGGCCCAGTTCCGCGCGGGTGTCGGATTCGAGCCGGGTCAGCTGCCGGGCGAACCGCACCAGCACCTCGCCGGATTCGGTGAGCCGCACGGGTTTCGACCGCAGCACGAGCACCCGGCCGATCCGCTGCTCCAGCGCCTTCACCCGCTGGCTCACCGCGGGCGGCGTCACGTGCAGGACCGCCGCGGCCCGGTCGAACGACTGCTCGTCGACCACCGCGAGCAGAGTGCGAACCTGGTCGAGCGGAAGATCGGACATCACGAACGCTTATCTTAGTTCAGAACCTTTACCTGGAATAATGCGGACGACCGCTTCTACCGTCGGCAGGGTGATCGCAGCGCTCAGCGCCGGGTTCGGCACCGGCATGTCCCTCATCGTCGCCATCGGCGCGCAGAACGCTTTCGTGCTCCGCCAAGGATTGCGCGGCGGTCTCGTCGTGCCGGTGATCCTCGTCTGCACGCTGTCCGACGCGGTCCTCATCGCCGCCGGGGTGAGCGGGATCGGGGCGGTGCTGCAGCGGTGGCCGTCGGCGATCAAGGCGATCGCGATCGTCGGCGGGCTTTTCCTGGTGGGATACGGGATCCTCGCCGCGCGCCGCGCTTTCCGGCCGGGCACGCTGGCCGTCGCCCCGGCCGACCTGTCCTCGCCGAAGCGCGTCCTCCTCACCTGCCTCGCGCTCACCTGGCTCAACCCGCACGTCTATCTCGACACCGTCCTTCTCCTTGGCTCCGTCGCGGCCGGACACGGCGACAGCCGCTGGCTGTTCGGCATCGGCGCGGTGGTCGCGAGCGCGGTCTGGTTCAGCACGCTCGGGCTCGGCGCGCGAAAGCTGTCCGACGTCTTCGCGCGTCCCACCGCCTGGCGGATTCTGGACGGCGTGATCGCGGCGACCATGACCGCGCTGGGCGTCGCGTTGCTGCTTCATCAGGGATAAACCAGCAGGCTTCCGGCGAACGAGACATTTAGCGTTGCTAATGACTCTGACTTAGAGCTAACTTCGAGGCATGCCCGCACCCCGGATCGACCTCGCCGAACGCGTTCTCGCCGCGGTGCTGGGCGTACGCCGTGTCGTACGCCGCCGCGTGCGAGCCGAACTTCCCGGACCGCATCTGCCGGGCTCGCAGGTGGAACTGCTGCGCGTCGTGCACCGGAACCCGGGCATCGGCGTCGCGGCGGCGGCCCGGGAGCTCAGCCTGGCCGGGAATTCGGTGAGCACGCTCGTGAACGTGCTGACCGAGGCGGGCCTGCTGCGGCGCGAGGTCGATCCGGCCGACCGCCGGGCCGCGCGGCTGCAGCTCACCGACGCGGCCCAGGACCGGATGGCGACCTGGCGGCGTACGCGAACAGGCCTGGTTTCCGCCGCGCTCGCTCAACTGTCCGAAGAGGACACTTCGGCGATCTTCGCCGCGCTGCCCGCCCTCGAACGGCTCACCGAAGTGCTCAAGGAGGACACGTGAGCGAACCGGCAGTCCGCTGCACCGAAGTGCGGCACTCCTTCGGGACCACCGTCGCGGTCGACGGCGTGGATCTCGCCATCGAGCCCGGCGAGGTCTTCGGCCTGCTCGGCCCGAACGGAGCCGGGAAAACCACCACGATCCGGATGATCACGACGCTTTTGCCCGTCTCGCCGGACCGCATCACCGTCTTCGGGCTCGACGTCGCCCGCCGCCGGATGGCCGTCCGCCGCCTGATCGGCTATGTCCCCCAACAGCTTTCCGCCGACGGCGCGCTCACCGGCCGCGAGAACGTGTCGCTGTTCGCCCGGCTCTTCGACGTGCCGCGAGCCCAACGCGCCGCCCAGGTGCGGGAGGCGCTGGAGCTGGTCGGCCTCGAGAACGACGCGGACCGCCCGGCCGGGCGCTACTCCGGCGGCATGATCCGCCGGCTGGAACTCGCGCAAGCGCTGGTCAGCTCGCCCCGGCTGCTGATCCTCGACGAGCCCACCATCGGCCTCGACCCGGTGGCGCGCTCGGCGGTCTGGGAGCGGATTTCCGAGATCCGCGCCCACACCGGGATGACCGTGCTCGTCACCACCCATTACATGGACGAAGCCGAGCAGTACTGCGACCGCGTAGCGCTGATGCACACCGGCAAGATCCGCGCGCTCGGCACCCCGGCCGACCTCGAGGCCGGGCTCGGCCCGCAGTCCACTTTGGACGACGTGTTCCGGACCGTCACCGGGAACGCGCTCGACGCAGGAGGGATCCGCGATGTCCGCGCCGCTCGCCGCACCGCCCGCCGTCTCGGCTGACCCCGGCCCGCTGGGGCAGTTGCGCGTCCTGTTCTCCCGGATCGGCGCGATGTGCCTGGTGGAACTGCAGAAACTCCGCCGGGACCAGACCGAATTGCTCACCCGGGCGATCCAGCCCGCGCTGTGGCTGCTCATCTTCGGCGAAACGTTCACCCGGTTGCGCGCGATCCCGACCGGTTCGGTGCCCTATCTCGACTATCTCGCGCCCGGCATCCTGGCCCAGTCCGCGCTGTTCATCTCCATCTTCTACGGCATCCAGATCATCTGGGAGCGCGACGCGGGCGTCCTCGCGAAGCTGCTCGTCACGCCCACGCCGCGCGCGGCGCTGGTGGCGGGCAAGGCTTTCGCCGCCGGGGTGCGCGCCCTCGTGCAGGCGTTCATCGTGGTGATTCTCGCCGCACTGCTCGGCGTCGGGCTGACCGCGAACCCGTTGCGGCTGCTGGGCGCCGCGGTGGCCGTTGTGCTCGGTTCGGCCTTTTTCTGCTGTCTTTCCATCGTTATCGCCGGTTTGGTGCTTTCCCGCGAACGGCTGATGGGCATCGGCCAGGCGATCACGATGCCGCTGTTTTTCGGGTCCAACGCGCTCTATCCGGTGAACCTGATGCCGTCCTGGCTCAAGGTGCTGAGCCACGCGAACCCGCTCAGCTACCTTGTCGACGCCTTGCGGGGATTATTGATCGGCACCCCGGAGAACCTCTGGGCCGACTTCGGCGTCTTAGTGGGTGCGACCGCGCTGGCGATCGCGGTCGCTTCGGCTCTGCTGGGAAGGTTGGCTCGATGAAACACCCTCGTCCGCACACCGGTTTCTCACCGGGACAGGCATAGGTTGGGAACCGTGTCTCGTCGCAGGGGGATAGCCCCGTTCCTCGGATTGTGCGTACTGGCCGGGATTCTCGTCGCGGGCACGCTCGCCCCGGTCGCGATCGGCGCCGGCGTGCTGTCCAACCAGGTCAGCGATTCGGTCGACGCCATTTCCGCCGATCTCGTGCACGCGGAGCCGCCGCTCGTCACCACGGTCACCGACCGGAACGGCGGGACGATCGCGACTTTGTACTCGCAGTACCGCATTCCGGTCACTCCGGCGCAGATCTCCCCGGCGATGAAAGCCGCGATCGTCGACATCGAAGACCGCCGATTCTACAGCGAGGGCGGCGTCGACCCGCAGGGCATGCTGCGCGCCGCGGTGCACAACAGTTCCGGCGGGAACCTGCAAGGCGCGTCCACGCTCACGCAGCAATACGTGAAGAACTACCTCGTGAACGTCGTGGACCGCAACGACAAGGCGGCGCAGCAACGGGATCAGGAGGATTCGCTGGCACGCAAGCTGCGCGAGGCGAAGATGGCCGTGCAGCTGGCGCAGACCGTGTCCAAGGACGACATCCTCGCCGACTACCTGAACGTGGTCGAATACACCGGCACGGTGTACGGCGTCGGCGCCGCCGCGCAGGCGTATTTCGGGACGACCGCGGACAAACTGACCGTGCCGCAGGCGGCGCTGCTCGCCGGGATGGTGAACAACCCCAACATCTACAACCCGTACACGCATCCGGACAAGGCGCTCCAACGGCGCAATCTGGTGATCGATTCGATGGTGCAGGCGCATTCGATCCCGGCGTCCTACGGGGCGACCGCGAAGGCGACCCCGCTGGGCCTCAGCGGTGCGCGGCCGCAGGCGCCGGCGAGCACGTGCCTCGGCGCGGCTCCCGATGCCGGGTTCTTCTGCGCGTACGCGGTGCGCTATCTCGTGCAGTCCGGGCTCACCGTCGACCAGATCGACACCGGCGGATACACCGTGAAGACCACCATGGACCCGCACGTGAGCCAGGTGACGAAGGACGCGGTCGACGCGAACGTGCCGACCACGCAGGACGGCGTCGCCAACACGTTCGCGGTCGTGCAGCCCGGCGCCGACGGGCACCAGGTGCTCGCGATGGTCGCGAACCGCAACTACGGCACCGATCCCGACCAGGGCGAGACGTCCACGAACATCGTGGCCGACGCGAGCAACAAGTTCGGCGCGGGCTCGTCGTTCAAGATCTTCACCTCGGCCGCGGCGATGGTCGCCGGGAAGGCGGGCCTGAACACGCCGCTGCCGAACCCGTTCAGCGACTGTTTCAACCCGCCCAACATGAACCGGTACACGCACTGCTATCCGGTGAGCAACGACGGCACGAGCTACCCGAACCCGATCACGCTGGCCGCCGGGCTCGCGACGTCGCCGAACGTCGCGTTCGTCGGCCTGGAATCGCAGGTGGGCATGCCCGCGGTGCTGGACATGGCGCGGAAACTGGGCCTGCGCAACACCATGGCGACCAACGACGCGGGCAGCAAGCCGATCACCGACCCGTCGGACGCGCGGTCGAAGAACCCGCAGTACAACGAACCGCAGTCGCAGTATTTCCAGAACCTGCTGTCGTTCACCCTCGGCAACAGCCCGGTGAGCCCGCTGGAGATGGCGAACGTCTCGGCCACCCTGATGAGCGGCGGGATGTGGTGCCCGCCCGACCCGATCCTGTCCGTCACCGACCGCCACGGCCAGCCGGTCGCGCTGCACCAGCAGGCATGCGAACAGGTGATCCCGCCCGGCGTCGCGAACACGCTGGAGGCGGGGCTGAGCCAGGACACCACCATCGGCACGTCCGCCCGCGCGGCCCAGTCGGCGGGCTGGACCCACCCGGACATCGGCAAGACCGGAACCACGCAGGAAAGCGAATCCGTCGCGTTCGTCGGCGGAGTCGACCACTACGCGGTGTCGTCCATGGTCTTCGCCGACGGCCCCCACCCACAGGAAATCTGCCCCGGCACCCCAGTCCACCTGGGCAACTGCGGCCACGGCGCCTTCGGCGGCACGGTCGCCGCGCCGCCGTACTTCGCCGCGATGAACCAGCTGCTGGCCGGACAGCCGGACGTCCCGATCCCGCCCCCGGACCCGGCCTACCTGGACGCGCACGCCTGAGCCGCTGGGGCTTTGCCATGCGGGGAACCCTGACTCGCTCGCGGTTTCCCCGCACGGGCCTCCCGCGGACCGTCAGCGGCTCTCCGAAACTCGTCCCCGGAACGAGGTGATCACCCCTGTCCCGACGACCCGACCGGTCCGCCCAGTCGCTGGAGCAGATCGAAAACGCCGACTGGGGCGACCCTCCCGCCAACGCGACCAGGCTAATCGAGACCGTGCATCGCTTGCGGCGCAAGCCCATCGCCCTGCTCACGGCCGAAGACCTCCGCCTCCTGCTCGGCCAGGACGTCGGCGCGCCGATCCTCCTGCCGCGCGCGCTGGCGATGCTGGAGCACGACCCCCTCTGCGAAGGCGACCTCTACCCCGGCGATCTGCTCGCGTCGACACTGCGCATCCCGCCGTCGCACTGGCACGCCCGCCCGGACCACCTCGAGCGGCTCGAACGCGTCCTCGCCGCGCTCGACACGACCGCCGAGGACTTCGACTTCCTCCTCCGCAAGCCCATCGCCAAGTTCCGCGAGCGGCTCGGTTCCTGACCGGCGCGGCACGGCCCGCCGCACTCCGGCACCAAGCCCGCACCCACCACGGTGGCCGCACCGACGGCTCAGCCCGCCAACCCTGTCCCGACTGCGCTCCGTGCCCCCGCGAGCAGCTCCGTTCCTGACCGGCGCGATCCGCCGCACTCCGGCACGAAGCCCGCACCCACCACGGTGACCGCACCGCGGGCACAGCCCGCCAACCCCGTCCCGATTGCACTCCGTGCCCCCGAGAGCGGCTCGGTTCCTGATCGGCACGATCCGCCGCACCCCGGCACCAAGCCCGCACCCACCACGGTGACCGCACCAAGGGCGCAGCCCGCCAACCCCGCCCCGACCGCGCTCCATGCCCCCGCGAGCAGCTCCGTTCCTGACCGGCGCGATCCGCCGCACCCCGGCACCAAGCTCGCACCCACCACGATGGCCGCACCGACGGCGCAGCCCGCCAACCCCGCCCCGACTGCACTCCGTGCCCCCGCGAGCGCCGTCCGATGTTGCGTCTTCCTGACGGTCGTAAAACGTATTACAGTAGCTGGACGCGTGAATGGCCGTCGTCTGAATTGGGGGCACGTGGTGCAGCTCCAGCCGAGTGCGCATGTCGACACGTTCTGCCGGGACCACCTCCCGCCGTTCGAGCAGTGGCCGCGGTTGTGGTTCGACCTGCCCGAACTGCAGTACCCCGACCGGCTCAACGCGGCCACGCGGCTGCTCGACGACACGATCGCGCGCTGGGGAGCCGACCGTCCCGCGTTGCTCTCCCCCACCGAATCCTGGTCCTACGGCGACCTGCTGACGCGCGCCAACCAGATCGCCCACGAACTCACCGCGCAGGGCGTCGTGCCCGGGAACCGCGTGCTGCTGCGCGGGCCGAACACCCCGTGGCTCGCCGCGTGCTGGCTGGGCGTGCTCAAGGCGGGCGCGGTCGCCGTCGCCACCATGCCGATGCTGCGCGCGCACGAACTGTCGAAAATCATCGAGGCGAGCACGCCCGTCCTCGCCCTGTGCGACCACCGGTATCCCGAGGAACTGCAGTCCTTCGACCTCCCCCTGGTGCCCTACGGCGGCGACAGCCCCGACGACCTGGCCGCCCGCTGCGCCGCCCGTCCCGCGACCTTCGAGGACGTCGACACCGCCGCGGACGACGTCGCTCTCCTCGCCTTCACCTCCGGCACCACCGGCCGTCCCAAGGCGACCATGCACTTCCACCGCGACCTGCTCGCCATCGCCGACACGTTCTCCCGGCACCTGGTCAAACCCCGGGAAACCGACCTGTTCTGCGGCACTCCCCCGCTGGCGTTCACGTTCGGCCTCGGCGGCCTGCTGGTCTTCCCGCTGCACGCCGGCGCCGCGACGCTGCTCATCGAGCGCGCCACCCCGACCGAACTCGCCAACCTCGTCGCCGAGCATCACGTGACGGTCCTGTTCACCGCGCCCACCGCGTACCGCGCGATCCTGGCCTCCGACCGCCGCCCGCTGCTGTCCGGCTTGCGCCGCGCGGTGTCGGCGGGCGAGGCGCTGCCGGAATCCGTCGCGACCGACTTCCACGAGGCCACCGGCCACTGGCTCATCGACGGCATCGGCAGCACCGAAATGCTGCACGTCTTCATCTCCGCCGCCGACGAGGACGCCCGTCCCGGCGCGACCGGCCGCGTCGTCCCCGGCTACCGCGCACAGATCGTCGACGACAACGGAAACCCCGTCCCCGACGGCACCCCCGGCCGCCTGGCCGTCCAAGGCCCGACCGGCTGCCGCTACCTCGCCGACGACCGGCAGACCGTCTTCGTCGAGGACGGCTGGAACCTCACCGGCGACACCTACGTCCGCGACTCCGACGGCTACTTCCACTACCGCGCCCGCAGCGACGACATGATCGTCTCGTCCGGCTACAACATCGCCGGCCCGGAGGTGGAGGAAGTGCTGCTGCGCCACCCGGATGTGCTGGAATGCGCGGTCGTCGCCGCCCCGGACGACGCGCGCGGCTCGGTCGTCGCCGCTTACGTGGTCCTCAACGAGGGCGTCCCCGGCGACGACGCGAAGGTGAAGGAACTGCAGGACTTCGCGAAATCCCTTGCCGCGCCGTACAAATACCCGCGGCGGGTGGAGTTCATCCCCGACCTGCCGCGCAACCCGAGCGGGAAAGTGCAGCGATACCTGCTGCGCCGCCGCGCGGCCGAACCGGTGAGCTGACTCCCGGAGCGACCGTCCTTACTGGACCGGCCCTCAGCCGCCAGCGTCGCCGGTGCCGACCGCCCTCCAAACCGGACCCCATCGACCGGGGAACTGGGTCCGTCAGAGCTTCCAGCCGAGCGTGACCACCGTGCCGTCCGCGCCGGTCCGCACGTCCGCTTGGTCCGCCGTCGCCTGCACAAGCAGCAACCCGCGCCCGCGCACCGACACCGGATCGTCCTCGGCCTCGTCCGGCGGACGCCACTCGCCGTGGTCGGCGATCACGACCTCGACGCTGTCCGGCCGGCACACCGCGTCGAGATCCACCAGCCCCGGTTCCCCCGGATAGGCGTGGTCCGCGACGTTCGCCAGCGCCTCGTACCCGGCGAGCACGATGTCGTGCGCGCGATCGTCCGGGATGCCGGACTCCAGCGCCCAAGCCAGCAACCGGTGCCGCAGCGCCCGCAGCGCCCCCGGTTCGGCCACGATCCCGTGGCAGCTCAGCGCGCGGGTGTCCTCCTGCACGTCCATGGTCAGCCGCCCGCTCCGGCGACCCCGGCCAGCGCCTGGTCGACCGAGGGGAACAGCGAGATCCACTCGTCGAGGCCGGTGGTCGTGAACGGCCGCGAGGTGATCGAAGACGTGCTCACGACCCGCAGCGCGCCCGCGTCGAGCTTGCGATGCGCGCCCGCCAGGACCTGCAGCCCGGACGAGCTGAGAAAATCGACCGCGCGCAGGTCGACCACCAGCACGCCAGGCTCGCGTTCGAGCACCCCGCCCACGAACTCGCCGAGTTCGGGCGCGGTGACCAAATCGATCTCCCCGCCCACGGTCACCACCGCGGCCGGCCCCCGCCACCGGACGGATACCTCGAGGTCGCCCGCGTCCTGCCCGTCTCCCGAAGCCACGATCACCGATCGTGCCCGATCGGAGGACGAATCGCCAGTGGACCACCGGACGGGGGCGCCATGATCCCTCCGCCCGGCCGCGCCCGCACTCCCCCATCGGCGGGGCTGGCGGGGGCCAGTCGCGGGGAATGGCACGTCAACCGTGGGGGTGGTCTGGTTGCGGCGATGCGGAACTGGCCGCATGGGGTGGCTCTTCACCCGACCGGCGTCGGCCCAGCAAAACTCCTCACCCGACTGCCCCCAGCTCGACAACGGCCCTTCGCCCGACCGACCTCAGCCCAGCAAACTCCTCGCCCAACTGCTCCCAGCTCAGCAACGACCCTTCCCCCAACCGGCCTCAGCCCGGCAACACTCCTCGCCCAACTGCCCCCCTCAGCTTGGCAACGACGCTTCGCCCGGCATGTCCCCATGGGGTTTTCTCTGCGGTGGGACGAAGTTCCCGCCCCAGCCGACGGACCCGGCGCGCGTTGCCGACGTCCGTGAGGGCCACCCTCACGGAATCTGATTCCCTCGGGGTGGCCCTCACGGACCTCCACCAAGCGGAGCCGCGTAGCCCGGCTCGCCAGCCGGTGCTCCGCATCGCCCTGGCAAGCGCCGCTACCGCGACCTCGCCGCAAACCACGCTGCAGAAATGGCCCCAACGCCACATTGGGTGCGTTCCACGCACCCAATGTGGCGTTCGGTGCGTCAGACGCACCCAATGCCGCATTGGGGCACCAAAGAGAACCGGAGAAGAGCAAGGGGCTTCGGCCGACCAGGTGCCCGCCTCGCCGTCGATCACCCGGCGAATATCCGCAGCACGACTCGCCCGCAACCAGGCCAGACCAACTGCCCAGCGGCACTTCCGTCCTCAGGCGAACGTCCGGGTCAGCCGCCGCCCAGCAGCGCCCTGCACTCAAGCGAACCGAGCCGCATCCGCCGCAGCCCAGTCCTCCGCCCAGTCGCGCCCTGCGCTCAAGCGAACCGGTCCGGATCAGCGCCCGCTCAGCGGCGTTCCCGCGCTCAGGCGAAAGTCCAGCCCAGTCCCCCGTCCAGCAGCGCCCTGCACTCAAGAGAACCGGTCCAGATCAACCGCCGCCCAGCAACGCCCCCGCCCTCAAGCGAACCGATCCGCATCCGCCGCCGCCCACTCCTCCGCCCAGTCGCGAGGCGGCTCCGCCAGCAGTTGCCCAGGCTCCAGCCAGTCGTACCACTCCGCGTAGGACAGCACCGTCCGCGGATCCACCCGGCGGCGCAGCAACCTCGGCGACAGCTCCGCCGGGTCCGAGACCCCCATCGCCGCCATGATGCGCATCGCCGAGGCGACCGTCGCCTCCTGGTATCGCCGCACTCGCTCGGTCTTGTCGCCCACGTCCAGCGCCCGTCCACGGCGCGGGTCCTGCGTCGCCACCCCGACCGGGCACTTGTTCGTGTGGCAACGCTGCGACTGGATGCATCCCACCGCGAACATCATCGCCCGCGCGGCGTTCGTGTAGTCCGCGCCCTGGATCAGCCGCTTCACCACGTCCGCCCCGGTCGCGACCTTTCCGCTCGCCCCGAGCCGGATGCGGTCCCGCAGACCGGTGCCAACGAGTGCATTGTGGACAATGTGCAGACCCTCGGTGAGCGGCGTGCCAAGGTGATCCGCGAACTCCAGCGGGGCGGCCCCGGTACCGCCTTCAGCACCGTCGACCACGATGAAGTCCGGTGTGACCCCTTCGGCCAGCATCGCCTTGCACACCGCCAGCACCTGCACCCGCGAGCCGACGCACAGCTTGAACCCGGTCGGCTTCCCACCGGCCAACTCGCGCATCCGGGCGATGAACTGCACCAGTTCACGAGGAGTCGAGAATACCCGGTGATACGGCGGGGAAACCACCGTTTCTCCCATGGGGACCTCGCGCACCCGCGCGATTTCCGCATTCACCTTCGTACCCGGCAGGACACCGCCCATCCCGGGCTTTGCACCTTGCGAAAGTTTCAGGGAAACGCATTTCACCGCGTCGTGTGCGGCTTTGTCGGCGAAGGTCGACGGGTCGAAATCTCCGTCCGAGGTTCGGCAGCCGAAGTAGCCGGTGCCGATTTCCCAGATCAGGTCGCCGCCGCCCCGCAGGTGATACTCCGACAAGCCGCCTTCGCCGGTGTCGTGGGCGAAGCCACCGCGGGCGGCACCTTGGTTCAGCGCGAGGATCGCGTTGCTGGACAAGGAACCGAAGCTCATCGCGGACACATTCAGCAACGCCATCTCGTACGGCTTCGTACAGTCCGGCCCGCCGACCCGGACTCGCGGCGCGTGATCCGGAACCGGCACCGGCGCGAGGGACGGGACGAGGAATTCGTATCCCTCGGCGTATACGTCGCGCTCGGTGCCGAATGGTTCTTCCGCGGCCGTGCCCTTGGCGCGCTGGTAGACAATGGACCGGACGTCGCGGTCGTAGGGGCGGCCGTCGAAGTTGCGTTCCACAAAGTACTGCTGCAATTCCGGCCGGATGCTTTCGAGCAGGAACCGCAGGTGCCCGAGCACCGGATAGTTCCGCAGCACCGAATGCCGCCGCTGGATCACGTCGTACACCCCGGTCGCCGCGAGCAGCAGCAACGGTCCTGCCAGGAACCACCACCAGGGCGACACCGTCGCGCTGAGCACTGCCGCGCCGGCCGCGAGCACGACCAGTCCCGCGACCAGTCCGAATCGGACCACACTGAGTCTTGCCACGGCGTCGAAACTAAACCCAGCGGCCACGACGTGCAGGTCGGCTAGACCAGCGCGGGCTTTTCGACAGCCGTGGCCAGTCGCTTCGAGCGGACGGCGAGGACGATCAGCACCGCCGGGAACAGCAGGTCGCAGACCAGGACGCCGCCGGTGTTGCCCGGCGCGTGGTCGCCGTTGGCGAACCACTGGTACACGTGGCCGATCAGCGCGCCCCACAGGAACATCCCGGCGCCGAGGCCGACGGTGATCCGTTCCCGGGCGGTGGCCGACGACGAGGCGGCGCGGAAGCCCATCACTGCGAGCCCGAGGTTGGCGAACGCGATCTCGAACTGGAACGGCGAGCGGGCGAACCCGATCGTGTCGGCCATCACGCCCGGCATGCCGAGGAAGGCCAAGACCATCCACAGACTGCCGCAGCCGAGCGCGGCGACGGCCCACCACCGCTGCCAGGTTTCGAGCCTGGCCTGCGGCGAAGGGCTCTTCCGGGTGCGGATCAGCGCGCCGGCGACCGCGATCAGCGGCCAGATCAGGGGGAACAGGGTCTGAGCGACGTAAGGGATCTCCATGCCGATGAGTCTTGCATAGTTAATATTAACCCGTCAACACTCCTGGTAGGCTCGCTCCCGTGGACGACGGACTTGCCGAAGCGCTTCATCGAGTGGTGTACCTGCTGGGCGAAGCCGCGCGGAAACGCGCGGACGACTCAGCCGGGCTGACCTACAGCCAGCTGCGCCTGCTGGGCACAGTGGACGACATCGAACCCGCGACACAGCACCAGCTCGCGCAGGCGATGTCGGTGTCCGACCCGGCGATCAGCCGCGCGCTGCGCCCGCTGGAATCAGCCGGGCTCGTCCAGGTGCGCCAGGACCCCGACCACGCCCGACGGCGGCTGGTCACGCTCACCGACGCGGGCCGCAGAGCCTTCCACGACACCGGGAAACCGCTCCGGGACGAGTTCCGGGAGGCCTTGCTGAAGGCGGGTTTTCCGTACGAGCAGTACCTGCGCGACACCGAGCGGCTCGCCGAACTGCTGTCCTGAAGCATCTCCGGGAACGGCCGCTTTCAGAGATGCCGTGAGGGGAACCCTGAGCGAATCAGATCCCCTCACGCACCTCGACGCCCGTCACCCAAGGGCCACGGCGAAACGCGGCTCAGTAAGCCAGATTGGGCCGCAGCCACCGCTCCACTTCGGACAGTTCCTCGCCGCGCCGGGCCGCGTAGTCTTCCATCTGGTCGCGGCCCAGGCGGCCGACCGTGAAGTACCGCGATTCCGGGTGCGCGAAGATCAGCCCGCTCACCGCGGCGGCCGGGGTCATCGCGTACGACTCGGTCAGCCCGATCCCCAGCTCGTCGGCGCCCAGCAGCTCGAACAGGTCCTTCTTCTCGCTGTGGTCCGGGCTCGCCGGGTAGCCGAGCGCCGGGCGGATGCCGCGGAAGCGTTCCGCGTGCAGGTCCGCCAGGTCCGGCTGCACGTCCGGCTCGAACCAGCGGCGGCGGGCTTCCAGGTGCAGGTACTCGGCGAACGCCTCGGCCAGCCGGTCGGCCAGCGCCTTCACCATGATCGCCCGGTAGTCGTCGTGCTCGGCTTCGTAGCGAGCGGCCAGGTCCTCCGCGCCGTGGATCCCGACCGCGAATCCGCCCAGGTGGTCGCCGAAACCGGCGGGGGCGATGTAGTCGGCCAGGCACCGGTTCGCGCGGCCGTCCGGCTTCTGCGTCTGCTGGCGCAGCATCGGGAACTTCCAGTCCGAGTACTCGCCGTCGAGCAGGATGTCGTCGCCCTCGGAATGCGCGGGCCAGAACGCGTACGCGCCGCGTGCGGTGAACGAGCCGTTCTCGATGATCTCGTCCAGCAGCTGGTTCGCGTCGTCGAACAGCTCGCGCGCGACCGGCTGGTCGAGGATCGCCGGGTACTTGCCCTTGAGTTCCCAGGCCAGGAACAGGAACTGCCAGTCGATCATCTCGCGCAGCTCGGGAATCGACGGCTCGACCACGCGCACGCCGGTGAACTCCGGCGTCGGGATCTCGTCGAACGACACCTTCTCGGCGTTGGCGCGGGCTTGCTGAAGAGTCAGCATCGGCGTCGAGTGCCGGTTTTCGTGCTGGATCCGCAGCCGCTGCTGCTCCGCGCGGTTGGCGGTGTCCAGCGCGTCCGCGCGGTCGGTGTCGAGCAGGTCGGACACCACTCCGACCACTCGCGACGCGTCGAGCACGTGCACCGTCGTGTGGTCGTACGCCGGGGCGATCTTGACCGCGGTGTGCTGCTTCGACGTGGTCGCGCCGCCGATCAGCAGCGGCAGCTTCAGCCCGCGCCGCTGCATTTCCTGCGCGACCGACACCATCTCGTCCAGCGACGGCGTGATCAGCCCGGACAGCCCGACGACGTCCGCGTGCTCGGCGACCGCGGTGTCGAGGATCTGCGCCGCGGGCACCATCACGCCGAGGTCGATCACCTCGTAGTTGTTGCAGCCCAGCACGACGCCGACGATGTTCTTGCCGATGTCGTGCACGTCGCCCTTCACCGTGGCGAGCACGACCTTGCCCTGCCCGCGGGTTGTCTCGAAGCGGCCCTCTGCCTGCAGTTTGGCCTTCTCCGCCTCCATGTACGGCTCGAGATAGGCCACCGACCGCTTCATCACCCGCGCGCTCTTCACGACCTGCGGCAGGAACATCTTCCCGGAGCCGAACAGGTCGCCGACGATCTTCATGCCGTCCATCAGCGGGCCCTCGATGACCTCGAGCGGCCGGTCGAACTCCTGCCGGGCTTCCTCGGTGTCGTCCTCGATGAAGTCCACGATGCCGTGCACCAGCGCGTGCGAAAGCCGTTCCGCCACCGGGTTTTCCCGCCAGGACAGGTCGACCACGCGCTTGGTCCCGCTGCCCTTGACCGTCTCGGCGAACTCCACGAGCCGGTCGGTGGCGTCCTCGCGGCGGTCGAACAGGACGTCCTCGACGAGTTCCAGCAGGTCCTTCGGGATGTCCTCGTACACCGCGAGCTGGCCGGCGTTGACGATGCCCATGTCGAGCCCGGCGCGCACGGCGTGGAACAGGAACGCCGAGTGCATCGCCTCGCGCACGACGTTGTTGCCGCGGAAGGAGAACGACAGGTTCGAGATGCCGCCGGAGGTGTGCGCGCCCGGACAGCGTTCCTTGATCAGCGGCAGCGCCTCGATGAACGCCTTCGCGTAGCCGTTGTGCTCGCTGATGCCGGTGGCGACGGCGAGCACGTTCGGGTCGAAAATGATGTCCTCGCCCGCGAAACCGGCCTCGCGGGTGAGCAGATCGTAGGCGCGGGAACAGATTTCGACCTTGCGCTCGACCGTGTCGGCCTGGCCCTTCTCGTCGAAGGCCATCACCACGACGCCGGCGCCGTAGTCGTGGATGCGCCGCGCCTGCTCCAGGAACGGGCCCTCGCCCTCCTTGAGGCTGATCGAGTTGACCACGCCCTTGCCCTGCACGCAGCGGAGCCCGGCCTCCAGCACGCTCCAGCGCGAACTGTCGATCATCACCGGGATGCGCGCGACCTCGGGCTCGGTGGCGATGAGGTTGAGGAACGTCGTCATCTCCTGCTCGGATTCGAGCAGGTCGGCGTCGAAGTTGACGTCGAGCAGGTTCGCGCCGCCGCGGACCTGCTCCAGCGCGACGTCCACCGCCGCCTGGTGGTCGCCCGCCTCGATCAGCCTGCGGAACTTCGCCGAGCCGGTGACGTTGGTGCGCTCGCCGATCATCACGAACCCGGTATCCGCGCCGATCTTGAACGGTTCGAGGCCGGAGAACCGCGTGCTCGATTCGTGCGCGGGCACCGGACGCGGCGGCAGGCCCTTGACGGCCTCGGCGATCTTCGCGATGTGCGCGGGCGAGGTGCCGCAGCAGCCGCCGACGATGTTGACCATCCCGGACCCGGCGAACTCGCCGAGCATGCCGCCGGTTTCCTCGGGCGTCTGGTCGTAGCCGCCGAAGGCGTTGGGCAGGCCCGCGTTCGGGTGGCACGCGGTGTAGGTGTCGGCGAGCTTCGACAGTTCCTCCACGTGCGGGCGCATTTCCGCGGCGCCGAGCGAACAGTTGACGCCGACGACCATCGGGCGCGCGTGCGCGACGGAGGTCCAGAACGCCTCGACGGTCTGGCCGGACAGCGTGCGCCCGGACAGGTCGACGATGGTCACCGAGATCCACAGCGGCAGGTGCGGCGCGACCTCGCGGGCCGCGGTGATCGCGGCCTTGCAGTTGAGGGTGTCGAAGATGGTCTCGATCATCAGCAGGTCGACGCCGCCGTCGGCGAGCGCCTTGATCTGCTCGGCGTAGGAGGCCTTGACCTCTTCGTAGGTGACCGCGCGGAACGCCGGGTCCTCGACGCGCGGCGACAGCGACAGCGTGACGTTGAGCGGGCCGATCGACCCGGCCACGAAGCGGTCGCCGAACTCGTCGGCGGCCTGGCGCGCGAGTTCCGCGGCGCGCAGGTTCATCTCGCGCACCCGGTCCTGGAGGCCGTAGTCGGCCTGGCCGATGCTGGTGGCGGTGAACGTGTTGGTGGTGGTGATGTCCGCGCCCGCGGCGAGGTACTGGCGGTGCACGTCGAGCACGACGTCCGGCCGCGTGAGGTTCAGCAGGTCCGGGTCGCCGGTGACGTCCTTCTCGTGGCCCTCGAGCCAGTCCGCCCGGTAGTCCTCGGGAGCGAGACCGGCCCCCTGCAGCATCGTGCCCCAGGCCCCGTCGAGCACGACGACGCGCTGGTCGAGCAGGTTCCGCAGGTTCTGGGTCATCGCCACCTCCGCATGAGTTCACGGAGGCGCCCTTGGATCGTGGTACCGGCCGAGCGTGGCGGACCACCGGTCCGTTGCAGCGCCTCTCGACCTGGTGGTCAAGACTACCGGATGTGACCAGCCCCCGGGCAGGCGTGTTCACTCCTCGGGATTCGAGCGGTCCTCGAGCGGGCTGCCCCGCCACTTCCAGCCGGTCCGCCGGGGCCGTCCGGGCAGGGCGATCCGCCCGGCGCACCAGCGCAGCGCGTCCCAAGCGTCGGGAATCGGCTCCTGCTCGGGGAAAAGCCGCGCGACGACGCGGGCGCAGGTGCCGCGCGGCGGGTCGATCGCGACGCCGAGGCCTTGTGCGATGTCGTCCCCGTGCAGCAGCAGTTCCACGCAGCCCATCGCGGCGAAACCGGCCGGATCCGAGCGGCCGGTCGGGTGGTAGGCGCGCTCGTCCGGTCGGCTGCTCCGGACCGCGGCGGCGAGCAAACGCCCGCCGGTGAGAGCGAATTCGAGCAGTTCGGCCGGGGACGCGTCGGCGTCGGTTTTGGCGAGGAAGCGCACGTAGCGGTCGGCCGGGCGGCTCGCGACCTGCGCGGCGTAGGACAGAAGCGTGTCCCCGAGGTGCTCCGCGGTGTAGCGGCAATCCCACTCGAGATCGCCTGCCGGACGCGTCCAGTCGCCGTCGGTGACCGGCTCGAGAGCGGCGGACACGCAGGCGAGGGCTTCGTCGAGGTCTTCGGCGCGGACGGTCATCCGGTCAGCGTAGAGAAGCCCAGAACCCGCAGTGGTGATCTTTCGCGAATCCGGTCAGCGGCTGCGCGCCGCCCGGCCGGTACGCGACCGCCTGCCCGGTCGGGCCGCCGCGGACGAACGCCGTCCAGTCGTCCACCATCCGGTCCGCGAGCCGTTGCTGCGCCGGGGTGAATGTCGTTGGCTGCCCGGCGAAATCGAACAGGTAGGGCAGCTCCGCGGTGTGCGTGGCCCCGAGCGGGAACGGCGCGCGCAACGCGGCCGCCGCCGGCGAGGTCGGATCGTTGAACTCGTAGGTCGACACACTGGGCAGCGAACTGGCGAGCCGCGCGGACGGGCAGGCGAACGCCCAGTCGGTCACAGCCGCCGCGTACGCCAGCGATGCGTTGCCGCTGAACGCATCCACCGGGTACTCGCGAGCGACCGCGTCGGCGTGCGGGAAGACGTTGGCAAGCGCTTGCGGGTAGCCGTGCCGCGTGACTTCGCGGCCGGCCGCGGCCTGTTCGGCGAGGAAATACGTGAACTCGTCGTGCGTCGTGCCCAGCATGACCGGCACCGGAGTCGCGGGAACCTTCCCGGGCAGCACCGAACCGCCGGTGACCGGTCCCGGCATCTCGATGCCCGCGATCGAGCCGTACGCCGGAGCGGTCCGGAGTTTCCCGACGGGCAACTCCCGCAGGCACTTCGCGGCGGTCCGGCGGTCGGTGCAGCCGCGCGCGGCGGCGTACTCGATGCTCTTGCTTTCGGCGGCGGGCAACGTCGCCTGCGCCTGGCACGGTCCACTTTGGATGATCGCGGCGCGGAACAGCCCGCGCGAGCCGGGGGCGACGAGGTGGTCGCACACCGACATCCCGCCCGCGGACTCCCCCGCGATGGTCACCTGGTTCGGGTCGCCGCCGAAGGATGCGATGTTGTCGCGCACCCACAGGAGCGCCTGCTGCTGGTCGAGGAAGCCGTAGTTCCCGGGCTCCGGGCCCAGCGACGGGTCGGCGAGGAAGCCGAGCGCGCCGAGCCGGTAGTTGAGCGTGACGACCACCGCGTCGCCGCGCTCGACCAGCCGGGCGGCGCCGTAGCGGTCGCCGCCGCCGCTGAGGAACGCGCCGCCGTGCAGCCACACCAGGACCGGCCGTCCGGTCTCGCCGGCCGGCGGGGTCCAGACGTTCAGATAGAGGCAGTCTTCGCTGGTCAGGGCTCCGTCGGCGGCCTGCGGACAGCGGGGCCCTGGTTTCGTGGCGTCGCGCTCCCCCGTCCAGGGCTCGACCGGGGCGGGCGGCTGCCAGCGCCGCTCGCCGACAGGTGCGGCCGCGTACGGGATGCCTTGGAAGAGCCGGTGATCGGGAGCGACACTGCCGCGGACAGCGCCGGCTGCGGTGTGCACGACGTCGCCTGCCCGGGTGATCGCCGCGACCGAAGACGCGCAGGCCGACGCGGCCAGAACGGGGACGACGGCCAGCGCCGCGAACCACCGTCGCCGAATCCCCCGAAAAGCCGCCGCCACCGGCCGGACGATACCGGCCGGGCGTCCGGGCCCGGCCGCCGGATCATCCGGCGGAGCGCGAGAACCGCCCCGCCGGGCAGCGTCGAGACCAGACCGAGCACGCCGTAGCCGACCGCGACCGTCACGCCCTGTTCCGCGCCCAGTCCGGCGGCGGCGAACGAAACCGCCGCGGCGCCTTCGCGCGGGCCGAATCCGCCGACGTTCAGCGGCATCCCCATCGCCAGCAACGCGAGCACGAGCAGCGGCAGCAGGACGCTCAACGGCGCGGTCGCCCCGGCCGCGCGGGCGGCGACCACGAACAGCGTCAGATGCCCGGCCGCCGCCAGCAGAGACCAGCCGGTGACGCCGGGCCACGCTTCGAGCACGCCGGTCCGGATGTCGGCCGCCCAGACGTGCCGCAGCCGTTTCCGCATCGCCACCGCGACGACGGCCAGCGCCACGATCACGATCCCCAGGCAGATCAGCACCTGCCGCGGCAGCAGCTCCGGCCGGAAGACCACGACGGCCAGTCCGGCGACCACCACCAGGGTCTGTCCGGCGGCGCGTTCGAGCACGACTGCTCGGATGCCGCGGCCGACGTCGCCCGATCGTCGTCCGTGCTGGACGGCGCGGTGGACGTCGCCGAGCACGCCGGCCGGGAGGACGCCGTTGAGGAATTGCGCGCCGTAGTAGTCGCCGACGGCTTCACGAAACGGCAGGTGCAGGCCGAGCCGACCCGCGACCAGCCGCCAGCGCGCGGCGCTCGCGAGCGTGGTCACGACGCCGATGACCAGGGCTATCGAGATCGGTCCCGGTCCCAGAGCCCGCAGGCCGCCGGTGAACGCTCCCGTGCCGAGCCGCCACCACAACGCGGCGATGAGCGCGGCCCCGGCCAGCAGTCGCAGCCACCGCATCAAGCCACCGCCAAGATTCCGCGCAACCGGGCCGCTGCCTCGGCCCATCCCTCCAGTGTGCGCGCTCGTGCGACAGCCGCAGCACGGAGTCGTTTCCGCAGGTCAGGGTCGTCGCGCCAGCTCCGGAGCGCGTCCGCCAGCGCTGTTTCGTCGCCGGGCGGGACGAGCATTCCCGGCAGCTCTCCTTCCGGTGTCCGGCCGAGCGCGTCGGGTACGCCGCCAACGTTCGAGGCCAGCACCGGAATTCCGCGCGCGAGCGCTTCCGTGACGACCATGCCGTACGTCTCGGCGTGCGAAGGCAGGACGAGCAGGTCGGCGCGGTCGTAGGCGTTCTCTAGCGCTTCTCCGGCGAGCGGGCCGGTGAAGTGGGCGCGAGGGTGGCTCAAGCTGTTGGCGTAGGCCGGGTTTCGGGTGCGCGAGCCGACGAGGTCCACCTTCAGTCCGTCTACTTCGGACAGTGCTTTAAGGAGGATGTCCTGACCCTTGCGCGGGGTCACCGCGGCGACACAGACCAGCTGGGACACCCCGTCGGTCCCGGTCGCCCGCGGTGCCGGATCGGTCCCCGGCGGTGCGATGTGGACAGTCGCGAGGCCGTGCCGCTGCTCGACGGCGCGGGCGGCGGCGGGGCTGGTGACGATGACCTGGTCCGCCAGGTGGAGCGACTTCCGTTCGCGGGCGTCGAGGTCGGCCGCGCGCTGTGGGTCCAGGCCGGTTTCGTCGGCCAGCGGCAGATGCACGAGGACGGCCAGGCCGATCCGGTCCGCGTGCCGGGCGAGGACGTCCGGCACTCCGCACGCGATCAAGCCGTCGAGCAGCACTTTCGCGCCGTCGGGGACCTCGGCGAGGACCTGGTCCAGCTGATGCCGGTCGCCGTCCGGCCAGGTCCCGCCGACTGGCCGCAGCCGCACCCGCAGCTGCTCGGCCATGCGGCGGTCGTAGGTGTTGCCGCCGCTGGGCACGCCGAGGTCTTCGATGTCGCCGGGCACTACGAAACAGGACAGTCGCACGTTGCCTACACGGGCGGCCGGCCGATCCGGTTCAGCCTTCGAAGGTGTCCGGGTCGAAGCCCGTCCGGCGGCCTTCGTCGAGTCCGCTGAGGACGTCCAGGTCGCCGTCGCTCAGGGAGAAGTCGAAGATGTCGATGTTCTCCCGCATCCGCTTCGGCGACGACGACTTCGGGAACACGACGTTGCCGAGCTGGATGTGCCAGCGCAACACGATCTGGGCGGGCGTTTTGCCGTGTTTCTCGGCCAGTTCGGCCAGCAGCGGGTCTTCGAGGACCTCGCCTTGCGCCAGCGGGCTCCACGCCTCGGTCACGATGCCGTGCGCCTCGTGGTACGCGCGCAGTTCCGGTTGCTGCAGCGCGGGATGCAGCTCGATCTGGTTGACCGCGGGCACCGTCGCCGACTCGGCGGCCAGCCGTTCGAGGTGCGGGATCTGGAAATTGGACACCCCGATCGCGCGGGCCTTGCCGGCGCGCAGCAGTTCCTCGAAACCGTGCCAGGTGGCGACGTACCTGTCCTGTTTCGGCAGCGGCCAGTGGATCAGGTAGAGGTCGACGTAGTCCAGTTCGAGCCGCTGCAGGCTGCCCTCCAGCGCGTTGATCGCGTTGTCGTGGCCCTGCGCGTCGTTCGCCAGCTTTGTGGTGACGAAGATTTCCTCGCGCGGTACGCCCGAATCGCGGATGCCCGCGCCGACGCCTTCTTCGTTGCGGTACATCTGCGCGGTGTCGAGGTGCCGGTACCCGGCCTCGAGGGCTTCGCGCACCGCCGCGGCCGTTTCCTCCGGCGGAATCTGGAAGACGCCCAGGCCGAACTGCGGAATCCGGACGCCGTTGTTGAGTTCGAGCTGCGGAACGCGGTTCGTCTCGATCGTCATGTCGGCGGCCTACCCGTGCGCGGCGGTCGTGAAACTCGCTGGATCAGGCGGCGACCGCCTCGCGGACACCCAGAATCTCATCGGCGCCGGTCACCGAAAGACACCGCCGGACGGCATGCGCCGGTCCGACCACGACAGTGAACTGAGGATTCCGCTGATGCGCGTCGAGCAGGGCGCGAACGCCCGCGCAGCTCAGAAACGCGACACCGGACAGGTCGACGACCACCGGCCCGGCCAACGGCGCGACGGCCGCCGCGAAAACATGCGCGGTAGCCGCGTCGAGGTCCCCGACCGGAGCGAGGTGAATGGCGTCCGCCTGCCTCGTCGCGCGGACGGTCAGTTCCACCGGCGCGGTGACGCCGGGAAGGTGGAGAGTCATGGGTTTGCGCTCCTTTCGCAGAGACCTGCTTGGGGCGCTGACCGCAGTATGGTTCTGGACAACAGCCAACACAGGCGACCGTACGCGTTCTCCTGGTGCGGTCAACCCGGATCACCACGAGGTTCACTCACGCGGCGGCCGAGTCCGCCTGGTCGGGGGGCTGACGATGATGCAGTGGTGACAGGGTGCGCTGGGGCGGAGTCCTACGGGCGCGGTTGTTGGCGGGATGCCGGTTTCGCGGCGACGGTGCGGATTTCGTTCATCGGCCGTTCATGCGGGGGCACCTGGTCGGGGGATGCCCGGTTCGCCGTTCGCGGTTCGCCGCTCGCGCCGCGGCTGGCGGTTCTTGGAGTGCGGCTCCGCCGGGCTTCAGACTCCGCCTGGCTTCAGTTGGTGCTCGCGGCTCGAGCCCGCCGGGCTTCAGCTGATCCTCGCAGTGCGAGCGCGCCCGGCCTCAGCTGATCCTCGCGGCACGAGCCCACCGGACTTCGGTTGATCCTCGCCACGCAAGCCCGCCCGGCTTCACTTGATCCTTGCGACACGAGGTCGCCGGGCCCTGGGTGATCTTCGCGGGGCGACTCGGCCCGGCTTCAGTGATGATTGCGAGGCGAGCCCGCCGGACCCGAGCTGGCCGATGGGCCTATCCACCCTCGGGCCGAATCCTCGACGCGGCAGGCATTAGCGCAGCGACGAAGCCTCGCCCGCTCCCGCAGCAGGTCATCTCTCCTGCCCGGGAGCCTTCCGGCCGCTGCGGCCGATGTCCACTATGGACAGTCAGTCGCGCAGGGCGAGCTTCGCGAGTTCCTCGTCGAAGTCGAAGCAACGGTCTTCGGAACCGACCGGGACCTCGTCGTAGGTGCGGTCGAGGAAGTCGGCGAGTTCGTTCGCCGCCGCCTCCAGCACCGCGGAGCCGTCGGGTGCGTTCAGCTCCACCAGCACGCGGCTGTCGTCGGCGGCGGGACGCACCTGGACGTCTCCGTCGCCGGCCGGGGCGAGCAGGCCGTCGGCGAGCAGGTCCCGCCCGAACAGCCAGCGCACGACTCCGCCGCCCGCGTGGTAGCCGACCGACACCGCGAACGGATCCGCCGGGTCGTATTCCAGATCGGCGCGCACCGGCAGCGGGACGGACCCGAACGTGCGCAGCCCGAAGATGATCGTCGCGCGGACGACCTGCGGTTCGGTTTCCACGACGGCGCCTCCTTCGTTACCCGGTCGCGAACCTGTCCGGACCGAAGTGAATGTTTCTCAATAAGTAACGCGCCGTAAGAGCCTAAGCTGCCCGACGGGGGAGATTTCACCCCAACGGTGGAGATCTACGTCTCAGTCGGCTACGCAAGGGCAGCATTGACAGCAGGATCGGGCAACGCACCCACCGATGCCCCCGCCGGACCGGGGCTGCTTCGACCTGCGGAAACGGACCGCCACGATCGTGGCACCGGACGGCCCGAGGGCGCGGAAAGATCGTCGCCCGCCTCCCGGAAATATCGGCGACCACCGGGACGAATCGATTCAATGGTGCGCGGCGGCTCGGTTGCCGCTCAGCGGCGGACGCGACGGCAGAGTCCGGTCTCGGCGCCGGACCGGAAAGCGAATCCGCGTGGGAAGCGGCCGGGCAGGGACAGGTCGGCAGCGACGCGAGCAAGCAGCAGTTCGTCGGGTATGGCGCTTCGAGAAGGTCAGCGCGTCCGCTTGAGAAAGGCCTCGACGGCGTCCACGACCTCGCCAGGCGCTTCTTCCGGAACGTAGTGGCCGCCGGGGACGGCACGACCGGTGACCGCGGCGGGAGCGGCGTGATGGTCCTGCCAGACGCGCACCACGTCGCGCCCGCCGAGTCCGCCCTCGGCGCCCCACAGGAGCAGCAGCGGGGCCCGCACCCGCAGTCCGCTGGCGTGATCCGCCTCGTCGCGTTCGAGGTCGGCCGTGAAGCCGGTCCGGTAGTCCTCGAAGGACGCCCGCAGCCGCGCCGGGTCGCTGAACGCCTCGACGTAGTGCTGGAAGGTTTCCTCGTCGACGGCGCCGGATTCGCGCACCCTGGCGAAGAAATGACCGAGATACGCCTCGACGTTCCCGTCGACCAGCTTCGCCGCGAGCTCCGTGTTCCGGTGGAAGAACCAGTGCCACATCGCGCTCGCCGAATCGCGGTCGAACGAGTTCATGACCACCCTCGTGGGGAGAATGTCCAGCAGCGCAAGCGCTTTGACCTCCGCCGGGCGATCGAGCGCCCAGCGATGCGCGACGCGCGCGCCGCGGTCGTGCCCGACCACCGACGCCGACTCGAACCCCAGGTGATGGATCAGGCCGCTCAGGTCCGCGGCGGCGGCCCGTTTGCTGTAGTCCCCGGACCGGGCGAGGCCCGAAGCGCCGTAACCGCGCAGATCCGGGGCGACGACGGTGCGGCCCTGGCTGAGCGGCTCGATAACGTGCCGCCAGCACGCGTTCGTCTGCGGCCACCCGTGCACCAGGACGACCAGCTCCGGCCCGTCGCCTTCGACGCGGTAAGCCAGTTCCACGTCGTCGAGGCGCACCGATTCGAGCGTGTCCCGCGGCATAGTTCTCCTTGCGGTCGTTGAGTTTTCTCGCGTCCACAGTGGACTCGACGGTCATGAAGCGCCCAGCGCCGGATGGCGGGCGAGCAGGTCGTCCAGCCGGGAGCCGACCTCCGCGCAGTTCCGCCGCACCACGGCGAGGAACGCCGCGAGAACCGGCGAGGAGTCGGCGGCTCGGAAGGACATCTGCAAATCCGGCAGCCGGAAGCGGGGCTCGACGTCGCAGAACCGGATGTCGTCGCGAGCGATCAGGCGCATCCGGTTCGGGCCGAGCCCGACCCCCGCGCCGCAGGCGGCGAGCCCGGCGATCGTGTGGACGTCGCGCGCCAGCGCGGCCCCGTCGAGGGCGGCGGGATCGTGCTCGAACAACGGTCGCAGGTAAGAACCGGCGGCGTCCGCGCTGACCACGAGCGGCTCGCGCGCCAGCTGCCCGGCCTCGACGGACCGCTGCCCGGCGAAGGGGTGCGCCGACGAGACCACGGCGACCAGATGATCCGCGCCGATGGGCACCGTCACCAGGTCCTCCGCCCCGGCTCCGCGAGGGCCGCCGCGCCCCACCGCGACATCCAGTTCGCCGGCGAGCAGGGCCGCGGACGCGGTCGGCGTGTCCAGTTCCTGGAGGCCCGTCCGGACGTCCGGACGGGCCCGCCGGAACCGGCCGAGCACGCCCGGCAGCGGGTCGAGCAGCGCGGACCCGATGAACCCGAGCCGCAACCGCCCGGTCTCCCCGCGCGCGGCCCGGCCCGCCTCGACGCGCGCGAGTCTCATCTCGGCGAGCGCGCTGCCCGCCCTGGCGAGGAAGGCATTGCCCGCGGCGGTGGGGAAAACGCCGCGCGGGGTGCGGTCGAACAGCCGCTCGCCGATCTCGCGTTCGAGCGCGGCGATCTGGGTCGACAGCGGCGGCTGCGCGATGCCCAGTGACGCCGCGGCGCGGCCGAAATGCTGGTGCTCGGCGAGCGCCAGAGCGTAGCGAAGGTGACGGGCTTCCACGCGGCCACGATACGCGGAAAGTATGACGAAGGATCCTGTCAGATATGAGCATGGATAACGGGGTGGAGCTGCGGTGACCTGGTGCGGTCCGTGATCAACCCTTGCGAAGGGCCCTGGAATGACCCGTCCGTCCTCGTCCGAGACCGTCCTGCTGCTCGTGCACGGTGCCTGGCACGCCGCCCTGCACTGGAGCCCGACCCAGCGCGCGCTCAGCCGCCACGGCCTGGCCAGCATCGCCGTCGACCTGCCCGGCAGCGGGCTCGGCGCGCCCGTCCCCAGCGGGTACTTCCAGCCCGGCCAGCCGGGGCTCGCGGCCGAGAAATCGGCGTTGAGCGACCTCACCTTGCAGGACAGCACCGATGTCGTGCTCGAAGCGCTGGTCAGCGCCCGCACCCGCTACCGGAATGTGCTGCTGGTCGCGCACAGCGCCGCGGGTTCCGTAGTGTCGGCCGCCGCGGAGCAGGCGCCCGAACTGGTCGACCGCCTCGTGTACCTGTCCGCGTTCGTGCCCGCGGGCCGGCCGCGGTTCTCCGACTACATCGAAGCCGAGGAGAACGCCGGCGCCGTCCAGATTCCGCCGGTCGGCGACCCGGCCGAACTGGGCGCGATCCGGATCAATCCGCTTTCTCCCGACCCGGCGGTCACCGACGTGATCCGCCGGGCGTTCCTGAACGACCTCCCCGCGGACGCGCCGGACTCGTGGCGGCAGTTCCTGCACCCGGATCACCCGTTCTCGCACTACGGCACGCCGGTTCCGCTCTCGGCGGAGCGCTGGGGACGGCTCCCGCGCGCCTACCTCCGGTTGACCGGCGACCTCGCCCTGCCGCCAGTGACCCAGGATCTGATGATCGCCGAGGCCGACCAGGTGACGCCGGACAATCCGTTCCAGGTGCATTCCCTGCCGGGCGGCCATTCGCCGTTCGTGATCCGGCCGGAGGAGCTGGCGACGCTGTTCGCCGCCATCGCGCTGCAGCGGTCCGCCCGATGACCACGACGCGGTCCCCCTCGCGGCGGCTTCTCCTGCCGATCATCCTGTCCGGCACGTTCGTGCAGCTGTTCAGCGTCACGGTCATGCAGGTGGGCGTGGTCGACGTCCAGCGAGATCTGGGCGCCGGGGCAGGCGAGAGCCAATTGGTTCTCGCCGCCTACACCCTCGCCTACGCCTGCTCGCTGATCGTTTCCGCGCGGCTGGGCGACAACTACGGCTACCGGAGGATGTTCGTCGCCGGGATGGCGCTGTTCACTCTCGCCTCGGTCGGGGCGGCCGCCGCGCCCGAAGCGTGGGTGTTGATCGCCGGACGGCTGTTGCAGGGTTTCGGCAGCGGGCTGATGGCGCCGCAGATTCTGTCGATCATCCAGTCCGCGGTGCCCCCGGGCCGTCGTGCCGCCGCGTTGAGCGCGTTCGGCGCGACCATGGCGGCCGCGTCGCTCGCGGGCCCGGTGCTCGGCGGCGTGCTCATCCAGCTCGACCCGCTCGGACTCGGCTGGCGGGCGGCGATGCTGCTGACCGTTCCCGTCGGCATCGCCGCCCTCGCGCTCTCCCCCGCGCTGCCGCCGGACCACGGCGAACGCGCGGCGGCACGCGTCGACCGGACCGGGGCGGCGCTGAGCCTGTTCGGCTTGGCCCTGCTGGTTTTTCCCCTGACAATGGGGCGGGACGCCGGCTGGCCGTGGTGGACGTGGCTGAGCCTGGCGCTGGCCGCGGCTCTGCTGGCCGGTTTCGCGATTTCCCAGCGCAGGGCGGCGGAACCGCTCGTCCATCCGTCCGCATGGGCCGAACCGGCGACGCGATGGGGGCTGGGCATCGTCCTGGTCTTCAACGCCGGAGTGCCGTCCTTCACGCTGTTGCTGTCGATGCATCTGCAGGGCGCGCAGGGCTGGAGTCCGCTTCAGACCGGGTTCGGCATCACCCCGTACGCCATCGGGGCACTGGCCGGGAGCGGGATCGCGAAGAGGCTGGGCCGGCGCTTCAGCCCGTGGGCTCTGGCGTCGTCCGCCCTGGCCATGGGATCGGTGTCGCTGGTCGTCCCGGCGACCATCGGCGACCCGGCCCTGCGGTGGCTGTACTGGCTCGCGCTGTGCCTCGGCGGCATCGGGTTCGGCGTGTTCACCGCTTCGGCGTTCACCCAGATCATCGCCAGAGTCCGCCCCGAAGCCGCGACCTCGGTCTCGGGTCTTCTCCCGACGGCACAGCAATTGGGCGGAACCCTCGGCGTCACGTTCGCGGGCATCGCCTACGCGACGTCCGCCGGGAACCCCGGCCGGGCGTTGTGGCACGCGATGACCTACGAGGCCGCGGTGTTCGCATTGGCCGCCGCCTTCGCTTTCGGGCTGGCCGGCCGCGCGGCTCGAAAAGCACCGGCCCGGACCGGCTCGGCGATCTGCTGAACTCACGGCTGCGCGCTGTAGGTGGGATCGGCCCGGTATTTCCGTGCGGTTTCCCGCAGGCAGTGCAGGAGCAGGTCGCCGTATTTCGGGTCCGTGCCGGCCCAGGCGGCCCAGGTGCGCATCCAGTGTTCGGGCCGATGTTCGCTGAGCGGGACCCAGGTCCAGCCGGGGAACCATTTGCGCGCCGAGGCATTGCCGATGAGGACCGCGTCCACGCGGGAACTCGTGGCGATCAGTTCGCTGTGTTCGGAGAAGGCGCGAAACAGCCAGTCGACTTCGGTCCGGGTGGTCGAGGCGGCGGTGCGGAGACTGATTTCCTCGCCCTTGGAGGAATGCGCCATGACACGCAGCCCGGCGAGGTCCGTGACGTCGATTTCGGTTCGGCCGGCCGGGAGCGCGTCTTCGCGGAAGACGCAGCCGAGTCGTTGCCGGAACAGCAATTCCGCGTGGAGTTCGGGCGGTTCGGTGTGCATCAAGCTCAGATCGAGCAGACCGTTGTTGAGCATCCGCCGCTGTTCCTCGCTGGTGGCCTCGACGATGGCGAACCGGACCTCCGGCGCCTCGGCGGCAACCGACGCCAGGTAATCCTCGATCCAGCCGTGCGGAACTCCCGAGGGCACTCCGAGATGCACGAGGCGCCCGCCGGCCGAGGCGGTCTGGAGGACTTCCGGGACCCGGTCGACGAGTTCGAAGATCGACAGCAGGTGCGCGCGCAGGCCTTCCCCCGCGACGGTCAGCGTGGTGCCAGCCGGCGTGCGCCGCAGCAACTGGTGCCCGAGGTTCTTCTCCAGCTGGGCGATCTGCCTGCTCAGCGTGGGCTGAGTGAGGTGCAGTGCGGCCGCGGCGCGCGAGATCGAGCCGTATTCGGCCACCGCGCGGAAGTAGTCGAGCTGACGCAACTCAAGCATGGGGACATGCTATGCCTCCGGAGCATGAGGATGGCCAATAACAGGTATTTGCTAAATAACCGGCGGCCGCTGACGATCTGAGGACCGAAGACACTCCCCGGAGGACCCCATGAGCGCAAAGATCGTCGAGCTGGCTTTCGAGCGGTTTTCCGGTGGCGCCGCGCCGTTCTCCTTCGTGCTCGTGCACGGCTGGGCCCGGTCCCGTGCGGACTGGGCTCCGATCCTCGACGGTCTCCGTGCCCTCGCTCCGGTCGTGGCCGTCGACCTGCGCGGGCACGGCGAGTCCCGGCCGGGCGAGGGCATGCGGCTCCCGGATGTCGCGGCCGACGTCCGGGCCGTGCTCGATCGGCTCGGGCTCGCTCGCGTCGTGCTGGTCGGGCACTCCGCGGGCAGCGAGGCGGCCGCCTTCCTCGCCCGGCGGGAGCCGGAACTCGTCGCCGGTCTGGTGGTCGTCGATCCGGCGTTCGGGCTTCCCGACGACGACCGCGCGCGGATCGAGGCGCTGGCCGGGCGGCTCCGGCGGGAGGATCCCGTCGCCGTCGCGGCCGAGCACTTCCTGAAGTCCGGGCCGAGCCCGTTGCCGGGCGCCGGCGGGCCGGTCTCGGCCACGCCGGAAGCGATCCGCGATCTGTTCGCCGACTTCGCCTTCGCGCCGGAGGCCCTGCATTTCCAGACCGAGACCGCCAGGTTCTTCGCCGGGTTCCCCGTTCCGGTCCTGGCGTTCTACCGGAACGAAGAACGTGCCGCTCTCGCCCGGGAAATCCTTCCTGCCGCCCGGATCCAGGTGCTTCCCGGCGGCCATTGGACCCACCACGAGCATCCCGGCGAGGTCGTGGCCGCCATCGCGGACTGGATCCGCTGACCGAGTTCTTTTTCGTGCACTGAAAGGAAAGAAGAGAATGACCGAGCCGCAACGCGTCGCCATCGTCACCGGCGGGGCCGGAAAACTGGGGAGCGCCATCGCCGCGCGGCTCCTCGAGGACGGCGTCGCCGTCGTGGTGGCGGACGTGAACAAGGAAGCGGCAGCCGCGACCGTCGCGGGGTTCCGCGAGCGGTTCGCCGCCCCCGCCGTCGACATCGCCGCCGACCTCGGGTCCGTCGAGGCGATCGAGTCGCTGGTGGATGAGACGGGCGCCCGGTTCGGCCGGATCGACATCGTCGTCAACAACGCCGCGGTGAACCGCCGTTCGACCCTGTCCGAACTCGCCCCGGACGACTGGGACCTGATGAGCGGCGTGAACCTGCGCGCGCCGGCGATCCTGGTGAGCCGCGCGCTCGGTTTCTTCAAGGCGCAAAACAGCGGCGCGATCGTCAACATCGCCTCGCGGAACTGGGTTTCCGGCGGCCCGGTGGCCTACACGACGATGAAGGCCGGTCTCGTCGGCATGACCCGCTCGTTCGCCACCGAACTGGCGAAATACCGCGTCACCGCCAACGCCGTGGCGCCCAGCTTCATCGAATCGGATTTCACCGGCTACGACCGCGACGAGGAGCAAATGCGGCGTCTGATGGAGCAGTACCAGGCGATCACCCCGCTCTTGCGCATGGCCGAACCCCGCGATGTCGCGAACGCCGTCGCGTTCCTCGCCTCGCCCGCCGCGTCCTTCATCACCGGCGAAGTCCTGCATGTCTGCGGCGGCGCCCAGCTCGCCCCGCTCCCCCGGACGCCGCTCGCCGTCGAGCGCTCTTCGCGGCGATGAGGTTCAGCGTCGCGACGATCTCGTTGCCCACCCTGGACATCGGCGAATCGATCGCCGAAATCGCCGCGGCCGGGTTCGGCGGTGTCGAATGGCGCGTCGAGCCGCGTCCCGGCAGCATCCCGGATGCCCGGCCCGCGCACCCGTTCCTCGTGGACCACCGGTCCACCCTCCCGCTCGACGTCGCGGCGGCGGAGCGCACGGCGGCGGAAACTCGCGCGGCGGGGCTCGAAGTGGTCGGACTGGCGCCCTACGTCGAAGTCGGCGACACCGCCACGCTCCGGCTGGCCTGCGACATGGCCACAGCCGCCGGTGCAGGACAGATCCGGTTGCAGGCACCGAGAATCTCCCGCACGAACAAATCGTATTCCGTCCTCTACGGAGAAACAGTCGCGTTCTTCGCCGACGTCGAGGCCACGGCGAAGGAAACCGGCGTCCGGGCGTTGCTGGAGATCCACCACAACACCATCTGCTCCAGCGCGTCTTTGGCGCACCGGGTGGTCGCGCGGTTCGACCCGGCGCACGTCGGCGTCATCTACGACGTCGGGAATGTCGTCTTCGAAGGCTACGAGGCGCACGAAATCGCGCTCGACCTGCTCGGCGATCACCTCGGGCACGTGCATCTGAAGAACGCCGCGCACTTCCGGTCGCCGGGCGGGGCATGGCGGCCGGGGTGGACGCCGCTCGAAGACGGCGAGGTCGACGTCCCGCACGTCCTGGGACTCCTTCACGAGCACGGCTACCGCGGCTGGGTGTCCGTGGAGGACATGAGCCTCGACCGCACCCCACGCGCCGCCTTGCGCCACAACGCGGCACAGCTCCGCGAATGGGGCTTGCTGCACTGACACCTCACCATCCAGGACAAGGAGGTCCTCGCATGGACACCGCGGAGCCGTCCGCAGGCACAGCCCTGCCCGAGCACCCGGCCGTTTCCCGCTACCGCTGGGTGATCTTGGCCAGCTGCTGGCTGGCTTTCACCCTCATCTACATCAACCGCACCGCGTGGTCGGTAGTCGCCGTCGACGCTTCGCATTCCCTCGGACTTTCCGTGGCCCAGCTCGGGATCTTCGCCACGGCGCTGTCCATCGGCTACGTCGTCACCAACATCCCCGGCGGCATCGTCGCCGACCTGATCGGCGGCCGGATGGCAGCCGGGATCTCGTTGGTGACCGCGGGAATGCTGACCTTCGCGTTCGGCAGCGTCAAGAACGTCGGCGTGGGAATCGCGATCCAGATCCTCATCGGGCTGGTCAGCGGCGCCGACGTCGCGTCCTTCACCAAGCTGATCAGCCGCTGGTTCCCGCCCCGCGAGCGCGGCACCGCGTTCGGCCTGTACATCACGTCGACCGCGCTGGGAGGGGTGATCGCGAACGCCTCCATCCCGGAGTTGCTGACGGCCCTGCACTGGAACGGCGTCTACTACCTCCTCGGCGCGCTGACCGTCGCCATCGGCGCGGTGTGCTGGGCCCTCCTGCGCAACAATCCGCCGTCCCCGGTCGAACCCGCCGGCGAACCCCCGGCTCCGGGCGGCGGACGGCTCGGTCTGCGCGCGATGTTCGCCAATCGCAACCTGGTGTCGCTCGCGGCGGCCGGCCTCGGCATGCAATGGGCCACCCTCGGGTTCCTGGCCTGGGGCAATTCGCTGATGGTCAAGGCGCTCGGCCTGTCCGCCGGGAAGGCGGCGCTGGTGATGGTCGTCGTCAGCACCACGGCCATCGGGGTCAAACCGCTGGTCGGCTTCCTGTCCGACCGCGTCCGCGGCACCCGCAAGACGCATCTGATGGTGCTCAGCGGGTACTTCGCGCTCATCCTGGCGGTGTTCGGGCTGGTCCGGAGCTACTCGATGCTGCTCGTGCTCGCTCCGTTCCTCGGGCTCGGCGTCTACGGCTATACGGTGCTCACGAACTCGACCGTGCCCCAGTACGCGGATCCGCGGTTCGTCGGCGGGTCCTTCGGTTTCGCCAACACCGCCTGGCAACTCGGCGGTGTCTTCGCTCCGGTCGCGGTGGGCGCGGTGTTCAGCGCCACCGGTTCGCTCTTCCTCGCCCTCGCGGTTCTGGCGGCCGGCCCGTTGCTGGGGGTATTCCTGCTCCTGCCCATCCGCGAACAAGCCAAGACAGCGGTCTCCGCCGAAGGGAACTCTCTTGTCCACAACAGACACTGATCGGCTCGAAATCCGCGCGCTGGTGGAAAACTGGGCCCTGTGGCGAGACGCTGGGGACTGGGATCGGTTCGCCACGGTGTGGCATCCTCGCACGGGCTGGATGAGCGCGACCTGGTTCCAAGGCCCGGCGTCCGAATTCATCGCCGCCAGCCGCACGGGATTCGAGAACGGGGTGAGCATCCTGCACTTCCTGGGCGGGCACACCGCCGACATCGCCGGCGATCGCGCGGTCGCCCAGACGAAGATGACCATCAACCAGCGCGCGGACGTCGACGGCGTGCCCGTGGACGTGGTGTGCACCGGCCGGTTCTACGACTTCCTCACGGTGCACGAGCGGCAGTGGAAGATCGTGCGCCGCCAGCCGATTTACGAGAAGGACCGGCTCGATGCCGTCGACCCGGCGGCTTCGCTGTCCCTCGATCCGGCTTTGCTCGGCCGCTTTCCGATCGGCTACCGGCACCTCGGCTATGTCCAGACGAAGGCCGGGTTCACCGTGCGGGAGGGCCTCCCCGGCCTGACCGGCGCCGCCGTCGAGACGCTGTACCGGGAAGGGGACGAGTGGCTGGCGGGCTCGAGCACCCCTGGGACGCCGCTCCGCTGAAGTCATGCGGAGCACCGGCCGACGAGCCGCGCTGGGCGGTTTCTCTCCGGCTGAAGGTCCGTGAAGGGCTCCTTGAAGGAATCTGACCTGGATCCACCGAGTCTCTGTTTGTGTTGGGTTTGTTGATGTTGTTGGTGGGTTTGCGGGTGGGGCCGGGTGTGTGGGCGTGCTGGTGTGGCTGGCGTCGCACCAGCGCGTTCCACTGTTGTCC
>NZ_JARACH010000054.1:0-61015 GCF_029087445.1 Amycolatopsis sp. La24
CTCACCGCCGCAGGCGGAGGCGGCGAGCAAGCCGATCGTGGCGACGGCAGCGGTGGCGAGTCGGACGGTGCGGTGCGGCATCTGGTGCTCAGACTCCCTTTGCCTGCTGGTTCAACGTGTCGCGGTTATCTTGCCCCACCCAGCTTCAGTGCTGCGCGGTCGCGATCCGGGCTTCTCGACGATGAGGAAGCCTCCGTGATCACCATCGAGATTGTGCCCGCCCTTCACACAAGGCACGTCCTGCCACGCCGATATCGTCGAGACCCGCCCGAGGCTGATGAGGCCGGCGGCGGTGAAGGCGCTCTGTCCGCATGCGCCGAACCTCGAAGAGCCAATTCACGGCTGACTAGCCCGCGGGCGGAGGGCCCGGACCGCCGCATCGGGCTTGGCGCGCCATCTCCGCAGGCACTTCGGCCACCGGCGAGGTCCGTCCACAGTAGACGGACGTACCCCGCGGTCAGCCGCCCTGGAACACCCGCAGTCGAGCGCTGCGTCCAGTACGCACGCCGCCTGGACGTCCTGCGACGCGGTCAGTGCATGGACATTCCGCCGTCGACCGCGAGTGTCGTGCCGGTGACGTAGCCGGACGCCGGTGACGCGAGGAAAAGCATCGCCGCGTCCAGTTCGTGTTGTTCTCCCATCCGGGCGAGCGGGCTCGTGGAGCGAATGAACTCCGTCAGCCCCTCGCTCGGCACTTCCGCGGTCATCTCGCTCTGGAAGTAGCCCGGCGCGAGCGCGTTGACGCGAATTCCCTTGCGGCCGGACCACTGCTGGGCCAGGTCGCGGGTCAGGCCGATGAGCCCGGCCTTGCTCGCGGCGTACGCGGCTTGCGGGACATAGGATTTGATCAGCCCCAGCACGCTGGCGACGTTCACGATGCTCGACCCCGGTCCCATCGCGCGGCCGCACGCCTGGGCCATCCAGTAGGCGCCGTTCAGGTTGACGTCGATGACCTTGCGGAACTCGTCCGGTTCTTCGCGCAGCGCGGGTACCGCGGTGCCGATGCCCGCGTTGTTGACCAGCACATCGACTTGCCCGAACTCGGCCAGTGCGGCCTCCACGAGCCGGTCGCACTGACGCGGGTCGCGCACGTCGGTCGCCACGGCCAGCGCTCGCCTGCCCCGTTCGGCCACCGCGGAGCGCGTCCGGTCGAGGAGTTCGGTCCGGCGCGCGGCGAGTACCAGGTCCGCCCCCGCGTCGGCCAGCGCGAGCGCGAATCCGGCGCCCAGCCCGGAACTCGCCCCGGTCACCACCGCGACTTTGCCGTCCAGCCGGAACAGGTCCAGTACCGACATCACGCCACTCTCCTTCGCCTTCCTCGCGACGGGCGCCGCGAGCGGCTAATGTACGTTAGCCTTACACTGACGGACAACCAACGCCCTTGATCTCGCTCAGCTAACCTCAATTAGCCAGGAGGACCGCATGGCCGTCGATTTCGCGCAGGACCCCGAGGTGCTCGCTCTGGCGGACCGGACCAGGCAACTGGTCAAGGACACCGTCCTGGACGCGGAGAAAGCGTCCAGCGGCGTCCTGACCGGCGACGAGGGCGAAGCCGTGCGCGGCAAGCTGCAACAGGCCGCCAAGGACGCCGGCGTCTTCGCGCCGCACGTGAGCGCCGAGTACGGCGGCCACGGGCTGGACATGCGCGGTCGGGCCCCGGTGTTCGAGGAAGCCGGTTACTCCCTGCTCGGGCCGCTGGCGCTCAACATCGCCGCGCCGGACGAGGGCAACATGCACATGCTGGAGCGGATCGCCTCTCCGGAGCAGCGGGAGCGGTACCTCCGCCCGCTGGCGACCGGCGCGGTCCGGTCGTGTTTCGCGATGACCGAACCGGTGCCGGGAGCGGGCGCGGATCCTGCCGCGCTGACCACCCACGCGGCGCAGGCGGCGGGCGGCTGGGTCCTCAACGGCCGCAAGTGGTTCATCACCGGCGCAGACGGTGCCGCGTACGCGATCTGCATGGCCCGGACGTCCGGCGCGCCCGGCGATCGCGGCGGCGCGACGATGTTCTTCGTCGACGCGGACAACCCCGGCATGCGAATGGTGCGCCACATCGAGACTCTCGACGAATCGCTGTACGGCGGGCATTGCGAACTCGTCTTCGACGACTGCTTCGTACCGGACGACGCCGTGCTCGGCGAGGTCGACCGGGGCTTCGAGTACGCGCAGGTGCGCCTCGGCCCGGCCCGGCTCACGCACTGCATGCGGTGGCTCGGGATCGCCCGCCGGGCACAGGACATCGCACTGGAGCGCGCCAACGAACGGCGGCTGTTCGGTTCCCGGCTGGCGGAACTGGGCATGGCGCAGCAGATGATCGCCGACAACGAGATCGACATCGCCGCGGCCCGCGCGCTGATCCTGCGCGCGTGCTGGGAAATCGACCTGGACCAGCCGTCGGCGCAATCGGTCTCGATCGCCAAGACGTTCACCGCCGAGGCGGTGTACCGGACGGTCGACCGCGCGCTGCAGCTCTGCGGTTCGCTGGGCGTTTCCGGCGATGTGCCGCTGTCCCGGTTCTTGCGGGAGGTCCGGCCGTTCCGGATCTACGACGGCCCGTCCGAGACGCACCGCTGGGCGATCGCCAAGCGCGCGGCCAAGCAGGCGAGGACGGCCGCGGATGCCTGATTCGCCCGTCGGCCTCGACGTACCCGCGCTCGAGGCATACCTGCGACGCACAGTCCCCGGCTTCACTAGCCCGGTGGAAGCGGAACTGCTGTCCGGCGGCCGTTCCAACCTCACGTATCTGCTGCGCACGGACGGCGTGCGGTGGGTACTGCGACGGCCCCCGTTGGGCGGCTTGACGCCGTCCGCGCACGACATGGGTCGCGAGTACCGGGTCGTCGACGCCCTGCAGAACACCGCCGTCCCCGTCGCCCGGACGGTTGCCCTGTGCGAAGATCCAGCGGTGCTTGGTACGCCGTTCTCCATCGTGTCGCATGTGGACGGTCCGGTACTGCGCGCCGCGGCCGACCTGAACCCGCTCAGCGACGCCGAACTCGCCGATATCGCGGAGACGCTGATGACGACCATGGCCCGGCTGCACGCCGTGTCCTACGCCGAGGTCGGCCTGAGCGGGCTGGGCAGGCCAGCCGGGTATCTCCGCCGCCAGGTCGACCGCTGGGCCGACCAGTGGCGACGGGTCGCGACCCGAGAACTCGACGACCTTCAGACACTGCACGCCCGCCTCTCCGCCGCGGTGCCCGCCGAGTCCGGCGCCGCCATCGTCCACGGCGACTTCCGCATCGACAACGCCATCCTCGGCACCGGCCGCCCGGCCGAGGTACGGGCAGTCGTCGACTGGGAAATGGCCACGCTCGGCGACCCGCTAGCCGACCTGGCGCTGAGCCTCGTCTACCGCGATCCGGCGTTCGCCCCGGTCCTGCCGGGCGGTGCCGCGTCCACCGACGACCGCCTGCCGTCCTGGGAAACCCAGGCGCAGTTCTACGCACGCGAATCCGGCCGTGATCTGTCCGATCTGGACTTCCACCTGGCGCTCGGATACTTCAAGATCGCGGTGATCGCCGAAGGAATCCACGCCCGGCACCTGGCCGGCCAGACCGTCGGCGACGGGTTCGACACCGTCGGACAAGCCGTCCCCGAACTGGTCGCGGCGGGCCTGCGCGCCTTCCCGGCAGCATGAGCTCCGAAGAGCGGATCGACCAGATCCGGGACGCGGCACTCGCCCTGTTCGCCGAGCGCGGTTACCTCGCGACGACAATGGCCGACATCGGATCCGCCGTCGGGATCCGCGGCCCCAGCATCTACAAGCACGTGCCCTCGAAACAGCATCTGCTGGCCGAAATCATGACCGCCACGATGCGCGACCTGCAGACCGGCTTCGACCAGGCAACCGCAAGCACCGACGACGTAGTAGACCGCTTCCGCCGCGCGGTCGACGCCCACGTGCGCTTCCACGCCCGGCGACGGCTCGAAGCCTTTGTGGGAACGCGAGAAATCCGTAACCTGGAACCGGAACCGCATGACCAGGTGGTGGCACAGCGAACCCGCTACGAGAACGGATTCCGCGAACTGATCGAAGAAGGCGCCGCGGCTGGGGTGTTCCACACTCGCTCGCCGAAGCTGGCGTCTTACGCGGTTCTCGACATGGGCATGGGCATTTCCGTCTGGTACCGGGAGGACGGCGACCTCGCGGAGGACGCGCTGGCGTACGCGTACGACGACCACGCACTGCGTCTCGTCGGCTACCGCCAGGCTGCGGGAGACTGACGCATCAGCGCGATCGGCACTGGTCTCAACTGCTCAATTCCTTCGATCGAGCCAGTGCCGTCCGTCTGATTCGTTTCGTGCGCCCCGAGGAAGCCAGGTACTCGAGCACTTGCTGCCGAGAGGAAGAGGTCGCGGCCCGCAGTTGCAGCCACGGCGACCAGCGTTCCATCGAAGCTGGCTCCACCTGATCACCAGGCCGTGAAACGAGTGCATCGAGCACCGACAGGTCCGCCATGCGCGCTCTTACGAACTCTTGTGAATTACCAACAGGAAGCGTGCTTGCCACCATCTCGCGAAGCGGCTCGGGAAGCTCCTCGATGCACTTCAAGGCAACCGAAACAGCGATTGCCTCGTCTGGCTCATGGCCTAGCGCTGAGATCAGTTGGTCGGCTCTGCCAGGAATCCGCAGGGCGGCGGAATATACGCGCCAGCGAGCATGGCCGCTTTCGAACGAGTCCCCCTCCAGCCCGGTCTCGTGCGCCAGCTTTCGCAGATCGCGCACGAAATCTTCTTCGAGCATCAGGAGCCTTCCGGAGGGCTGGGACGACGAGGGACCATACGCTCGCGGCAGCATTTCGGGGAATCGCAATATTCGGACGACCGCCGGAGTCAGAAGACCCGCGACGCTCAGCCAGGCCTACCATCTGGCACTGAGATCTGGCTCACAACTGGACCTGTCGCTGGACCTCGCCGCCCTCTTACCGTAGTTCTGGTATACCAAATTGCCTCCGGGACACCGCATCCGGAGCCGGGCAACCGACCCGGCCGCTGTCGTCCCGGCGGGTGCCGTCCCAGGCTTCAGGAGGTCTCATGCTCGGAAGTCGCTGGTCTCTCGTGATCGCTCTAGGCCTGCCCGGGCTGGCGATCTTCGTCGGCGTGCCGCTCTGCAGTCAGAGCACCGCCACCGTGTTCGGCATACCACTGGTGTTCGCGTGGCTGTTCGCTTGGCTGCCGCTGACGACGCTCTGCCTGTGGGCGTCGTGGCGGTTCTTCGATCGTGCGCAGTACCGGCGAGTGGAAGGCGGAGAAGAATGATCGCAGCGGTATTCGCCGTCGTCATGGCGTTGTCGATCGGGGTGGCGCTGGCCGCTCGCCGCGGCGGGACCGGCAAGGGCGCAGTCGCCACGCTGGTCGCCGGGAGGGCGTTGCCGAGCCGGTTGATCTTTTTCCTCGCTGTGGGCGAGATCTACAGCATCGGCACCATGCTCGGCTTCCCGGGCGGCATCTATGCCAAAGGTGCCTCCTACGGGATCTGGTTCATCGGCTACATCCTGGCGGGCTACGTCCTCGGCTACTTCCTCGCGCCGCTCGTGTGGCGCGCGGGCAAGGCGTACGACGCGGTCACCGTCGCCGACGTCATGTACGGCCATTACCGCAACCGGCTGCTGGAACGGCTCACCGCGGTCTCGTTCGTGCTGGCACTGGTGCCGTGGGCGATTTTCCAGTTCATCGGGCTGCAGACGGTACTCACCGGACTGGGCATCCCGGTCACCCGCCTGGAGGCGATCGTCGGAGCGGGGGTCATCGCGTTCGTCTACGTCGCCGCGTCGGGCATGCGCTCGACCGCGTTCGTCGCGATCGTCAAAGACGTGTTCATGCTGCTGGGCATCATGCTCGCCGGCATCGCGGCGGTGATCGCGGCGAAGGGCGTGCCCGGAGTTTTCGCCGTGGTCGAAACGGCGCCGCGGCTGGCCACCGTCGGCGGCGCCGGGCTGGTCTTCGCGATGACCACGATTCTCATGCAGTCCTTGCAGTTCTACCTGACGCTGCCCGCGCAGTTCCTGTTCTCCGCGCGGTCCGAGGCCGGGGTGAAGAAGTCCGTGATCTGGATGCCGTTGTACATGCTGATGTACCCGTTGCTGGTCTTCGCCGCCTATTACGGCCTGCAGACCAGGCCCGGCCTGCACAACGCCGATTCGGTCTTTCTCGAGGTGACCCGCGAACTCGCGCCGGACTGGATCGTGGGCCTCGTCGCGGCGGGAGCCGGGCTGGCCGGGGTGCTGGTGCTGGCGGGCAACGCGCTGATGTTCAGCGGCGTGCTCACCCGCAACATCCTGCCGAAGCGCTCGCAAGCGGCCGCGCAGGGCAGGCTCAAGCCGATCATGGCGGCATTCCTGGTCGGCACGGCGGCGCTGACGACGTTCGCGTCCTCGATCATGCTGACGTTCCTCAACCTGGCGCTGTCGCTGACCGCGCAACTGGTGCCGGCCTGGCTCGGCGTGCTGTTCTTCCGCAAGCTGCGCGCGGTCCCGCTGGCTGTCGGGCTGATCGCGGGCTGCGTCACCGTGGCGTTCTTGTACTTCAGCAAGGCTCCGGTCGGCGGAGTCGTCAACAGCGGACTGATCGCGGCCGCGGTGAACGCGGCGGTCGCGGCTGGTTTGTCCGCCCTGTATGCGGGCAAACCGGTCGACCACGAGACCCCGATCGTCCGCCGGGCACGCGAAATCCTTTCGCCGGCGAGGAAAACAGTCCAGCCGGTTCCGGCGAACGGCGAACGGTGAGGCAGACATGGTTCGCATCGTGACGCGTTCGGATGTCGAGGCAGTCCTCGACCTGCGCGAGGTGATCGACGCCGTCGAGGACGCGCACCGCCAGCTCGTGCTCGGCGGAGCCACCCAGCCCGGCCGCTCGTGCGCGCCGATCCCCGGCAACGACGGGCTTCTCGTCCCGATGACGGCCACAGTGGACGGCGCCGGGGGCGTCAAACTGCTGGCCGACCTGCCAGGAAATCCGGCGGCAGGCAGGCCGCGCCAGCAGTCGACGATCACCCTGCTCGACAGCGCGACCGGCCGCGCCGAAGCCCTGCTGGACGGTGCGGTCATCACCCGCTACCGCACCGCGGCGGCTTCAGCAGTATCGACCAGAGCACTGTCCAATCCGGACAGCTCAGTGCTCGGCTTGATCGGGGCGGGCGCGCTGGCACGAGCGCACTTGGCGGCCATCTCCTGCGTCCGTCCGATCAGGACAGTGGTGGTCTGGAGCCGCAATCCCGCGACCGCGCAGGCGTTCCGGGACGAGACAGCCGGTTCCGGGTGCGAAATCCGCGTGGCGGACACCCCTGCCGAAGCAGTTCAGGCCGCCGACGTGGTGTGCACGCTCACCCCGTCAGTGGACCCGATCGTGCACGGAACCTGGCTGCGCGCGGGCCAGCATCTGAACGTGGTCGGCGCGCCGCCCCGCCCCCGCCACCGCGAAATCGACGCGGAATGCCTGCGGCGCGCCCGCGTCGTCGTGGACAGCAGGCATACCGCGTTGACCGAGTCGGGTGCCACGCTCACCGCGCTGCACGAGGGCGTCATCAGCAAGGAGCACCTGGCGACTGAACTGGGCGAAGTGCTGGCAGGAGTCTGTCCCGGGCGCACTAGGGAAAGTGAGATCACCCTGTTCAACTCGGTAGGGGTGGCGGTCCAGGACATCGCTACAGCGGCGTTGGTGCTGCGGCGAGTCGTGAGCAAAGGGCTCGGCGTCGAAATCGCGCTGGACCGATGACGGGGCAGTGCGGCAACACAACTTCGCTGTCCACGACGATGATCCTTCGGCGGAACGCAGCTTGCGCCTGGGTCGCCCGGGCGCAAGACCTTCGCCTCAGCGGTCGAGCAGATCGTCAATCGTCACGACCGGTGCTGAAACCGGCTCCGCCAACCGGTCGAGGACTGTCAGGAACGCCTCTTCCGACACCACCGGAACGCCGAGTTCACGCGCCTTGCGTGCCTTGCCCGACAGCGAGTCCGGGTCCGCCGCCACCACCACGCGAGTCTGCCGGCTGACGCTCCCGATTACTCTCACGCCTGCGGCTGCCGCCTGCGCGATGATCTCTTCGCGACCCCGCGCCATGCTCCCGGTCAACACCACCTTGTCTCCTGGTCTCAGCGCCAGCCCGCCGAGTCTGCCGCCGGAGGGCGCGGCGGAAGAGGCCGCAGCGCGTTCCTCGTCCAGGATTTGGTCCACCACCACGTGATCGAGCGCGAGAAGCGTCGCGACGGTGAGCAGGTCGTGTCGCTCCTCGTCGGTGACCACCTCGTCGGCCCATGCTTCCCGGGCAAGATCGCGCATATAGCTCAAATGCAGTGCGACCAATTCGTTGCGGCCCAGGCCGAGATCGTGCGCGAGGTCGACGAGCATGTCCCCCTCTGTCGAGGAGATGTCCCGGTCGAGCAGCGCCGCGTCGAGCATGGCCAGATACGCGTCGGCGACAGGTTCCTCGTCGCGCGGCATCCGCTCTACCAGCCGTGCGAGAAAATGCGGTTCCACGTGTCCTGGTTCGCTGCGCCTCACCGCAGCCGCGGTGCCAACCGGAATCCGCGGCCAGTCCCAGAACGCGGCGCCCACCTGCGCTTCGGTGAGCGTCACCGCGTCCGGCGCACAGCGGATGAAGTACCCGAGCAGTTCGGCCGCTGCCAGTGCGTCGTCACGCGCGCTGTGCCAGGAACGTTCGGGCACGCCTGCCGCCGCGCAGCAGTCGGCCAGAGAGCGCCGAGAACCCAGGCGGATCCGGCCGGCCGCGCGCATTGTGCACAGGCCCGACGAGGATTCGAACGGCGTCTCGATGCCGAGGCGTTCGAACTCGGACCGAAGGTGCCTGGCGTCGAACGACCAGTTGTGCGCGACCGCGACTCGTCCGCGCAACCGCGCTACGAGATCGCCGGCCACCTCGCCGAACAACGGGGCGCGCCGCGCGTCGACGGCGCGGATGCCATGCACGTTCTGCGGGCCCAGATCACGCTCCGGATTGACCAAGGTCGACCATTCGCCGGTGATCGTGCCGTCCGGGCTGACGTGGACGACTGCGATCTCCGCGATCCGGTGCTGCCATCCGCCGGTGAGGATTCCGGTGGTCTCGGTGTCGATGACGGCGTAACCGTGTACGGCCTTCACAGCGGCAGCCTCGTCGCACTCGCGACCTGCACCGCGCTCAGCCAGCTCGGCGGCAAGGGTTCCACCTCGCCGTGCGCCTCCCGCACATAGCGACGGCGGTTCTTCGCCTTCTCAGTCTCAGCCCACACCGACACCACCCACCTCAACGTCCGCGCGATCGTCAGCGCCTCCGACACGACAGGGTTCCCCTCCGCGGTGCGCACCCCGGCAATCCGCCGCAGCTCCTCGAAGCTGCCGACCTCAACGCCGTCCGACAGTTCATGCACCCACTCCAGATCGGTAATCGCCTTGTTCCGCGCGCGTTCCTCTTCGACGGTGTCCGCGTACCTCCGCCGACGCTCGACGATCTCCCCGAACGCTTCGACCGGCGAGAATTCCTGGCGTTTCCACCAGCCGTTCCGCTCCGGAAGATCCGCCGTCGCGGTCAACTGCTCCAACCAGCCCGGCACTGTCTCCGGATACACGTCGGCGACAGCGCGGCGTTCGAGGAACGACAGAACGCGCCGTGCCGCCGAGCGAGCACCGAACACCTCCGAGACCGGCGAGACCCAGGCTCCCGTCAGCGCACCCACCGCGCTGACGTGCCACACGGCGAGCGACTCCACGCCGTTGTCTCCCCCGCCAATCGCGAGCACCGCAGTTCCGGGAACTTGGAACGCCGCAGCATCACTCGCCGCGACTTCGTCAGTCACCGCGTCCGTCATCGAACCTCCTCTTCCGACAACAACAGGTCGTCGCTGTGGCGAATCCGTTACACGGAGGAGTTCGCACGAGAGTCGAAATGCAAGCGACACAATCGTTGCGAGCAGGCACAATCAGCCTCACTTGACGACCACGGAGGCAAGCACGTGTCCGGCCAGCTCATTCCCGACCGCTCACCCACGAAACATGACGCGCCAAGCATGCCTCGCCGTGACGTGCGGGCCAGTTTCACTGACCACACCATCACCGTCTATCAGGCGTACTCACCGCAAATCGCCGACGCGGCAGTTGAAGCGCAGACGTTCGTGGCGCCGTTCAAGCGCGAGCGGATGACCTGGATCAAGCCTTCGTTCCTGTGGATGATGTACCGGGCCGGGTGGGCGGCCAAACCGGGGCAGGAACGGATCCTGGAAATCCAGCTCACCCGGGACGGCTTCGAATGGGCGCTCGCGCACGCTGCCCTCAGCAGCTACGAATCCGGGACCTACGCGAGCCAGCAGCAGTGGGCTGAGCGCAAAAATGCCAGTCCGGTGCGGATTCAGTGGGATCCGGACCGATCGGTGACACTCGCTCCGCTCAACCGGCGCGCCATCCAGATCGGACTGTCCGGCGAGGCTGTCGACCGCTATCTCGACCAGTGGATCACCAAGATCACGGACATCACCCCGTTCGCGGAGCGGGTCCACCGCCAGGTCAGCGATGGCCGTCTCGACGCCGCTCGGGAGGAACTGCCGGTCGAGCGGGTTTATCCCGTGCCCGCGCCGATTCTCGGCCTGATCGGGGCCAGCGAGCCTCAAGTCGACGAGCCCGCGTGAAGCTGTCCGCGTTGTGGCGGGAGCAGTGGCCCCAGTGCCGTCCGCTGGCCGACGGCCTGAAGCACGCCTACCCCGACCGATGGGTGCGTTTTCACAGCCTGCCTGAATCCCAGCGCTATCCCGGCACCGACGCCGAGTACGCAATCGTGCTCGACCGCTACAACACGGTTCTGGACGAATTGTTCGGCGGGCAGGAGGTCTGGATCGTCACCGCCGACTGGTCAGGGTCGCCTGAGCCCCCGGCATTGTCCGAGCGACACGCGCTCTGGAATCCGGGTGCCCAGCATTGGGCGACTGTGCGCGCGAACGAGAGCGAAACCGACCCGGAATTCATCGTCTACACCCATCTCTACGCGGGCCGCCGACGTTGGCGTACGGGGCTGGTGGACCTCCTGCTCCGCGCCGTTGCCGACGAGGTCGCCGCCCACGTGATGATCGCCAGCCTGTCGTTTGACCGCGTGCACCATCCGTACGACGGAGGTGCCGACATCCTGCTGCCCACGACCGGCGAACGCGACGAGCTGAAACGCCGGCACGCCGGCTGGCTTTCCGCTCACCCCTCCGGTTTCTGAGCGGCCAGCGCCGCCACCATCTGGTCGTAGACCCGGGCTGCCCGGGCGTCGAGTTCCTCCGGCGGCACATCGAGGTCCCGGGCGAACGCCGTGCGGAAGATGCAGTAGCCGAAGTAGGCGGCGGCAGTCATGGCGTGCATGACTTCTCCGTCGGCGTCGGCGGGGAGGCTGCCGTCGCTCTTGTCTCGTTCCAGGGCGCGGCGGGTGAGGTCCAGCGCCGGGAACGGGGTGAGTTCGGGGTCCTCGTCGAGGGCGAGCAGCGCTTCGAGTTTGACCAGGTCCGGCTGCCGGAGCGCCCAGTGCCACATCGCTCGCCGTCGTTCAGCGAAGGGCTGTTCCCAGTGTGTGCTCGGGTCAAGGCGGTCTTGTTCGAGCATCTGGGCGATCGCCGCGCGCAACAGTGCCTGGCGGCTGCCGAAGTACACGTAGATCTGCCCGTGGTTGACGCCCGCCTCCTTGGCGACCTCGCGGAGGTTGATTCCCGCGAGCACGCCGTCGCGGCGAAGGAGTCGCAGGGCGGCGGCGAGCAGATCGGCCTTGGTCTCCTCGCGGCTGCGCCGCCGGCGTCGGGTTGGTGCGGTGCTCGGCTGCTCGGTCACGCCGTCCCCTCATAAGTTACTCGTCAGTACGCCTTGTTGTGCTTCGGGCCACTCTATACGGTTCGTTACCAACGTTTCGTTATTAACACTTCGTTGGGAGTTGTGGTGGAAGCAGAGCTGCCGTTGCGGGGCGTGCGGGTGCTGGACGTGGCGACGGTGCTGGCCGCGCCGGTGACGGCCACGTTCCTCGGCGATTTCGGCGCCGAGGTGGTGAAGGTGGAGGAACCGGGCCGCGGCGATTTCACTCGCGGCCGGGCCGCCGAGCGGGGCGGCCGGTCGTTGCAGTGGCTGCAGGAGGGCCGCAACAAGAAGTCGGTCACGGTGGATCTGCGCCAGCCCGCCGGACAGGACCTCGTGCGCCGGATGGTGCCGCACTTCGACGTCGTGATCACCAATTACCGCCCGCCGACGCTGGAGAAGTGGGGCCTCGACCCGGAAACGCTGCAGGCGCTCAATCCCCGCGCGGTGCTGGTGTACCTGACCGGCTACGGCTTGTCCGGCCCCTACCGCGACCGGGGTGCGTTCGACCGGATCGCCAGCGCCTTCGCCGGGTTGACCGACGTCAGCGGCGAACCCGGACGGGCTCCGGTCCGGTCCGGCTACGCGGTGATCGACTACATGGGCGCGTACCTTTCCGCTTTCGCGACGATGGTCGCCTTGTACGAGCGGGACGTCAACGGAGGCAACGGCCAGGTCGTGGATCTGGGCCTGTACGAGGCCGGGTTCCGCGCGGTCGAGGACGCGCTGCTCGACTTCTCGGCGAACGGCCGGGTGCGCCGCCGCATGGGCAACCGCAATCCGCACGTGGTGCCCGCCAGCGATTTCGACACCGCCGACGGACGGCGGATTTCCGTCCACGCCGGCACCGACCCGTTGTTCCGCCGGCTCGCCGCGGTGATCGGCCGGCCGGAACTGGCCGCCGATCCGCGGTTCGCCACCCGCGCCGCTCGCACCGAGCACGCCGACGAGCTGTACGCGATCATCGCCGGCTGGGTCGCCGAGCAGCCGGCGGACGAGGCGACGCGGGTGTTCAACGACGCGGGCATCCCGTCCTCGCCGATCATGACGATCGCCGACATCGCCGAGGACGTCCACTACCGCGAGCGCGGCACCATCGTCGACGTCGAGGACCCGGAGCACGGCACCGTTTCCATGGCCGCGCCGATCCCCCGGCTCAGCGCCACCCCGGGACGCATCAGCTCGCTCGGGCCCAGTCTCGGCGCGCACACCGACGACGTTCTCCGCCAGCTGCTCGACCTGCGCGACGACGACCTCGCGACCCTCCGCCGCGACGGCGTCATCTGATTCCGGCAAAGGAGCCGATCATGCCTTTCGCAGCGCCGCCGTCCCCGGACGCGCCCTGGTCGATCCGCCGCCGGGCCTGGGCGGTCACCGCGCTCATCGCGGTCTTCATGGTCATCAACTTCGCGGACAAGGCAGTGCTCGGGCTCGCCGCGGTGCCGATCATGCGCGAACTGCACCTGTCCAACAGCACCTACGGCCTGCTGGCGAGCAGTTTCTACCTGCTGTTCAGCATCACCAGTCTCGCCGCCGGACTGCTTTCCGCGAAGGTCGCCAGCCGCTGGATCCTGTTCGCGCTGGCGGTGTGCTGGGCCGTCGCGCAGGTGCCGGTGCTCGCGTTCGCCGCGGTGCCGACGCTGTTCGCCAGCCGCGTCCTGCTCGGCGCCGCCGAAGGCCCGGCGTCCGGAATGAGCATGCACGCGCTGTACAAATGGTTTCCCGACGAGCGCCGCAGTTTGCCCACCGCGCTGCAGCTCACCGGCGGCTCGGCCGGCATCTTCGTCGCCGCGCCGCTGCTCACCTGGATCATCACCGATTACGGATGGCGGGCCGCGTTCGTCGTTCTCGCGGTGGTCGCCGGACTTTGGGCGCTCGTGTGGCTGCCGATCGGGCACGACGGGCCGTACGCCGCACCGACGGCGGCTGCCACGAACACCGAACCAGCACGTGTCCCGTACCGCAAATTACTGCTCAACGGCACGGTTTTCGGCGGGTTCGCCAGTGCTTTCGGCGCTTACTGGTCGCTGGCGCTCGGCTCGTCCTGGCTGCCCGCGTACCTGCAAACCGAAGCCGGATTCGGCCCGAAGACCTCGGCGACGGTGATCAGCCTGCACGCCGCGCTGAGCATCGTGCTCATCCTCACCGTCGTCCCGGCGACCGGCCGGCTCGTCCGGCGCGGGGTCTCGAGCCGGTGGGCCCGCGGTGCCACGCAAGGGATCGCGGTCGCGCTCGCCGGCGTCTGTATGGCGTTGTTCCCCCTCACGACGTCGGACGGCCTGCGCGTCGTGCTGATCATGATCGCGTTCGCGGCGGGCAGCCTCGCCTATCCTCTTGGGTACCTGACGGCAGGCGAACTCGTGCCCGTCCGGCAGCGGGGCACGGTTTTCGGGCTGGCTGTCGCGATCAGCACGCTTCCCGGGATCATCGCGCCCGCGGTCACCGGCAGCCTCATCGACCACTACGGCTATCCGGCCGCTTTCGCCGTCGGAGCCGCCATCATGGTGCTGACTGGCGCTTACGCCGCTTTCGCCATCCGACCGCAACGCGACGCCGCGCGCATCGGCCTTTCCCCAGCGTCCAACATCCGCCCAGCGACCAGCCCGGCTCAGGAGCACGCGTGACCGACCTGTCCTTCGCCACCGCGACCGAACTCGCCGCAATGATCCGCGCTCGCGAACTCTCGCCGCTCGAACTCATGCGCCACACATTGGACCGCGTGGCGTCGATCAACGGTGACCTCAACGCGGTCGTGTCGCTCGACCCCCAACGCGCGCTCGACGAGGCGACGGCGCTGACCGACCGGCTCGCGCACGGAGCCGAGCCCGGGCCGCTCGCCGGACTTCCGATCGCGGTCAAAGACCTCGAAGACGCCGAGGGTTTCCCCACCACCCGAGGGACCAAAGCTTTCCGCGACGCTCCGCCCGCCGCCTCCGACAGCGTCCACGTCGCCCGGCTGCGCGCGGCGGGGGCCATCGTGATCGGCAAGACTAACGCTCCCCCGATGGGAGCCGCGATCGCGACCCACAACGAAGCCTTTGGCATCACCCGAAACCCGTGGAATCTCGACAAGTCGCCAGGCGGTTCGAGCGGCGGGGCCGCCGCGGCCGTCGCCGCCGGGCTGGTTTCCCTCGCCACGGCAGGCGACGGCGGCGGTTCCACCCGGATCCCCGCCGCGCTCTGCGGCATCGTCGGATTCAAGCCGACCCGCGGCCGCATTCCCCACGGCCCGGCCGAGATTCCGTCCTGGACGCAGCACAGCTGTCTCACGCCGATGACCCGCACGGTGCGCGACGCCGCGCTGCACCTGGATCTCGCCGCGGGGTTCGACCCGGCAGATCCGTACTCCCTTCCGCGTCCGGCGAAGTCCTATGTGGACGGACTTGCGCAGCGGCCGCCTGCGTTGCGGATCGTCGTCCACCGAACCCTCGGCGTCGCCGAGCCCGAACCGGCGGTGCTGCACGCGGTCGACCGCACGATCGAGGTTCTGCGAGAACTCGGCCACGACGTCGTGGAGGACGAAATCGTCCATCCACACGCTGAAGACTTCCCGGCCGCCGTCCAGCTGCGCCAGAAAGTCCTTGCCTACCAGCGGTTCGCCGCGGTCGCCGAGGAGTTCGCCGCGCACCGCGACCGGTTCGAGCCCTGGTTCGCGGACCTCCTTGACCACGGAAGTTCCGTCACCACAGCAGAACTCTCGCGCTACTGGGAATACCGCGGGCAGCTCGACCGCTGGGCCGCCGGACTTTTCGACCGCTGCGACCTGCTCCTCACCCCGACCACCCCGACCACCGCCTGGCCCGCGGAAGGCCCTGACGTCCAGCGGCGGACGATCCCGATCGCCTTCACCGCGCCGTTCAACGACACTGGCAATCCCGCGATCAGCGTCCCCACCGGTCTCAGCCCGGACGGCCTGCCGTGCGCGGTCCAACTCGTCGCTCCGCACCACCGCGACGATCTCCTGCTTCGCGTCGCGGCTGATCTGGAGCAGGTGCTCGGTGCGCCACGCCCGGGAATAACAGCCCGGCGATAGCGTTGCGCAGCTGCATGATCAGCGTGCTCTGCTACGGCGATTCCAACACCTACGGCCAGCGTTCCGAGGAAACGGACAAGGGACGGTGGCCCGCGGACATCCGGTGGACCGGCCAGCTGGCGGCCCTCCTCGGCGGCGGATACCACGTGCTCGAGGAGGGCCTCGGCGGCCGGACCACCGACCTCGACTACCCGGAATCGATGAACCGGCCGGGCCGCAACGGGCGCACCTACCTCCTGCCCGCGTTGCTGAGCCACAACCCGATCGACGTCGTCGTGCTGATGCTCGGCACCAACGACTTGAAGATCCAGTTCGGGCGAACGGCGGCGGAAGTGGTCGCCGCGATCGCCGGGCTGCTGGACGACGTGGCCGCGCACGGGAGGACGGATGCCGGACGCGCGCCGGAGGTCGTGCTGGTGTCGCCGCCGCACATCGACGTGACCGCGCCGGACTTCGCGGACGTCAACGGAGCCTTCTACGACGCGACATCGGCCGCGAAAGCTGTACAGCTGACCGGACCGCTCGCGGAACTCGCGGCGGCGCGCAGTGCGACGTTTGTCGACGCGGCGACCGTGGCGGAGACGGGAGCCGACGGGACGCACTTCAGCGTGCCCTCGCACGAACGGTTCGCCCGGGTGATCGCGGGTGAAGTGCAGCGAATCGCCGGTTGAGCGATAGTCAGACCAGCAAAACCCGCCGCCCGCGGGTGTGTCCCGCCTGGCTGTCCGCATGCGCCGCCGAAGCTTCGGCCAGCGGGTAGGACTTGTCGACCGGGATGTGGAGTTTGCCGCGCTCGATCAGGTCGACGGTCTCCGCGAGGGCTTCCTTCATGTTCCCCCCTGTCCCGGCGAACCGGATACCCAGCATCGGCGCTTCCAGGTCGGCGATCGTGATCACCTTGTCCGGGTCCCCAGTCAGGTCGAGCAGGCCGCGGATCACCCCGGTGCCGTTGAGGTCGAGGGCGGCGTCGACCTGGCCGAGCTGGCGCACCCGGTCGACCCAGCCCTCGCCGTAGGTGGTCGCGATGGCGTCCAGGCTGCGCACGTAATCCTGATTCGCGGCGCTGGCCGTGCCGATCACCTTGATTCCCCGGTCCCGGGCAACCTGCAGCACCGCCGATCCGACTCCGCCCGCGGCACCGCTCACCAGCAGCGTCTGTCCAGTTTGGACACCCACCAGCCGGAGGACGCGGAGCGCCGTCTCGACCACTGACGGGTATCCGGCCGCTTCGGCGAAGGTCAGCCCGGACGGCAACGGTGCCCAGGAATGCAGCACGGCGAACTCGGCGTAGGTATTCGAGCCTCGGCCCAGCACCGGGTCCCCGACCGCGATGCCGGTGACGCCTTCGCCGATCTCGTCGACCACGCCGGAGGCGTCCTGGCCGACGCCGGAGGGCAGTTCGATCGGGCGGATCCGCTGGAACTGGCCCTCGCGAGTGCGCCAATCGTGCGGGTTCACGCCGGCCGCCCGCACGGCGACGCGGATCTGGCCGGGTCCGGCGTGCGGTTCGGGGACTTCGTCCAGTTCAAGGACTTCGGGGCCGCCATAGGCGGCGAAGCGCACTGCTTTCATGCCGCCAACTTAACAACAACGGTTAGCGTTTTGCAACCGTTGTTGTTAAATGAAGAACATGGCGACCGCCGACGAAAGCCGAGAGCTGACCGCCGCACCGGGCCCGCCCGACGGCTGGATTCGGCCTCCTGACCGTGACTACTGGGCCTAACCCCGAGCAGTCCGCACCCGCACCGCGCTCCCCGCGCAGACGATCACCGCCAGTCCGCCCAGCATGGTCTGCCAGGTCAGTTCCTCGCCCAGGAAGACCGCTGCCCACGCCAGATTCAGCACCGGCTGCACCAGCTGCACCTGGCTGACCCGGGTCATCGGCCCGAGGCCCAGCCCCCGGTACCACGCGAAGAAGCCCAGATACATGCTCACCACCGCCAGATAGGCGAAAGCGGCCCACTCGCCCACTGTCGCATGTGGAGGGTGGTTCGCCACCGACACGACGGTCAACGCGACCATCAACGGCGAGGCGACCACCAGTGCCCACGAAACCGTTTGCCAGGCGCCCAATTCCCGCGCGAGCAATCCGCCTTCTGCGTAACCCACCGCGGCGGCCAGTACCGCGCCGAAGAAAAGCGCGTCCGACCATTGGAGTCCGCTGAGGCCACCGCCTTGCAGGACGGCGAAGCCGATCGCCGCGACGGCGCCGACGGCGGCCAGGGCCCAGAAAGTGGCGGGCGGGCGTTCGCGCGTGCGGAGCACCGCTGCTACCGCCGTCGCGGCGGGGAGCAGCGCGATGACGACGGCGCCGTGGCTGGCGGAGGCTGTGGTGAGGGCGTACGAGGTCAGCATCGGGAAGCCGATCACCACTCCGCCCGCGACGACGGCGAGGCGGAACCATTGCGTGCCGCGCGGGAGGCGTTGTTTGGTGGCGATCAGCGCGACGCTCGCGAGCACCGCGGCGACCACTGCCCGCCCCGAGCCGATGAACATCGCCGACAGGCCGCCGTTTTCCACCGCGACCCGGGTGAACGGCACGGTGAACGAGAACGCCACGACGCCGAGCAGACCCCACCAGAGACCGGCCCGGGGTAGCGCCGGTGCCGCCGGGAGAGTAGCGCTATCCTTCAGTTTCATGTCCGACGATAGCAGCTCCCGGATCGCTTCGACACTGCGCGAGTGGATCGCCACCGCCCCGGCGGGCGCGAAGCTGCCGTCGTCGCGGGAGCTGGTCGCGCGGTATTCGGCCAGTCCGGTGACGGTCCAGAAAGCACTGCGCAGCCTGTCTTCCCAAGGACTGGTGGAGAGTTTGCCGGGAGTTGGCACGTTCGTCCGCGCCGCGCCCGCCACCGGGTCCGGCGACTACGGCTGGCAGACCGCGGCGCTCGGCGCCCCGGGGCACGGGCCGCTCAAACAGCCCGCATCGCTGCAATCGGTCTCCACGGGCACAGTAGCGCTTCATTCCGGCTACCCCGACCCGGAGCTGCTGCCGGAGCGGCTCGTCCGGAGCGCGTTCTCCCGGGCCGCTCGGACGGCGGCGCTGGTCGGACGGCCGCCGACCGCGGGCGTTCCCGAACTGCAGGCCTGGTTCGCCGCGGAACTGCGCACGGCGACCCCGGCCGGGATCGCGCCGGTGAACCCGCGAGACGTCGTGATCACCCCGGGCAGCCAGAGCGGACTGGTCACGGCCTTCCGCGCACTGGTCGGGCCGGGGCAGCCGCTGCTGCTGGAATCCCCGACGTACTGGGGCGCGATCCTCGCGGCGACGAAAGCGGGCGTCGCGGTGGTTCCGGTGCCGAGCGGCCCGAACGGACCGGATTCCGACGCGCTGGACCGGACGTTCGAGCAAACCGGCGCGCGGGCCTTCTACGCGCAGCCCAGCTTCGCCAGCCCGACCGGCGCGCTGTGGCAGCCCGATCTCGCCGACCGCGTCCTCAACACCGTCCGCCGGCACGGTGCTTTCCTGATCGAGGACGATTCGGCGCACGATTTCGGCATCACCGCGGAACCGCAGCCGCTCGCGGGCCGCGACGACGACGGCCACGTGGTCTACCTTCGCTCGCTCACCAAGAGCGTCTCCCCCGCGATCCGCGTCGCCGCGCTGATCGCCCGCGGCCCGGCGCGCGACCGGATTCTCGTCGACACGCTGGCGGAATCGATGTACGTCAGCACGGTGCTGCAGACCGTCGCGCTCGACGTCGTGACCCAGCCCGCCTGGCGCACCCACCTGCGCCGGGTCCGGCACCAGCTCAAGACCCGCCGCGACCTCCTGCTCGCCGGTCTCCGCGAGCACGCGCCCGCGGTGCAAGTGGAATCCGTGCCGCAGGGCGGGTTGAACCTCTGGGCGCGGCTGCCCGGCACGGTCGACCTGCCGCGTGTGGTCCGCGATTGCGAGTCCGCCGGCGTGGTGATCGGCCCTGGCGACGAATGGTTCCCCGCCGAGCCGACCGGACGGTTCATCCGGCTCAACTACGCCGGGCCGAATCCGGACGCGTTCGCCGACGCCGCGCGGGTGATCCAAGAAGCGGTCGAAGCTAATGCCTGACCACTAGCCGTTTTCCGCGCGCAGCGCCGCTTTCTGCACCTTCCCGGACGGTGTCAGCGGCAGGCTGTCGCGGAGCACGATCTGGCGCGGGACCTTGTAATCCGCCACCTGCGCCGCGCAGTACTCCTTCAGCTCCGCCTCGGTGACAGCCGAATCCTTTGCCGGGACAACGTAATACCGGCCGATCTCCCCCAGCACCGGATCGGGCACGCCGACCCCGGCCGCCAGCAGCACCCCCGGATGCGCGGCGAGGACGTTCTCCACCTCGACCGGGTAAATGTTGAATCCGCCTTGGACGAACATGTCCTTGGCACGGCCGTGCAGCGTCAGGTAACCGTCCTCGTCCGCGCGGGCCATGTCGCCGGTGTGCAGCCAGCCGTCCGCGTCGATCGCCGCGGCGGTTTCCTCCGGCAGATTGTGGTAGCCAGCCATCATCGACGGGGTCCGGAACAGCAATTCGCCGGTTTCGCCGATCGGCAGCGCTTCTCCGGACGGGGACGCGATTTTCGCTTCCACGCCGGGGAAAGGGACGCCGATCGAGCGTTCAGTCGCTTCCGTGCTGGCATTCCACGGCGTCATCACCACCGCACCGGACACCTCGCTCAGCCCGTACAGATTCATCACGGTCGCCTTCGGGAACGCAGCCGTAAGGCGTTGCAGCAAAGCAGGTTCCGCGTTCGCACCACCGGTGACGACCACGCGGATCGCCGAAGTGTCGACACCGGCGAAACGCTCGTGGTTCAGCAGCAGCGTGTGCATCGTCGGCACGCCGACCCACATCGTGAGGCCAGCCGTCCGGAACAGATCAGCGGCGGCACCGGCGTCGAAGGACGGCAACAGCACCGTCCGACTGCGCGCGACCAACGCGGACAGGATGCAGCAAGTGATACCGCTGACGTGGTTCAGCGGAACCGCTACCGGCAACACGTCGTCGGCGCTCAACTGCAGGTGATCGGCTTCCGCGGCGGCGGACGCCAGCTGGCCGCGATGCGTCAGCGTCGCGCCTTTGGGACGACCGGTGGTGCCGGAGGTGTAGATGATCATCACCGGATCGTCCTTCTCGACTGCCGCCGAAGCAGCAGCCAGCGCCTCGGCGTCCGGCTCCGCCGTGCCCACTTCGGCGAAAGTCGCCGCGGAAACGCCCGGCAGCGCGAGTTTCCCCAGCAGGGCAAGGAAATCGACGTCGCCCGCCGAAGGTTCGGTCACCACGAGACGCGCGCCGGAATCGTTCAGGATGTGCGCGAATTCGGTTTCCCGGTACCGGGGGCTCAATCCGACGACCACGGCGCCGATCTTCGCGGCGGCGAAGTAGACCGCCAGCCATTCCGGCGTGGTGCGCCCGTTGACCGCGATCCGGTCGCCGCGCCGCACGCCCCGCCGCAGGAAATCGGCCGCGATCCGGTCCGACCAGGCGTCCATCTCGCCGAACCGGAGGTCCCGGGACCCCGCCGTCCAGCCGACAGCGTCCGCCGGGGCGGTGCGGAGCAGGTCGTGGATACGCGTCATCGCTCGTCCTCACTGGGTCAGGTGGACGGCGAGGAAGTCGAGCTGATCCGCGACGACCTTTTCGACCACAGGCGGATGGTAGACGGTGAAGTGATCCGCATCGTAGTGCTTCAGCACGGCGCGCGGCGCGTCCTCGGCCACCGCGGCGGCGATCGACGGATCGATGAGGTTCTCGCGGTCGCAAGCACAGATCAGCAGCGGGCACCGCACCCGCGAGGCCTGCGCGGCGGCGTTGTAGAACACCATGTCCAGCCCGGACGCGGCGGTGATCCGGTTGTCGAACTCATAGCCTTCGGGCGTCACCGATTCCCAGCCCGCCAACGCGCCGGGCTGATTCACGAACGCCAGCTCACCCGGGCGGCCGACCAGCGGAACGTACCGGCGCGGCAGCCGCAACGCGGACCGCACGAGGTCCGACACGATCGGCCCGGTGAACCGCGCGAGGTGCCGCAGCCCCGCTCGCGCGACGACAGCCCGGCCGCTGAACACCGGACACTGCACGACCGCCGCGGCCAGCGACGGATGCCGCGCCGCCGCGGCGAGCACGTGACTGGACCCGAACGACGTGCCCCACAACGCGATCCGGCTCGCGTCGATCTCCGGCCGGGAGCGGGCGAACGCCAGCGCCGCGTCGACGTCCTCGGCGTACCGGCGCTGGCTGACCAGCTGCCGGGGCTCGCCGCCGGACTCGCCGAGGTGCCGGAAATCGAACGCCAGCACGGCGAAACCCGCCGCGGAGAACCAGGTTTCGTACTGGCCGAGCATCATCTCGTGCGTCGCGCCGCCGCCGTGCACGAGCACGACCGCCGGATGCGGCCCCGCCCGGTCCGGGAGGGTCAGCCAGGCCGCGCACTGGTCGCGGCCGGAACGGAAAGCAGTGCGCACGATCCCTCCATCAAGTACGTTGTACGTGAACCTAGCTTAAACACGTACCTTGTACTTAATCAAGGAGAAGCATGCCCGCACCGCGGAAGTTCACGCGCGAACGGCTGCAGGCCGCCGCGCTCGCACTGGTCGACGCCGCCGGGCTGGACGGCCTGACCATGCGCAGCCTCGCAACCGAACTCGGCACCGGGCCGATGACGATCTACAACTACGTCGACGGCCGGGACGGGCTGGAACACCTCGTCACGGAAGCGGTGATGGCGTCGGCGACCTGGCCGGATCCCTCCGGCGACTGGCGCGCCGACGTCCACGCCGTCGCCGAGGGAATGTGGCGGGCGGTGCGGGCGCATCCGCACGCCATCCCGCTGATCCTGACCCGCCGCAGCTTCGACCTGCCGACCCTGCGGCCCGCCGAGGCCCTGGTCCGGGCGCTGGCCCGCAGCGGACGATCCGGAGCCGAGCTGCTGGTCGCGTTCCGCACGGTGTCCGCCTTCGTGGCCGGCTTCGCCCAGGCCGAACTGGCCGGTCCCCTGTCACGCGACGCGGACTCCGCCGAGACCGCCGACCGGATCGCGGAACTGGATCACGACGAGTTCGCCGGGCTCCGGGAGATCGCCGAAGCCGCCGCGCGAAGCGATCCGGAAACCGAGTTCACCGACGGAATGCGCGTGCTTTTGGCTGGCCTGCACGAAAAAACCCGGTGACCGCCGAGGCAGCCACCGGGTTTTCTCCCGGGCTCAAGACAGGTGATGCACGTCCTGCAGCCCGTACACCGGCGTCTCAAGCCCTTCGAAGCGCGCCTTCAACTGCAGCGCCAGATACAGCGAGTAATGCCGCGACTGGTGCAGATTCCCGCCGTGGAACCACAATCCCTCCTGCTGGGTGGGCTTCCACATGTTGCGCTGCTCGCCCTCCCACGGGCCCGGGTCCTTCGTCGTTTCCGAGCCCAGGCCCCAGCATTTGCCGACCTTGTCCGCGGTCTCCTGGCCGACCAGGTCGGCGACCCAGCCGTTCATCGAGCCGTAGCCGGTCGCGTAGACGACCACGTCGGCTTCCAGCTCCGTGCCGTCCGAAAGCACCACCGAGTTCGCGGTCAGGTGGTCGACCTGGCCGTGCGCGAGTTTGATGCTGCCGTTGGCGACGAGTTCCGACGCGCCCACGTCGATGTAGTAGCCGGAACCGCGGCGCAGGTACTTCATGAACAGGCCGGAGCCGTCGTCGCCCCAGTCGTGCTTGAAGCCCGCCGCCTCGAGCCGGGCGTAGAAGTCCTTGTCGCGTTCGTGGATCGCCTGGTACACCGGGATCTGGAACTCCGGCATGATCCGGTACGGGATCGACGCGAAGATCAGGTCGGCCTTCTCGGTGGTGACGCCCGCGGCGAGCGCGCGCTCCGAGTACAGGTCGCCGAGGCCGAGGTCCATCAGCGAATCCGACTTCACGATGTGCGTGGACGAACGCTGCACCATCGTCACGTCCGCGCCGTGCTCCCACAGCGCCGCGCAGATGTCGTGCGCCGAGTTGTTCGAGCCGACGACGACCGCCTTCTTGCCCGCGTACGCGTCCGGTCCGGGGTGCTGCGACGAGTGGTGCTGGTCGCCCTCGAACTCGTCCATGCCGGGGAACGACGGCAGGTTCGGCTTGCCGGACATCCCGGTCGCGAACACGACGTGCCGCGGCGTGAGGACCACCTGCTCGCCGTCGCGGTCCACCGTGACGTGCCACTGCTTCGCGTCGTCGTCCCACACCGCGGAGGTGACCGCCGAACGCGTCCAGTACGGCACCTCCATCAGCTTCGTGTACATCTCGAGCCAGTCGGCGATCTTGTCCTTCGGCGCGAACACCGGCCAGTTCTCCGGGAACGGCAGGTAGGGCAGGTGGTCGTACCAGACCGGGTCGTGCAGGCAGAGGTTCTTGTACCGCTTGCGCCACGAATCGCCGGGCCGGTCGTTGCGCTCCACCACGAGCGACGGCACGCCGAGCTGGCGCAGCCGGGCGCCGAGCGCGATCCCGCCCTGCCCGCCGCCGATCACCACGACGTAGGGCTGCTGGCCGTAGCCGAGCGTCTCCTGCTCCTCGGCCCGCTTCTCCGCCCACGACCGGCGGCCGCGGACCACGCCGTGCTCGACGCCCTTGGGCCGCCGCTCCCGCTGCGACTCCTCGAAGCCCTTCAGCTCGCGCAGGCTGGTGAGCAGCGTCCACGCGCCTTCTTCCTTCAGCCGCAGATGCCCTTTCGCGCGTCCGGCGGCGGTCTCGAACTCGATCCACGCCTCGGTGACCCCGCCGGCCTCGGTGGCCGGTTCGCTCGTGCGGAAGCCGCTCGGATCGGTCGTCTCCAGACAGCCGCCGAGGAGGCCGGCGATCCCGTCGCGGCCCTCGACGGTCTTGAGGTTCCAGGTGAACGAAACCAAGTCGCGCCAATAGGAATCGACGGCGAACAACGCCGAGGCAGCCTCGATGTCGCGAGCGGCCAGCGCGGCCTCGAACCGGGCCAGCCAGTCCTCGACCCGGGCCTGCGGCGTGCTCGCCTCCGCGATCCGGTCGACTGTCTGTGTCATCGCTACTCCTCGGACGTCGCTGTCGTGGGTGTAGCGCCGATCACACTCCTCCGGCGAAGGGTGCGGCAAGGGTTGCAGCGTGTTGCACGCGCCCGGTACGTGGAAACATCGGCGCAGGTCACCTATGCTGGGCGGCTAGCGCGACGGTGCGGGAGGTGACTGTGGTGGTGCACAGTGCGGTGCCTCCGGGCCGCAACCTGCCCACCCACGCCCGCGACCTGGTCCGCATGCACGAGGCGGTCATCGGCGGCAGCCGTCCCGCGGTTCCGCCGCGTCCGCTGGTCTCGCGTTCCTGGTCCCGCGTGCTGAGCCTCGGCCTCACCGCCGACGGGATGAACGCCCGCGATTCGGTGCCCGGCGACGAGGTCGAACGCCGCAGGCACGGCTCCCCGCTGCGGCACGTCATCGAAGACCTCCGCCAGGTCGTCGGCGCGACCTCCGATTCCGCGCACATGCTGCTGGTGGTCACCGACGCCGACGGCATCATCCTGTGGCGCGAAGGCTCGTCCGCCATCCGGCGCAAGGCGGACACGCTGGGCTTCACCGAAGGCTCCGAATGGACCGAATCCCGCGTCGGCACGAACGCGATCGGCACCGCCCTGGCCGAAGCCGCCCCGATCGAACTGCTCGCCGGCGAACACTTCGAGCAGAACCAGCACCCGTGGTACTGCACCGCCTCGCCCATCCACGACCCGCGCACCGGCGAACTGCTCGGCGTCATCGACGTCAGCGGCCCCGCGCTCACCCTCCACCCCGCGATCGGCGCCCTCGTCGAAACCGGCAAGCGGCTGGCCGAATCGCAACTGTGGCGCACCCACCGCCAGCGCCTCGAACGACTGCGCCAAATGGCTGAACCTGTCCTCTCCTCCGGCCCCGCCCTGGTCGTCGACGAGGACGGCTGGGTCGCGCACAGCGTCGGCGTCTCCGCGGGCGAACGCATCGCCGCGCCCCAAGCGGGCCAGGTCGTCGCCGTCCCCGGCCTGGGAGCCTGCCTCCCCGAACCCGTCGCCGACGGCTGGCTCGTCCGCCCCGCCGACACCGCCCGCACCGTCCGGCTCGACCTCGACCTCACGCCCGCACCCCTGCTGAGCCTCCAAGCAGGCGACACCGGCTGGCGCCGCCCGATCACCAAACGCCACGCGGAAATCCTGGTGCGCCTGGAAAAGGCCGGCCGCGACGGCCTGTCGGCGGTCGCGCTCAGCCACGCCCTCTACGGAGACGCCGAACACCTGGTCACCGTCCGCGCCGAGGTGTCGCGCCTGCGCCGCCTGCTCGGCGCCATCGTCGACACCCGCCCCTACCGCCTGGCCGAAGGCGTGCGCATGACTGTCCACGCAGGACAGTGACCAGCGAAGTCCTCGAAACCAGGCCCCCCGTGCGACGTCGCCGAGGCATCCGCTAATGTTTACGACACGTTGCACAGCAGCAAGCGCGATTAGCTCAGCGGGAGAGCGCTTCCCTGACACGGAAGAGGTCACTGGTTCAATCCCAGTATCGCGCACTCCAGTCCACCCCAGGCTGGTGCGTTGCACAACGGGCGATTAGCTCAGGGGGAGAGCGCTTCGTTCACACCGAAGAGGTCACTGGTTCGATCCCAGTATCGCCCACGCTCGGATCTCGAGGCGAGGTATGCCCGCACAACGCGCGGGCCTTCCTCGCCTCGAGGTGTTTTCTGGGGGTGCAACCCCCAGGCCCCGCCCGGAGGGGCTTCGCCCCCCGGACCCCCAAAGCGCGTGGTTCCGTCGGTCTCGTCGGTGCCGGTGCCGGTGTGGGTCAGGGGTCGCGGGGGTTTGTTTTGGTTGCGGCGGTGTGGCGGGTTTTCTTCGTGCGGGCGTGTTCGGCTAGCAGGGCGAGGGTCTGAGGGGACGCGGAGAAATCGGCTAGGCGTCGCTGCATCCAGTCGCTCGCGGCGGACAGGGCGGCGGCGTCCGGGGGCTGGCCGTTTTCGATGTCCAGCCATAGTTGCCAGTCTCGTACTCGTTGGCGGACGAACTCGCGGTCGTTTGGCGGTGCCAGGCGGTCTGCTTCAGTGATGATGTCCGCGGACTGCTGCTGGAATTTGGTCGGGTCGGCGGTTTTTTCTGCGATGTGGTCGAGAAGGTTCACCACTGCGGTCTTGGCTGTCAGCGGTTCCGGGTCCCGTGCCAGCACTGCTGCCAGCTCTCGAGGGTCGATGCTGTCCGCCGCGATGACGCGGCGGTAGGCGGCGGAACGGACGTGCTCGTCCGCGATCGCGGCGTCGACATCGACGTCGGTCAGCTCGGCGGCCGCGAACAAGGCGGTCAGGTCGGCTCGCAGCGTCGTCACTTCGTACATCCTTTGGCCGGGCACTCTGTTCGGCGACCTGGTCAGCGATCCGGACGGGGCCGTCCGGACGGTTTCCCGGCCCGCCGCGGCAAAACCGAAACTCAGGTTGCGCAGTGCGAGCGGCGACCCTGAACCCCAGTATGAGGCAATGCCAGGACCTCAAGAGGCGGGCAGGTGCGTTTCGACGTCTGCCTGCCCAGGTCGGCGATGCAGCAGAGGCGAGATGCGGGGCCAGTGGTCCGTGAAGGGCTCCTTCACGGACCACTGCTGCCAATGCCCGGGACTTATAATAAGCCGCGTGGCCTCAGTCACGCCGACCGTCCACAAGAGACGCCACCGAAACGCCCGATTCATCCCCGCCTAGCCGTATCTTGACGACCGTGAGGGCCACCCTGAGGGAATCTGATTCCCTCAGGGTGGCCCTCACGGACCTCAAGCATCAGTTAGCTGGCCATCAAACGGGCATTTCGGCACCGCTGACGTCTCGTGCGGACGGTCGCCGGGCGGAATCGGCGTGGCGTAAGCCCCTGGCATTGCCAGCATGGGGTGGGCGGACGTTTCCGTTCCGGCTTCGGTTGAGCCGGGTGTTTCTGCCCGGTCAGAAGCTCCAGGGGTCGGGGTGCGGGGTTCTGGTGGGGTCCGCCGACCAGATGAGGCGGCTTTCCACGTCGGGAGCCGCCAGGGTCCGCAGGCGGTCGGCCGCCCATTCGTTCCAGTAGAGCTTGGTCGACTGCGGAACCCGGAAAACCGGGAGGCCGGAGGGCACCGCGTCGGGGCGGAACACCGATTTCCGGATCACCCCGTCCCATTCCGGCTCGGACGACTCGCTGAGATCCAGGCAGTCGACGACCTGCTCGACGAGAAAGAGAAACCACTCGTCGCTTTCCTTGCCGTCGACAATGAGCGGCAGCAAGCTTCCGGAAGCCTCGAAATCGGCGCGGAACTCGTCGGCGACGCGGCGGCCGACGATCGGAGCCTCGTCCGCGCCCGGCGAGAACTCGACCGGCCGCCAGCCCGGGTCGCCGACCCACTCCGCGACGATCCCGCGCGGATAGTCGTCCGGGGAGTCCGACAGCATCCAGCGGACGACCTTCGTCAGCTCGCCCCCAATGGTCAGCGCGCGATACTCCCCGCGGGCTTCGCTCACGCTCGGCAGCAGGCGGCACACCGCCCGGCCACGTGGGATGTCGGCCATCACGCGGTCCAGTATGCCCCAGGCCCCGGCGCGCCGCTGGAAAGCTCGCCCAGCACCGATTTCCCGATGCCGCGCAACTCGTTCCGCAGCAGCCCGCCGATCGCGGTCTGGCTGAGACCGCGCGCCTGGCCCTGTGCGACGACGCCCTGCAGCCGGTTGTAGACCTTCTCGTGGAACCCGCCGCGGTGGGTGTAGTTGTGCGGCGTCGGATGCCCCAGCGGAATGCCGTTCGCCGGGTCGTTGATGTCGACCTTGTGCGCGTCCAGCAGATCCCGGCTCTTCGCGCCCCACGCCCACTGGTTCTTGGTCCCGCCCGACGGGACGATGTGCGCCGCCGCCTCCCCCGGCGCGGGAGCGCGCCCCTCGGCCGCCATGTTGTTGCGCAGGATCGCGGCGTTCTGCTTGCACGTCAGCAATCCGAGATAGTCCAGCCACGCCATCGGGTTGATCGCGTACGAACGCTGGTTCGGACCGCCGGCGAGGCCGAGCGGGTCGGCGCTGGCGTACTCCGCGGTGGCCGGGTCGTAATGCCGGAAGTAGTTGTAGTGCCAGCCGGTTTCGGGATCGAAGTACTGCCCGGGGAACCGCAGCGGCGTGTCGGCGGTCGAGTCCGGGGCCCGGCTGGTGACGCCCCACACGGTGCGCCGCGCGTGCCACGCGACGGCGCCGCTCTCGTCCACCAGTTCGGTGGGAGTGCCGAGCACGTCGGTGACGATCGCGAAAAACCGTTCGTCCACCACATGTTGCGGAGCGTCCGCCGCCGTCCGGCGTTCGACCTGGCTCACCGGACGCACCCCGTCGCGGTCCCAGGTCGTGGTCGTCACGTCCGGACGGTCGACGGCACGAGTGCTCTGTTCGACGAGATGCACGCCGTCCCAGGCGAAAACGGTTTCTTCGGCCACGCTCACGCCGTCCGGGCCGAGCCGTTCCTTGGCGATCCGCCGCCCGAGCGGATCGTGCCGGTAGCGCCACCTGGTCCCGTCCGGGGTCGTCACGCCGGTCAGCCGGTCGTCGGAATCCCAGGTGTAGCTCCAGACCCGCCGCTGCCCGGACAGCGTGCGGCTGGAACGTTCGACGATCCGGCCCTGCGCGTCGTGCCGGTAATGCACGGCGCCGCTGCGGCGAAGGACGACGCCCGCGTATTCGCGACCGCCCTGCGGGGCAGGGTCCTGATCCGGCCATTCGGCGCTGCTGACATCGCCGAATTCGTTGTAGGCGTAGCGTTCCGTCCATCCGGCCCCGCGCACCGCGGTGACGCGTCCCCAGCGGTCCAGGTCGTACTGCCGGGCACCGGCGAGCTGGTCCTGAATACTGGTGACGACGCTGTCCGCGCGGTAGTGGTAGGCGCGCCGCTGACGCGACCGGGCGGAGGCGTCGGTGACCTGCTGCCCGACGAGCCGATGGTTCGCGTCCCAGCTCTGGTTCACCATCGCGCCGCCACCGAGCTGACGGCGGACCTCGCGACCGGCCGCGTCGTAGCTGAGCCGGACCGTGTGGCCGTCGGTGCGTACCACCACCGGCTGGTCGTTCCCGTTGTACTCGCAGCCGGTCCGCACCCCGGCCGGGGTCACACGCAGGATCCGCCTGCCGAGCAGGTCGTACACCGATTCGACGGCCCGGCCGTTGCAGCTTTCCCTGAGCACCCGGCCGAGCGCGTCCCGCTCGAGGACCAGCTCGGCGTCCGGCCCGGCCGCCCGGACCAGGTGATCGGCGGCGTCGAACTCGTACGTCGTGACCCCGCCGCCGACGCTCTTCTCGATGACGTTCCCCCGCGCGTCGTGGCGGAACGTCATGACTTCGCCCGCTCCGTTCGTCCGCGCGATCAGCTGGCGGGCCGGGTCGTAGGCATAGGACGACGTCCGCCCGCCGAAGTCGGTTTCCGAAACCAGGTTGCCCGCCGCGTCGTAGTCGTACCGCCACACCCGGCCGCGGGCGCCGGTAACCGACAGGAGGCGCAGTTCGGTGTCGTACGCGAATTCCAGCCGGGATCCGTCGACGTCGATCTTCGCGGACGGCGAATCGAAAAAGGTGTATTCGGTGCGGATGGTCTGGCCGAGCGCGTCGACGTAAGCGATCTCGTTGCCCTCGCCGTCGTACCGCCAGTGTTCGGTGGTCCCGTCCGGCTGCGTGCACGACAGCAGCTTGCCTTCGACCGTCCAGGAGAACCGGGTGATCCCGCCGAGCGGGTCGGTGACCGTGCTGATCCGGCCGAAGACGTCCCGGGTGTAGCGGGTGGTCGCGCCGAGAAAATCTGTGACGGCGACCGGAAGGCCAGCCGCGTCGGATTCGACGCGGCGAGTCTGGCCGAGCGCGTCGGTCAGCCCGGCCGGATGCCCGCGGCTGTCGAGGTGGTACCGGGTGACCGCTCCCGCGGGATCGGTGACGGCGGCGAGATTGCCGCGTTCGTCGTACTCGTTGCGCCACACCGTCCCGTCCGGCCCGGTCAGCACGACCGGCTGGCCGTCGCTGTCGTACTCGGCGGTCGTGGTCCGGCCGTCCGGGTCGGTGACGGCGATCAGCCTGCCGTCCTCGTCATAGCGGAACCGCGTCGTCTGCCCGAGCGGATCGGTGCGCGACAGCAGCCGGTCGTACCGGTCCCGTTCGGTGACGACCGTGTGTCCCAAGGGATCGACCGCGCGGACGAGCTGCCACGCGTCGTTGAAGTGGTAGGTGGTGACCTGCCCCAGCGAATCGGTGTAGGTCGTCGTCCGGGCCGCCGAGTCGTAGCCAATGGAACAGGCCAGCGCGCCGCCGGTGCCGTCGGTGCGGACGCAGCGGCCGAGTTCGTCGAAAACGTAGGCGTACCACCGGTCGTTGCGGTCGGTCCACTTGACCACGCGCCCGTGGCTGTCGTACTCGAACCGGACCGGCAGACCCGAGGAGTTGAGGATCTCGGCCAGCCGGCCCGCGTCGTCGTAGCGGTAGCGCACCAGGTCGATCCCGGCCCCGGCGTCCGGGCCGAGCAGGCGAAGCCCGGTCACCAGCCCGTTGCCGCTGTCCACCGCGATCCGGTACCCGCCCGAATGCCGGAGCAGAGTCGGGACGCCGTTTTCGTCGCGGTCGACGTCGATCCGGTCGCCGTTGCGGTCGGCGATCGACGCGAGCGGCAGCACGGTGATCGCGCCGGCTTGGTGCGAGGGCGAGAAACTCAGCGTACGGCGGAGTTCCCGGCAGTCGATCGCGTAGCCGCCGTCCGGCGTGCGCGCCAGCGGCCACCGCGCGCCTTCCTCCGGCAGCACCGGCGAACCGTCCTCGGGCGGGACCGGGTACGCCAGCAGCACGCCGTCCGGGGCGGCGTACCAGATCCGCGTGCCGTCCGACTCGAGCCGCTCGTCCAGCGTCGAGGCCCAGGACGGGCCGAAAAACCGGCCGGCGCGGTAGGAGGACAGGTGCGCCCTGGTCACCACGAGCGGCAGCGCGCCGGGCAGTTCGACGTCGGTCTGCACCATCAGCATGTCGCCGGTGGCCAGGTCGATCGGGTCGCCGCCCTCGCATTTCCCGTCGTTGGAGCGGCCGTCCTTGCGCGGCTCGCCGTTCTCGTGCACGGAGCCTTCGCCGTCCGGATTCCCGGTGCGCGCCTCGCTCGGCGAGGTGTGCCCGTCCGGCGCGGCAGCGGGATCGTCGGCGTGCGCGGCCTGCGTTCCGTCGCCGCCGGGTTCCTTGCCGTGCGGGGAGGTGTGCGGATCCTCGGCCGACGACACATGAGTCGCGTCGCCGGCTTCGCCCCGTCCGCCGTGGAGTTCGGCCAGCACCTTCTTGATCGACGCGAAGATCTCTTCGAGCTTCGACATCAGCGGCCGAAGCTTCTCGACCGAGTTGATCAGCTTCTTGATCAGCGCGCCGATCTTCTCCAGCCACGCCGACACCTGCTCGACGACCTGCGCCACCACGACCGGCGTGCCGAGCCCGAGCGAGCACACCTCCTCCAGCGCGTCCTGGATGAAGTCGCCGACCGCCTGGGTGATCATGTCGCGGACCAGGCAGCGCACCGCGGCGGTGATCACGCCGACGACCTCGACCACCGTGCTGATCGTGTTCGCGCACGTCGCGGCAGCGTTGATGTGGTCGATCTTCTTGCCGATATTGGCCCGGTACGCGTCGGCCGCCGCGCCCTTCCAGTTCGCGGTGTCCTTCTGCACGGTCGCCGCGAGATCCTTCGCCGCCTGCTGCGTGGCCTGGCCGACGTTCTTCCAGGTCTGCGAGTACGCCGAGATCTGGTCGCCGTCGCCGGCCAGCTGGTTCAGCGCGTCCTGCAACGGTTTGACGTGCTCGATCAGCCAGTTCAGCCCGTAGGAGATCAGCGTGCCGACCGGGTTCATCGCCATGGTCAGCATGTCCAGGCCGGTGCCGAGGGCGGCGATCCCGCCTTCGATCCACGAACCGGACTGCACCCCGTCGTACACGCCCGCGGCGTCGTCGAGGACGTTGATCCCGCTGTGCCAGGTGGTCGAGTCCTGCCGCTGCGCCACCAACGGGTTGCTCACGAGAGCTTCTTCCCGAGGCCGTTGATGGTCTGCGTGTGGTTCTGCTCAGCGGTCTGATACGTCGTCACGGCCTGGTTCACCGTTTGCGCCACCTGGCCCATCGCCTGCTGCGCCAACGCCAGCGTCGCCAGCCCTGGCGCGCTCACCGCGAGCACGATCGGCACGAACAACGGCCCGGTGATCAGGCCGTACGCCTGCACCCCCACCGTCACCTGCTCCGCCGCGGCCAACGCCTGCCCCAGCGTTTTGCCGACCTGCTCCACCGCTTGCGCGTGCTTGGCGAGATCGTCCGGATGGACCTCGTAGCCGCCGGAACCGTCACCTGCCATCGGATCATCCCCGTGTCATGAAGGACTGGCCGAAGCCGTCGTCGCCGTCGTCGGAGTCGCCGGGCGGCCTGCGCACCGGAGGCGGTTTCGGCGCGGATTCCTCTTCGAGGCCGCCGAGATTCCGGACGTTGCGGTCCTCGCCGGGGTCCGGTTCCTCCGGCTCCGGCTCGGGAAACTTGGCCCGGTAGTTGCCGACGATCGTGTCCATCGTCTGCCGGTCGTCGCCGATCGTCTCCGCCATGACCTCGCCGAGCCGGTCCGGCAACCGTGCCTGCGCGCGCCGCAAAGTCGTCAGCACCGCCGCGGCGACCTTCGCCCCGGAGCATTCCCGCACCTGATCGGTGATTCGCAGATCGGTCACGTTCCCCGCGGAGTCGACCGTGACCGTGACCAGACCGTCCTTGCCCGTCTCGGTCACCGAGACCTGCCCGACCGCGGCCTGCATCGCTTGGTACCGCTGGGCTTTCTGCTTCGCCTCGGCCACCATCCGGTCCACGCGCGCCGCCGCGTCGCCGGCGTCACCGGACAGCGGATCGCTCATCCCCGCATCCCCCGTTCCCCCGGTTTTCGGACCCACCAGAGGAAACCACCGGCGTTCGAGGCACATGGTTCGCGTAGGGCAAGTTAGCTCGAATAGCCGAGCCGTTATGAGCGGTTAACTCGCCGTTTGCCCGGAATGCCCGGCAACCGGCCCCTCGGCATGACGGGCGGGTGGCGTCCGGATTGCCGGGATCCGGCGCGGTCGCGGCGAACCGGAAGTATTCACCCGCGCGCCAGATCCGGGACACTCGGCTCGTTCATGATCTCCCCCGGGCGAGCGGCGGCCGGTAAATCCGGGCGACCGCTGTCTCGCCGCGAGCACATGGAGGAACACGACATGGCGGGTACGAGTCGCCGGAACTTTCTCGGCATGGCGGGCGCTTCGCTCGCCGGGGCGGCGGCCGGAGGGCTGCTGCCCGGGTCCATCGGGAAGGCGCTCGCGGTCGAACCGGCCCGCCGGTCGGGGACCATCGAGGACGTTGAGCACGTCGTCGTCCTCATGCAGGAGAACCGGTCCTTCGACCACTACTTCGGCACCATGCGCGGCGTGCGCGGCTACGGCGACCCGCGGCCGCACCTGCTGCCCAACGGGCGGCCGGTGTTCTACCAGCCGCCGGCGAAGACGCGCACCTCCCGCTACAACGGCCGCGGCCTTCCCGACGACGCCGAGTACGTGCTGCCGTTCCCGCTCGACGCCCTGCGCACCAGCGAGCACATCGCCGGCACCGACCACAGCTGGGGCAGCGGCGAGCCGCTCTGGAACGGCGGACGCTATGACGGCTGGGTGAACGAGAAGCAGGACGTGTTCACCATGTGCTACCAGCAGCGTTCCGAGCTGCCCTACCACTACGCGCTGGCCGAGGCGTTCACCATCTGCGACGCCTACCACTGCTCGGTTCCCGCCGACACCGCGCCGAACCGGATCATGCTCTGGTCGGGCACCATCGACACGCAGAACCGGCTCGGCACCAAGGCGAACGGCCCCGGTCTGGACGAGCGCGCGAACACCAACGGCTACACCTGGACCACCTACCCCGAGCGGCTGCAGAAGGCCGGCGTCACCTGGAAGCTTTACCAGGGCGGCAGCGGCATCCCGGGCGAGCCGACGGACAACTACACGGACAACTCCCTCGAGTTCTTCGCGCAGTACCACCCGCAGGAGGGCGCGTCCGGCCCGCTGGTCGAGCAGGGCGTTTCGACGCACACGCTCAAGGAGTTCCGCGCCGACGTGCAGGCCGGGAAGCTGCCGCAGGTCACCTGGATCGTCCCGCCGTACAAGTACAGCGAGCACGCCGCCGCGTCCGCCAGCGACGGCGCGTACTACCTGAACCTCGTCCTCGACGCGCTGGTCTCGAACCCCGAGGTGTGGAGCAAGACCGTCTTCTTCGTCAACTACGACGAGAACGACGGCCTTTTCGACCACGTCGTCCCGCCGATGCCGCCGCTGCTGAACCAGCCGGGCACGGACGGCCTGGTGTCGCGGGCGCTCTCGGCCAGCCTCGCCGACGAGTTCCTCGACTTCGACAAGCTGCGCCCGAGCACCGGAACCGGCCCGAGCGGCCACCGGCTGGCCGGCAAGCACCCGGCCGGACTCGGTTCCCGGGTGCCGATGTTCGTCGTGTCGCCGTGGTCCCGCGGCGGCTGGGTCTGCTCCGAAACCTTCGACCACACGTCGGTGCTGCGTTTCCTCGAAGCCCGGTTCGGCGTGGCGGAGCCGAACATCAGCGCGTGGCGCCGGTCCGTCTGCGGCGACCTCACCTCGGCGTTCGACTTCTCCCGCCCGCAGACCAAACCGGTCGTCACACCCACGCCCGCCCCGCTGCCGAGCAAGAACCAGCCGTTCTCGGTGAAGCTGCCGCAGGCGATGCCGAAGCAGGAGCCGGGCGTCCGTCCCGCACGGGCGCTGCCGTACCGGTTCACCACTGCGCTCGCCGGAAAGCGCGACGGGCACTCGGTTTCGGTGCGGTTCACCAACGACGGCACCGTGGGCGCGCACTTCTACGTCTACGCGCACGGCGACTCGCCCCGCCGCTACACGGTCGCCGCGCATGACACCCTCACCGACACCTGGGACGGCGCACCGGGCACCGACGAGCACGGCAATTACGACCTGCGCGTGACCGGCGCGAACGGTTACCTCGCGCAGTTCACCGGCACCACCGCGGACACCACCGAACCCGAGGTGTCGGTGTCCACGAACAACTACGGTGCCCCGCTGCTGACCCTGACCGTCACCAACCCGGGCCGGCAGCGCCGGAAACTGAAGCTGCGCAACGATTACAGCCGCGGCGCCGCCCGCACGATCGTGCTCGGCCCGGGCGAAACCCGCCGGCTGCCGTGCGAAACGGCCTCCGCGTTCGGCTGGTTCGACATCTCGCTGACCGACCCCGCCGCGCCGGGCTACCTGCGCAGGTTCGCCGGACACAACGAGACCGGCCGACCGAGCTTCAGCGACCCGGGTCCGCGGCGCTGATCACCGCTGCACACGTTCGCGCGTAATGGAAACGCCCGGCCGCGCAGTCCTGGCCGGGCGTTTCCGCGTGCCGATCGCTTCGTCGCTTGAGCCGGGCCACGCCCGGTGCGGGCGGATCGCGCAGGCTCTCCGCTGACGAAGCGGCTAAAGTCCGGCCATGAAGCGCGCATCGGCGGCCGACGGGCTCGACCTCTACCTGCCCGTGTCCACCACCCGTCCAGCGCACGCGCTCGAAACGGCGTTGCGCGCTGCGGTCGTCGACGGCCGTCTCCCGGTGGGCACCCGGCTGCCCGCGTCGCGCGCACTCGCCACCGATCTCGGCATCGCCCGCAGCACCGTCTCCGAGGTCTACTCGCGACTCGCCGCCGAAGGCTGGCTGGAAAGCCGCGTCGGCGCCGGAACGTGGATCGCCGGGTTCCCCCGGCAGGCGCAACCAGCTGCCGCGCAACAACAATCGCCGCCGGAGTACGAACTTCGCGGCGGCCTCGCCGACGCCGGAGACTTCCCGCGCAGCCAATGGAGCGCGCAAACCCGGCGGGCGCTGTCGGAAATGCCGGTCTCCGCGTTCGCCTACGCACCGCCCGAAGGAGTGCCCGAACTCCGCGACACCCTCGCCGGATACCTGGCCCGCACGCGCGGTGTCACCGCGGGGGACATCGTGATCGGCAGCGGCTTCGGCGACCTGCTTTCGTTGACCTGCCGCGGCATTCGCGCGCGCGGCGGCAAGCGGATCGCCGTCGAGGAGTACGGGCACGAACGGCACCGGCGCATCATCGCCGAGTCCGGTTTGGACATCGTCCCGATCCCGGTGGACGCGGAAGGCGCGGACCTCGACGGCACGAAGGCCGACGCGGTCTTCCTCACCCCGGCCCACCAGTTCCCGACCGGCGTCCCGCTCTCCCCGGAACGCCGCCGAGCCGCCGTCGAATGGGCCAATGCGCGCGACGCGCTGATCCTGGAAGACGACTACGACGGCGAATTCCGCTACGACCGCCGCAGCATCGGCGCGCTCCAAGCCCTCGCGCCGGATCGCGTCGTGTACCTGGGCACGTCGAGCAAAGCCCTCGCCCCGGCCGTCGGCGTCGCGTGGGCCGTGACCCCGCCCGACCTCCTCCCCGAGTTGCTCCGGCAGCGCAGCCTCAGCGGCGTCACGCCCAGCGGCCTGCACCAGCAGGTCCTCGCCCGTTTCCTCGATTCCCACGAGTACGACCGCGCCGTCCGCCGCCGCCGCGCCACGTTCCGGACGCGCCGCGAACTGTTCGCCCAGCTCCTCGCCGATCGCACTCCGGACCTGCGGCCCGGCGGTCTCGCCGCGGGTCTGCAATGCCTGGTCGAACTCCCGGACGCCGCGGCCGAAGAACGCGCGCTCGCCGCCGCCCGCCAGTTCGGCGTCGCTCTCGAAGGACTCGCCGACTACCGCGCCCCCGGCGGCAACCCGGACCGCGCGGGCGTCGTCATCGGCTACGGCGCGGTGTCGTCCGCCCGCGCCACGCGCGCCCTCGCCTTGGCCGCCGACGCGCTGGCAAATGGTCTGAGTTCTTAGCGTCAGATTGGCCGGGAACCCGGTCCATTCGAGACCTAATCTAGGTCCATGACAACGACGATCCCGATCCCCCAGCGCCTCGATTTCGACGCGCTGGCCCCGATTTTCTCCCGTGCGATGAGCACTTTGGACGACGCCGCGACCCAGCAGCTCGACCACGCCGAGATCGACCCGGGCCTGCGCGAGTTGGTCCGCCTCCGCGCGTCCCAGATCAACGGCTGCGCCTACTGCGTCGACATGCACTCGCAGGCCGCGCGCAAGGAAGGCGTCACCGCTCAGCGGGTCGACGCTCTTGCGGTCTGGGCGGAATCCGGCCTGTTCACCGCTGCCGAGCGGGCCGCGTTCGCGCTCACCGAGGACGTCACGCGCCTCTCCGAAACGCACGTGCCCGAGCCGACCGTTTCCGAAGCCGTCGCGGCATTCGGCGAGGAAGGCGCGGCCGCGCTGATCGCGCTCATCACCGCCATCAACATGTGGAACACGGTCGGCGTCTCGACCCGGTGCTGGTCGGTCAGCCCGGCATGACCAGCGCGCGCACGGCGATCCGGCGGCTCGCCACCGCCCAAGCCCTGACCTCGGCGGGCGACGGCGCGGTACTGGCCGTGTCCGCCGTCCACTTCACCACCAGGGTCGGCCTGCCGGCGGGAATCGTGGCGCTCGGGCTGTCACTCGGCGCCGCGACGAGCCTGACCACCACCGTTCCGTTCGGAACGCTGCTGGACCGGATCGGCGCCCGCCGCGCGCTCGCCGCGGCGACCGTCGCCGCGGTCGCGGGCCTGCTGCTGTTCGCCGTCGCGCACACTGTTCCGCTGTACATCGCCGCGTGCGCGCTCTTCGCCTGCGGGCAGAGCGCGCTCGCGGCGGGCCGCCAAGCCGTCGTCGCGACGGTGGTGGCTCCCGAAGGCCGCGTCCGAGCCCGCGCCCTGCTGCACACCGCCGTCAACATCGGCATCGGCGCGGGCTCCGGCGTCGGCGCACTCGTCCTGGCCGCCGGAACCAACGCGGTCACCGTTTTCCTCGTCGACGCCGGATTGTTCGTCTTCGCCACCGCGCTGTATCTGCACGCCGGACCGGACGCGCCCACCGAACGCCAGACCGGCTGGCCAGCCTTGCGCGACCGCCGTTACGTCACTCTGACGCTGCTGGCCGCGATCACGCAGCTGACCATGCCGATCCTCAGCGTGACGCTTCCACTGTGGATAGTCACGCGCAGTTCCGCTCCACAATGGACGTCCGCGGTGGTGCTGCTGGCAAACACCGTCCTCGTCGTCCTGCTCCAACTGCCGATCAGCCGCCAGGTCCGCGACGCCCGCACCGCACGCCGATCCCTTGCCGTGGCAGGGATCTTCCTGATCGCCGCCTGCTCCGTCTTCGGCTCGCTCGGCGCTTCAGCACACCCGGTAGTCCTGGCGCTCGTCGGCGCGCTCCTGCTCACCCTCGCCGAAACGACCGCCTCCGCCGGCGCCTGGCATCTCGCGTTCAGCCTTGCCCCTGAAGGACATCAGGGCCAATACCAAGCGCTGTTCGCCACCAGCACCGCGCTCGCGCGCATCACCGGCCCGATCGTGCTGGTCCCGCTCGTGCTGACGTTCGGCTTCCTCGGCTGGACGCTCGCCGGGCTCGGGATGCTCGCGGCGGCCGCCGCGCTGGCGGCCATGGCCGTCCCGCGGCGCAACCCTCAGCGGAAAGCCGACTGCCCGGTGATCGCCTGACCCACCACCAGCGTGTGCATCTCGACGGTGCCCTCGTAGGTGAGCACCGATTCGAGGTTGTTCATGTGCCGGATCACCGGGTACTCCAGCGAAATCCCGTTCGCGCCGAGGATCGTGCGCGCGGTGCGGCAGATCTCGATCGCCTCGCGGACGTTGTTCAGCTTGCCGAGGCTGACCTGTTCCGGCCGCAGCACCCCGGCGTCCTTGCGCCGTCCCAAGTGGATCGCCAGCAGCAACGCCTTCGTGTACTCGAGCGTCATGTCGACAAGTTTCTGCTGCGTCAGCTGGAACGCGGAGATCGGCTTCCCGAACTGCGTGCGCTCCTCGGCGTAGGACATCGCCGCCTGCAAGCAGGAACGCGCCGCGCCCACCGAGCCCCAGACGATGCCGAAGCGGGCTTCGTTGAGGCAGCTCAACGGCCCCTTCAGCCCGGTGACCTCCGGCAGCACCGCGTCCGCGGGCAGCCGCACGCCGTCGAGGACAAGCTCGCTGGTGATCGAAGCGCGCAGCGACAGCTTGTGCTTGATCTCCGGCGCCGAGAAGCCCGGAGTGTCCGTGGGCACCACGAAGCCGCGCACGCCCTTGTCGGTCTGCGCCCACACCACGGCGACGTCGGCGACGCTTCCGTTGGTAATCCACATCTTCCGGCCGTCGAGGATCCAGTCGTCGCCGTCGCGCCGCGCGCGGGTGCGCATGCTCGCCGGGTCCGAGCCGGCGTCCGGTTCGGTCAGCCCGAAGCAGCCGATCGCCTCGCCCGCCGCCATCGACGGCAGCCACTGCTGCTTCTGCTCCTCCGAACCCCACTTCCAGATCGCGAACATCGCGAGCGACCCCTGCACCGACACCAGCGAGCGGATGCCCGAGTCGGACGCCTCCAGCTCCAGGCAGGCCAGGCCGTACTCGGTCGCCGACATCCCGGCGCAGCCGTAGCCCTCCAGGTGCATGCCGAGCACCCCGAGCGAGCCGAGGTCCTTGGCGAGGCCGCGGACGTCGGGCAGTTCGCCGCGCTCGAACCAGTCGCCGACGTACGGGTCGATCCGGTCGGCGCAGACCCGGCGGACCGCGTCCGCGATCGCCTTCTCGTCTTCGGTGAACAGGTCGCCGAGCCCGGCGGGGTCGCGCGGATCCAGCGGCGGCAGGGACTTCGTGGCGCTCATTTCTTCTCCTCTGCGAGCCAGCGGCGAATCTCGTCGCTGTGCTGCCCCAGCCGGGGCGGGGCGGTGTAGCGGGCGACCGGCGTCTCCGAATAGCCGATCGGGTGACGGACCTGGGGCGGCGAGTCGCCGACCGGCACGGTGGGCGCGAGGCCGAGCGATTCCGCGAGCTTGAACCCGTCCGCGAGATCGCCGACCGCACCGGCGGGCACGCCGACCTCGGTCAGCCGCGCGGCCCACGCCGCCACCGTGTCAGTGCCGAGATGCTGTTCGAGCGCGGCGCGCAGCTCCGGACGGTTGCGCACGCGTTCGGCATTCGTCGCGAACCGCTCGTCGTCGGCCAGCTCCGGAGCGCCCAGCACCTCGGCGAGCTTGCGGAACTGCCCGTCGTTGCCACAAGCCAACGCGAGCACGTCGTCCTTGCAGCGCAACGTTTCGTACGGCGCGATCGACGGATGCGCGTTGCCCATCCGCTGCGGCGCGCGTCCGGTCGTGAGATACGACGAGGCCTGGTTGGCCATCGAACCGAGCAGACTGGACAGCAGGTTCACCTCGACCCGCTGCCCCCGCCCGGTCTGCTCGCGGGCCCGCAGCGCGGCGAGAATGCCGATGGTGGCGTCCTTCGCGGCGAGCACGTCGACCAGCGCGACGCCGACCTTCGCCGGTTCGTCGGTGCCGGTGACGCTCATCAGACCGCCCATGGCCTGCACGAGGAAGTCGTAGCCGGGCAGGTCCGCGTCGCCGCCGAAGCCGGAAACCGAGCAGTACACGATGCCGGGATTACCCACGCGGACGGATTCGTAGTCGAGCCCGCGCCGTTGCAGCGCGCCGGACCGGAAGTTCTCCACGAGCACGTCGGCGCGCTGGGCGAGTTCGCGCGCCAGCACCAGGTCGTCCGGATCGCCGAGGTCGAGCACGACCGACTGCTTGGACCGGTTGGCGCATTCGAAGTACGAGCTGGAGTGCGCGGTCCACGGCGGTCCCCAGCCGCGCGTGTCGTCCCCGGAGCCGGGCCGTTCGACCTTGATCACCGTCGCCCCGAGGTCGGCCAGGTTCACGCACGCCAGCGGACCGGCCAGCACCCGGCTGAAATCCGCGACGACGACACCGTCCAGTGGCATGCTCACGAGCGCACCTCCTCGCTACGCATACTGGCATCGAAATACGTATTTACGCAACCCGCAGGTCCGGGTAGAGTTCCCGATCACCCGAGGAGAGAAAGCACCGATGCCGACGCACCCCACGCCGGACGGCCGCCCGAGGCCGCACCACCGGATGATCGACCGGGTGTCGACCATCCTGGAGCGGGCCGCGCGCTCCCGGAACGGGGTCACGCTCACCGAGTTCGCGCGCGAGCTCGACGCGCCGATGAGCTCGATCCAGGGCCTGGTCAACGGCCTCGTCGCCACCGGCTACCTCGACGAGCACGACCGCCGCTACTCCCTCGGCCCGGCGCCGTTCCTGCTCGTCCGCCTCGTCGGCCGCCCCACCGTCACCACGGTGTCGCACGAGGACCTCGAAGCGCTGCACGAGGAAACCGGGATGACCGCGGTGCTGGCGATCATGGTGGGCAGCGACCTCTATTACGTCGACTACGCCTCGCACGACCCGCGCTACGCCTATCTCGCCGAAGGTTTCGTGCGCCGCTCGCCGATCCGCACGTCCACCGGCTGGATCTTGCTGGCGGCCATGGAAAACCGGGACCTGTGGCCGCAGATCGGTGCACTGCCGCCCGCGGATGCCGAACTGGTCGAACGCTTCGTGCAGGACCTGACCCGGATTCGCACCGAAGGCCTGGTCGCCGCGCCGAGCGCTTCGACCGAGGCGGACGGCGTGTCCGTCGCCGTGGTGGAGGACGGCCGGACCGTCGCCGCGGTCGGGATCATGGGCAGCCACGCCGAAGTGGCCGAGCGCAAGGACGAGCTGATCAAAGTCCTTACCCAGCACCGTCGTGAGTGGCAAAGCCGGTTCTAACCGGTTTCAACGCTCACGATCGCCGTCAGCACGCCGCCGTCCGGATCCAGGTCGCGTTCGACCTCGGCCAGCCGGGCCGTCGCCCGCTGATGCGCACTGCGTCCGCGCGGCGCGAGGTACACCCGGACCCGCCGCCGGTCCTCCGCGTCGACCTCGCGGTACGCGGCCGCGGTGGTGACCAGCCGGTCGACCACCCGCGTCAGCGTCGGCCCGGTGACCAGCGTGTGCCCGGCGAGTTCGGTCATCGTGAGCCCGTCGCCCGCGGCGAGCGCGTCCAGCACCAGCCAGCCGTCGAGCGACAGCCCCTCCTGCTTGAGCAGCGGCTCGATCCGCAGGGTGACCGCACGTGCGGTGCGGGTGAGCGCGCGGATCAGCGACGCCTCGGCCGCCTGTGCCTGCCTCATCTCGCCCGCCCTCGTTCCGCCCTTGCGCAAATGCCTCCGCATTGTAAGACTTTCAAATGGAAGCAAGTCAACCGGCAAAGAAGCCCGGAGCCGGCATGGGACTCGGAGTCGCCAGCCGCGCGAGCGCGTTGCGCGTCGCGCTGGTCGTCCCGCTGCAGGGACCGGCGGGCCTTTTCGGGCCCTCGTGCGAGGCGATCAGCGAACTCGCGGTCCGGGAACTCAACGACGCGGGCGGGATCCTCGGTCGCGAGGTCGCACTGGAAGTCGTCGACGGCGGCGCTCCCCCGGCCCAGGTCGCCTCGGCCGTGCGCCGGCTGGTCGACGCGGGCGAGGTCGACGCGGTCACGGGTTGGCACATTTCCTCGGTCCGCAACGCCCTCGCGCCGGTCCTCGCCGACCGCGTTCCGTACGTGTACACGTCGCTCTACGAAGGCGGCGAAAGTCGTTCTGGCATCTACTGTTCCGGCGAAATCCCGCGTGTGCAGATCCAGCCCGCGCTGCGGTGGCTGCGCGACAACTGCGGCGCGCGCACCTGGTTCGTTGCGGGCGACGATTACGTGTGGCCGCGCGGTTCCGCGGACGCGATCCGGCGCTACGCAAGGGAACTCGATCTCCAGATCGTCGGCGAAGCGTTCGTCGGACTCGGCTCGGGCGACATGGCCCGGCTCGTCCGGCGCGTCGAAACCTCGGCGTGCGACGGCGTTCTGATGCTGTTCGTCGGACAGGACGCGGTCCGGTTCAACCGCCGGTTCGCCGCGCGCGGCCTCCACGAGCAGATGCTCCGCTTCAGTCCGCTGATGGAAGAAAACATGCTGCTGGCCAGCGGAGCCGAAGCGACCCGAAACCTCTTCGCGTCCGCCGCGTACTTCCGCTCCCTCGTCACCGCGGACGCGATGGACCTGCTCGGCCGCTACGTCCGCCTGCACGGCCCGGCCGCACCGCCGCTCAACAACGCGGCCGAATCCTGTTACGAGGGCTTGCATACGCTCGCCGAACTCGCCCGCCGGGCAGGCACTCCGGACATGCGCGCCTTCAACGCCGCGATCGACGGCGTCGCCTACGACGGACCGCGCGGCACCGTCGAATTCCACGGCCAGCAAGCCGCCCAGCACGTGCACCTCGCCGCCGCGCAAGGCTGCGACTTCGATCCGATCACCCGGCTCTGACCCGTCCCGCTCCGCTCTTGACGGCCGCCGTCCGCCCATTTATTTTCACTTGACAGTATTTCATCTGGTACCAACTGAGGAGCGTGCGATGAACAACGTCGGCCTGCTCTACGTCGGGGCGGTACTGCTGGTCAACGGGCTGATGCTGCTCGGGCGCGTGCCCGCGCGGTCGGCCGCCGCGCTGAATCTGTTCGTGGGCGGGCTGCAGTGCGTGACGCCGACGGTGCTGATCATCCAGGCGCACGGGGATTCCGAAGCGATCCTCGGCGCGTCCGGGCTGTTCCTGTTCGGCTTCACCTACCTGTACGTCGGGATCGCGAACCTCGCCGGGCTCGAACCCGAGGGCATCGGCTGGTTCTCGCTGTTCGTCGCGGGCGCCGCGATCGTGTACGCCGGCCTGGCGTTCTGGCGGCAGGACGATCCGGTGTTCGGCGTCATCTGGCTGTCCTGGGCTCTGCTGTGGGGCCTGTTCTTCCTCGTGCTCGGGCTCGGCCGCGAGGAGCTGACCCGGTTCACCGGCTGGACGACCGTCCTGCTGAGCCAGCCGACCTGCACACTGCCCGCGTTCCTCGCGCTCACCGGCGGCTACCGCTCCACCGCGACCGCCGCCCTCATCGCGGCGGCGATCGCGATCCTGCTCGTCGCCCTCGCCGCGGTGCTCGGGTTCCGCGGCCAGTCCCGCTCCGTCCCCGACCGCGCCGCGGCCGCGGCCTGACCCTCCACCAGAAGGAGAAATCCCATGCGACACGGTGACATTTCCTCGAGCCCGGACACGGTCGGCATCGCGGTCGTGAACTACAAGATGCCGCGGCTGCATTCGAAGGCCGAGGTGCTCGACAACGCGCGCAAGATCGCCGACATGGTGGTCGGCATGAAGAGCGGCCTGCCCGGAATGGACCTCGTCGTGTTCCCCGAATACTCGACGCAGGGGATCATGTACGACGAGCAGGAAATGTACGACACCGCGGCGACTGTCCCCGGCGAGGAGACCGCGATCTTCTCCGCCGCCTGCCGCGAAGCCGACACCTGGGGCGTTTTCTCGATCACCGGCGAACAGCACGAGGACCACCCGAACAAACCGCCGTACAACACCTTGGTGCTGATCGACAACCACGGCGAGATCGTGCAGAAGTACCGGAAAATCCTGCCGTGGTGCCCGATCGAGGGCTGGTACCCGGGCGACCAGACGTACGTCACGGACGGCCCGAAGGGGCTCAAAATTTCGCTGATCATCTGCGACGACGGCAATTACCCGGAAATCTGGCGGGATTGCGCGATGAAGGGCGCCGAGCTGATCGTCCGCTGCCAGGGCTACATGTACCCGGCGAAGGACCAGCAGGTGCTGATGGCGAAAGCCATGGCGTGGGCCAACAACTGCTACGTAGCGGTCGCCAACGCGGCCGGATTCGACGGCGTGTACTCGTATTTCGGCCACTCCTCGATCATCGGTTTCGACGGCCGGACGCTCGGGGAAACCGGCGAGGAAGAATACGGAATCCAGTTCGCCCAGCTGTCGCTTTCGGCGATCCGGGACGCCCGCGAGTACGACCAGTCGCAGAACCACCTGTTCAAGCTGCTGCACCGCGGTTACTCGGGCGTGCACGCGGCCGGCGACGGCGACAAGGGCGTCGCGGACTGCCCGTTCGAGTTCTACCGCACGTGGGTCACCGACGCGCAGAAGGCGCAGGAAAACGTCGAGGCCATCACGCGCAGCACGATCGGCGTGGCCGAATGCCCGGTCGGCCAGCTGCCCGCGGAAAAGACCAAGCAGGCCTGATCCCCCGCTGGCTGCCGGTTTTTCGGTTCAGGGAAAGGACACCATGCCGTTCATCACCGACAGGTACCACGACCAGAACCGGAACCGGCAGCCAGCCGCTCCGGCCGCCGCCCCCGCTCCGTCCACTCCGGACACTCCTGATGCGCTCGCACAACGCCTGCGCAGCCGCGTCCTGGGCCAAGACCCGGCCATCGACGCCGTCGTCCGCGCGATCACCCTGGCCCGTGCAGGCGCGACGGAACCCGACCGTCCCCCCGCGACTGTTCTTCTCCTCGGCCCCACCGGCGTAGGCAAAACCGAACTGGTCCGCCAGGTCGCCGCCGCCCTGCGCTCCGGCCCGGACGATCTGTGCCGAGTGGACATGAACTCCCTCGCCCAAGAGCACTACGCAGCCTCCTTCAACGGTGCTCCGCCCGGGTACGCGGGAAGCAAGGAAGCCTTCACCGTCTTCGACCGGTCCACTGTGGAGGGTGACCCGTACACCCCAGGAATCGTCCTTTTCGACGAGGTGGAGAAAGCCCACCCTACTGTTCTGCGCGCCCTCTTGGGCGTACTGGACAACGGAATCCTGCGTCTCGCGAACGGCCAGGAGAAAATCTCCTTCCGCAACAGCTTCGTCTTCCTCACCTCGAACCTGGGCTCAAAGGAACTCGCCCGCCGCCGAGGTTCCCGCTGGCGCACGCTCCTGGACCGCAGCCACACCCGCCGCACCGTGGTCGACAAAGCTCTTCAATCGTTCTTCGACCCGGAATTCCTGAACCGCATCGACGAAACGGTGATCTTCGATGAACTGGACCGCACCACCATCGAACAAGTAGCCCGCCTCGAAACCGACCTGCTGCGCACGAGACTCCGCCGCCGCGGCGTCGATCTCCAAGTAGACGACTCCGCCGTCCACCTCCTCGCCGATCAAGGCTTCGACCCGATATACGGCGCCCGCGGCCTGCGCCGGACCCTGCGCACCCACCTGGCCGCCCCGGTAGCCGCGGAAATCATGCGCGTACGCCCGACCGGCACCGCCCCGCTGCGGATCACCGCAACCGCCTCGACCGGCACCATCCGCGCCACCGCCACCGACCCCGAGCCTTGACACCGCGCAACCACCTCAGCCGGAACCCACCCGCACCACCACCACCGACCCAGAGCCCTGACGCCGCGCAACCACCTCGACCGACACCATCCGCACCACCACCACCGACCCAGAGCCCTGACACCGCGCAACCACCTCGACCGGAACCCACCCGCACGACCGCCACCGCCCCAGAGCCTCGACATCGCGCAACCACCTCAGCCGGAACCCACCCGCACCACCGATCCGGAGTCTTGACGCCGCGCGACCACCTCTCTAAGTTCTCCGGACATAGGACGTCGGACATCCCATGTCCGGAGCGAGAGGCGGTCCCCCGGTGCTCCCGAGAACAGTCACGCTTGCGCTCGCCGCAACCCTCTTGAGCCTCACCCCGACCCCGCCCGCCCACGCGAGCGGCAGCTGCACGTCGTCGACCCCGTTCGTCTCAGGCGCCGAGGGCTACCACACCTTCCGCATCCCCGCGGTGGTCCGCGCGGCGAACGGCTCGCTGATCGCCTTCGCCGAAGGCCGCCGCGACTCCCCCGGCGACTCCGGCGCGATCCAAACCGTCGCCAAAACCTCCCGCGACGGCGGCTGCACCTGGGGCGACCTGCGGGTAGTCGACAGCAACGGCGAGGCGACCGCCGGAAACCCGACCCCCGCGGTAGCCCGCAACGGCGACCTGGTGCTCCTGACTGTCCACAACGGACCCGTCAGCGAAAAGGCCATCATGTCCGGCACCGTGTCCGCACAAGACACCCGCCGGGTTTTCGTCCAACGCAGCCCCGACAACGGCCGCACCTGGACCCCAGCCCGCGACATCACCGCCACGACGAAACTCCCGTCCTGGCGCTGGTACGCCACCGCCCCCGGCCACGCCACCGTCCTCAAACACGGCCGCCACGCCGGGCGAATCGTGGTCCCCGCCAACCACTCCAGCGCCCCGCCCGCAGGCTCCGCGGACGTGGGAACCGAAGCCAAGTACTACGGCGGCCACGATCTCTACAGCGACGACAACGGCCGCACCTGGCACATCGGCTTCACCGACGACCCGACCGACGGCGTCCTCGCCCCCAACGAAACCACCGCCACCGAACTCCCCGACGGCACGGTGTATTTCTCGAGCCGCAACCAAGGCTCGGCCCCGGAACACCGCCTGGACGCCTACAGCACCGACGGCGGCGCCACCCTGACCCGCCCCTACCAAGTGCAGCCAACCCTGTCCGGCCCGAAGGTAGAAGGCAGCGTCCTGCAAACAACGAACCGCCGCGTACTCCTCTATTCCGGCCCGTCGGATCCAGCGTCCCGCCGCACAATGCAACTCAGGACCAGCTCAGACCGCGGCAAAACCTGGCAGCCGTCCACCGTTCTCGCCGACGCCCCCGCCGGCTACTCCGACCTGGTCCAACCAGACAGTTTCACCGTCGGAGTGCTGTTCGAAACGGGCGTCACCAGCGCGTACGAAAAGATCGAATTCCGCCGCTTGCCCCTTTCCTGACAGGGGTCGCCGGTAAAATCGCGCGCATGACGGACCCGTGGCTACGCCGCTTCCACCCCGCCGACGACGCTCCCGCCCGCGTGGTGTGCCTCCCGCACGCAGGCGGCGCGGCCCCGTTCTTCCACCCGTTGTCGAAGGCGCTGTCCCCCACTGTCGACGTCCTGGCGGTGCAATACCCCGGCCGCCAGGACCGAATGGCCGAACCGGCTTTGCGCACCATCGAAGAACTGGCGGACGGCGTCACCCAAGCCCTGTTGGCGTGGCTGGACCTCCCGGTAGTGCTGTTCGGCCACAGCATGGGCGCGACGCTCGCGTACGAGGTAGGGCTGCGCCTGGAATCGCGAGGCACCCCAGCGGAAGCAGTAGTCATCTCCGGCCGCCGAGCCCCGTCCCGCCTGGTCAACGAACAAGTCCACCTCCAAGACGACGACGGTTTGCTGTCCGAGATCGAAGGCCTGGCAGGCACCGACCCGAAGGTCTTGCGAGACCCCGAACTGCGAGAGCTCTTCCTGCCAGCCCTGCGCGCGGACTACACAGCTGTCGAGACGTACCGCCCAAGCCCGGGCCCGCTAGCCGCCCCCATCCACGCCCACACCGGAGACGCCGACCCGCACGCCCCCGTAGACGACGTACAGGCTTGGTCGTCCCACACCACCGGGGATTTCACCCTGACCACCTACCCAGGCGGCCATTTCTACCTGGTGGAACACGCCGCCGCACTGACCGACGCCCTGCTGAAACTCACCACGAGCGGGTTCTAGCTCTGGTCCCCCTGCCTGCCTCCCACGACCCGGCTGTCGGCACACTTCCGCCGCTCCACTGGCCACTTCACCACCCGAACCTCGCCCCCTCACCGGCCCGCCCAGCGCCTCTTGCCTACTTCGCCACCCAACCGCAGCCCCCGGACCAGCCCGCCCGGCGCCACTGCCGCTTCGCCACCCAACTGCAGCCCCCGCACCAGCCCGCCCAGCACCACTCGCCGCCTCACCACCCAAACCCCCAGCCCCGCACCACTGCAACCCGCCGCACCGTCCGCTCGATCCGCCGCCCCACCAGCCTCCCCCGCACCGCCCCGTAGGCTGCGCCCCATGGAATTGCGCAGGATCTTCGCCGGTTTGGGCCGCAGCAAGGCATTCGCCGCGTTCGGCCAAGCGATGATGCCCGCCGACCGCCTGCTCCTCCGCATCAGCGGCGGCCGCGTAGGCGTAGGCGCGGCAGTCGGATTGCGCACCCTCCTGCTCACCACGATCGGCCGGACCTCCGGCGAACCACGCCAGGTCCCGCTGCTGTACGTCGAACGCCCCGGCGGATACGTAGTGATCGGCTCCAACTGGGGCGGCGAACACCACCCCGCCTGGACAGCAAACCTCCTGTGCCACCCCGACGCGACAGTCTCCGTCCACGGCCGCACCGTCCCCGTCCGAGGCCGTCTCCTAAAAGACGCCGAACGCCAGGAAATGTGGGACGCAGTCGCCTCCTACTGGCCGGCTTACGACCGCTACGCCGAACGCGCCGCCCACCGTGACATCCGGGTCTTCCTCCTGGAACGCACAACCCCAGCCGCCTGACGGACTTGCTCCGTTCCGGATTCGACGGTCCTCCCGCCTGCTCCGTTTCGTTTCGTTTCGCCAAGGCTCGCCCAGCCGACCCTCCCCGGCTGGATCCGCAGCCGTGAGCCGCACGCTCCGCGCGTGAGCGGCCCCGACAGCGACCCGACTCACCAACTCCGGGCTCTCGACGATCAGCGGAGCCGCGCGGCGATGCCGTCCAGCAGACATTCGAGGCCAAGCTCGAACTGCGCGTCCTCGGCCGCCGCCGCAGCGACCTTCCGCGCGTCAGCGGCAGCATGCGCCTCCGCCGCCTGACCCGAGCCCGGCAGACCCGAGCCCGGCCGACCTGAATCCGACGGACCTGAGCCTTGCCGACCTGAGCCCGGCCGACCCGAGCCCGGCCGACCCGAGCCCTGCCGCTCCGTGTCCCGCCGCTCCGTGTCCTGCCGACCCGTGTCGTCCTGGCCCGCGCCCTGCTGGCCCGAGCCCCGGCGGCCCGGCTCAACCGCCCGACCGGCCCCGGCAACCTCGCGGTCCACCTCGGCACCCCGGCCAGCCCCGGCCTCGTCCACACCCGGCCGGGCACCCGGACTACCGACACCAACCGCCCGGCTCGATGCGTCCGGTTCCGCGTCCGATCCAGCACCGTCCGCGCCAACCGCACCGGTCTCACCCGCCGCGTCGTGCCGCTCGGCCAGGAAGCTCTCCAGCACCCGCACGAGCAACGGATACGGCCCGCCCTCCGACGGGACGTCGCCGAACCAAGCCCGCGCCTGCCGCTGCACGTCCACCACGTCGACGAACGCGTTGCGCTGCCACATCGCCCGCTCTTCCGCCCACTGCAGCGCCTGACCGGTGACGTATCCGTCGAGCAGCCGCGCGTACCCGAGCGCCGACGCGAGGTCCTGGCCCAGCCGGTCGAAGGTCGCCAGCACGAACTCGGTCCGCCGGCTCGCGTTCGGCCCCGCCGGAGGTCGCTGGTGCACGAGCCGCGCGTACCACGGATGCCGCTTCGTCATCGCCCACGTGTCGACCGCGACGGCCGTCAGCTCGCCCCGCCAGTCCTCGCCCGGGACTTCCGGGGTGCGCACCTCGCCGTTCGCCAAGTCCAGCATCAGGTCCACCAGACCGTCTTTGCTGTGCACGTAGCGGTACAGCGACATCGGCGTCGACGCGCCCAGCTCCTTCGCCACTGCCCGCATCGTGAGCGCCTCCGCGCCGCCGTGGTCGGCCAGGCGCACGGCCGCGTTGACGATGTCGACTCGTCCGAGGCCCCATCCGCGTTCCGGCGGCCCAGGCAACAGCCAAATCGGCGGTGTCGGCCCTCGATCTCCCATTCATCTCCCTGTCTCCAGCCCGCTTGCGTACACAGTACATCCTCATGTACAACGTACACAAGATGTACGACGTACACGACCCTGGGGGTTATGAGATGACTGCACGAATTCCTGTTCTGATCTGCGGCGGAGGGATCGCCGGACTCACCGCGGCGCTGCTGCTGCACCGCGAGGGCGTAGCGCCGGTGCTGGTCGAGAAGCACGCTGGCACGTCCCCGCAGCCGAAAGCACGACGGTTCAACCCGCGCAGCACCGAGGTGTTCCGCTGGCTCGGCCTCATGGACCAGGTCGAGCAAGCGAGCGCACCGCTCACGTCGTTCACCGGAATGCTCTCCGGCGCCACGCTGGCCGACGCGACCTGGCCGGAGGTCACCGATACCTTGCGCGAACGGCTCGTCCAGCACGCGAAAATGCCCGACCTCAGCCCCGCGCCAAGCGTGTTGTGCCCGCAAGACGTGCTGGAACCGGTGCTGAGGCAGGCCGCGGTCGAGCGAGGCATGTCGGTTCGCTTCGGCACCGAACTGGTGTCGTTCGAACAGGACGACGCTGGGATCACCGCCCACCTACGCCCGGTCGACGGCGAGCCGTACCAGGTCAGCGCCGAATATCTGATCGCGGCGGACGGCGCGCGCAGTCCGATCCGCACCGCGCTCGGAATTACGCGCAGTGGGCACGGGCATCTGGCCGACAACCTGGACGTCTGTTTCCGCGCCGATCTCGCCGAACTCGTCCGGGACAAACCGTTCAACCTGTGCCGGATCGAAAACCCGGCCGCCTCCGGCGCGTTCGTGTCGGTCAACGGCACCGACCGGTGGCTCTTCTCCACCTCCGACTTCCCCGGGTCGGACTCCCTGGGCGAGGACGGCTGGCGGGAGTTGCTGCGCACTGTCGTCGGCGTGCCGGACCTCGAGGTGGAAGTGCTCAGCCGGATGCATTGGGAATCAGGGATGTACGTGGCCGACCGCTTCTCCTCCGGGCGGGTCTTCCTGGCCGGCGACGCTGCGCACGCCATGCCGCCGATGGCCGCCGCGGGTGCGAATACCGCGATCGCAGACGTAGCCAACCTGGCCTGGAAGCTCGCCGCAGTGCTGGCCGGCACAGCGACGCCTGCCCTGCTCGACACCTACCACACCGAGCGGTACCCGATCGGGTACGCGACGGCGGAGTTCTCCAGCATGGCCAGCGGCCATCTCGGCACGATGCTCGCCACGATCACCAGCGACGACGCGCCGCGCATCGACCCGCTCGCCGCGCTGTTCGGCGTGCAATACGAACAGGGTGCCTTCGTCCCGGACGGACGCGGTCCCGCACCGGAAGACCGCTATGCCCCGGCCGGTCGCCCAGGCACCCGGGTGCCGCACGCCTGGCTCGACGCCACGACGTCCACAGTGGACTTGGCGATGCCTGGCCTCACCTTGCTCTGCGGCCCGGACAGTGCTCGGTGGACGGCCGAAGCGAACCGGCTAGGCCTCCGCCTCGTCCCGGTCGCGGACGAGGCATGGCTGGCCGAGACGGAACTGCCTTCAGACGGCGCGCTGCTGCTCCGGCCGGACGCCATCGTCGGCTGGCATTCCTCGTCGGAGGTCCCGCTCGCGGACGCCCTGTCTCGCCTGCTCAACACCCCTGCGGAGGCAACTGTGTGATCTCTTCGACGGGGCTCGGGTTCGCCCACCCCGCGCACTGAATCTGCCCACCTTCGACGCATGAAAGGAGCCTTGATCGAACACACCTGAGAGCGCGGACCCTCGGTGCCGGTACCTTGCCAGCCCGCTTCGGCACCCCACCGGATGCGATCCGCCGCTGCTTCTCCTGACCAGGTCGAACCGCGCCACCGTGCCAGCCCGCACCTACCGCGACTCGTGCCTGAAGGAGACCGCAGCAGCTGCCGCCGATGACAGCGAGGATCGCTGCGGCCCGCGCCAACGGCATGCTCCTGCATGCGAGAGAAGTCCAGAGAGCCAGGACCAGGGTCAACGGAGACGCTGGAGCAGCTACCGGCTGTGCGTGAACGCTGGGTGTGCGAGCAGATTGTGAAGGTCGCCGCCGAGGGTGCTCGGTGCCTCGGGCGACGAGAACCTTCCTCAGCCTGCATGAGGTGGAGGCCCGCTAGCGACCTGCGCGGTCGTCCGCCGACCTGGCGCAGTCGGCACGTCGCGTGGCGTGCGCCGACCGACTGGCGTGGTCGGCACTTCGAGTGGCATGCGCTGGCGTGCGCACTCGTGTCCGCAGCAGGCCGGAGCGGCGATCGCCCGCCACGCGACCTGCGCTGGCAGCCTCGCCGCGAGCATCCCAAGCCGAGCGGCGCGGGCGGAACGGTCGCTGCATGTGCAGGGCAGTCGCTCCAAGCTGCCGTCACCACAGGCGTCGGTTCATTCAGCCCGTTTCAGGAGCCGCCCAGACAAGAACCGTCGCGTCAGGAAGCTGTCAGGAGCAACCGTCGGGTCGAGCAAAACGCGTCAACAACAGTCGCGCCGAGCGGGCCGGAGCCGCCGCCCGCATCAGGATCGAACCCAACCCCGTCAGGAGGAGACAAGACCGATGACGACCCCGTTCACTCGAACCGGGACGGGTCACCTGCCCCGTGCCGCACGACCTCCGCCTCTCCGGAGGAGAAGTCGATCACCGTGGTGGGTTCCACGCCGCAGTCGCCGGAGTCGATGACGGCGTCCAGTACGTGGTCGAGTTCTTCCTTGATCTCCCAGCCCTGGGTGAGGGGCTCGCCGGAATCGGGCAGCAGCAGCGTGCTCGACAGGATCGGCTCGCCCAGTTCGCCGAGCAGTTCCTGGGTCACCACGTGGTCGGGGATCCGCACGCCGACGGTCTTCTTCTTGGCGTGCAGCAGCCGACGCGGGACTTCCTTCGTCGCCGGGAGGATGAACGTGTACGCGCCGGGGGTGCTGGCCTTGATCGCCCGGAACACCGCGTTGTCGATGTGGACGAACTGGCCGAGCTGGGCGAAGTCCTGGCACACGAGCGTGAAGTGGTGCCGGTGGTCGAGCTTGCGGATGGTGCGGATCCGTTCCATCCCCTGCTGGTTGCCGATGCGGCAGCCGAGCGCGAAGCACGAGTCGGTCGGGTAGGCGATGAGCCCGTCGTCGCGCAGCAGGTCGACCACCTGGGAGAGCGCGCGGCGCTGCGGGTTCTGCGGGTGCACGTCGAAGTAGCGGGCCATTGCCCGAGCTTAGGCGTGCCGGCCGGGCCGGGCGCGCGGGCTCTCCGGAGGCCGGGCATTGTGACGGGCGAGGAGGTACGTCCGTGCATGCTCTCTGGTCCACCGGCGAACAGTGGGAACTGCTGCCGCCGGTGCTGCTCGCCCTGCTGCTGAGCACGGTGATCGGTATCGAGCGCGAGGTCGGCAACAAGCAGGCCGGCCTGCGCACGCACACGCTGGTCGGCGTCGGGTCGGCGGTTTTCATGCTGGTGTCGAAGTACGGTTTCGCCGATTTGCTCGGCATCGAGCACGTGGCGCTCGACCCGTCGCGGATCGCCGCGCAGATCGTGTCCGGCATCGGGTTCGTCGGCGGGGGGCTGATCTTCGTGCGCCGCGACGCGGTGCGCGGCCTCACGACCGCGGCGACCGTCTGGCTCGCGGCGGCCGTCGGTGTCGCGTGCGGTGCCGGACTGCCGGTGCTTGCCGTCGCGACCACCGCCGGGCTCGTCGTGATCACTCGCGGATTCCCGCCGCTTTCCCGGTTCGTCGCGCGCCATCGGCGGCAGCCGCCGATCCTCCGGTTGAGCTATAACGACGGGCACGGCGTACTGCGGGCTGTGCTCGCCGCTTGCACCGATCGAGGCTGGGCAGTCCACCGGGTGGCGGTCGATCGCGAGACAGTTTCCGAAGAGGGGCAACGGATCGCGGTCGTCACATTGCTGTTGCAGGGGCGCGGCGATCTTGCCGACCTCACCGCGGAACTGGCCGAATTGCCCGGCGTGCGAAGCACTGCGACAGGCACCGAAGACCCGCTCGAAGATTGACCCGCCCCAGGCTCCCACGGATCGCCGGACTTCAGGCACACTGGAGGCAGTGCGGAAACCCCGGTGCGGCAAGAAAAACGAGCGCCGAGGAGAAACCATCCAAATGGGAGGTGAGAGCATGGCCCCCGGCGGTGGCGAGGACCTGATGGCCGTCCGGCCGTCCTTCGACTCGGCTTGGCGCGGCTATCAGCGCGGCCAGGTCGAAGAATTCGTCACGTGGGTCGAGGCGGAATTCCGGCGCCTCGCCGCGGAACGCGACGCCGCGGCACACCAGGCGGCCGAACTCGCCGAGCGCAATCGCGAACTGCGCGCGACGGTCGACCGGATCAGCCGCACCCCCATCGAGCCGGACGCATTGCAGGAACGCTCGCGCCGGATGGTCGAACTGACGCGCGAGGAAGCCGCGGAGATCACCGCCCGCGCCGAGGACACCGCCGCGCGGATCATCGCTGACGCCAAGGCAGAAGCCGTCCGTCTCACCGAAAAGGAACGCGCGCTCGTCGAAGCTGTCGCCGCGGATCGCGAGCAACAGCGGCGAGAACACGAAGATCTCCTGCGCCGCGCAGTCGAAGAACGCCAAGCCGCAGACGAAGCGGCAGCGAAAGAACGCAAGCGGCTCGAAGAACACCTCACGCGCACCTTGGCCGACCGCCGCACCGACGCACTCCGCGAAATCGCCGACCGCACCGCCGCCGCCCGCGCCGAAGCCGACGCGCACGTCCGCCAAGCCACCGACCACGCGACCCGCATCGTCGCCGACGCCGAACAGCGGGTCGCCGAACTCGCCGCTGTCCAGCAACGGGTGAAAGCCGCACTGCGCGGAGCCCGCGAACTACTGGCGACCGCGAACGCCGACCTCGCCCCGGACGGCACCCCCGTGCCGAATCAGCGACGTACCTCCGCACTCACCGAAGTCGCCGAGGCCGCCCCGACGGGCTAAGCACCAGGCTCGAGCGGCACAGCAGCTCTGCGGTCAACCCCCGCGAACGCCGACGTCGAGCTGGTCCGACGGCCGGACCGGTGCGCTCACCGACGTCCCCGATGCCGTCCCGATTGAGCGAACGCCCCGCGCACGGCGGGCGCGGCGGGCACGGCAGGCGCGGCAGGCGCACCACCGCGAAACTCCGACCTCTCGACAGCGGCCGGAATAGTCTCGGCGTCCGGGTGGCCCGCGATGATGGACCGAGGATGCCGTCAACCCGTGCCAGACCGATGCCCGACCTCCGCGCTGAGCGAAGTCGTTGAGGGCACCGCCACTGGCTGAACGCCCGCCCCGGATACACCGGGTGGGTATACTTGACGGTGAACCAACGGGGATGCCGAGAAAAAGGGACGATGTGCGATGACCGGCTACGGCAGTGAACGAGAGGCCTACCTCAAGCGCCTTCGCCGGATCGAAGGGCAGATCCGCGGCCTGCAGCGCATGGTCGAGGAGGACAAGTACTGCATCGACATCCTGACGCAGGTGTCCGCGGCGACGAAGGCGCTGCAGTCCTTCTCGCTGGAGCTGCTCGACGAGCACCTGGCGACTTGCGTCGTCCAAGCGGCGGCTGCGGGCGGGGAGGAAGCGGACCTGAAGGTGCGCGAGGCCTCGGACGCGATCGCCCGGTTGGTGCGTTCCTGAAGTAGTTTTCCCCGGCGCGACCTCGGCCCGGTGTTTCCCAGGCCGAGAGGGCATAGAAGCGCTTCGCCGCCGCAGGCGGAGAACACGTCCGGGTGCTCAGAAGCATGGGCTGGGGTCGGCGCGAACGGACCCTCGCCAGAAAGCAAAAACGGGCCAGCCGCGAAAACTCCCGCCGCTGGCCCGTTAAGTCAAGCCGAACCGGACCGTCGTAGAAACTGGCCGATCCCTATCTGCACCACACCGACCGAAACCGGCACAACCGCTGGCCGGTCCACGCACGTCACGCCGGCCCAGCACAACCGCTCGCCGATCCCAGGCGCACCACGCCGACCTGAGCTGTCACAACTGCTCGCTGGTCCAAGACACCTCAAGCCGCCCCTAACGGCACGGCCGCTGGCGGTCTCAAGGCACATCAAAGCCGACTGAGACCGCCGCGGCCGCTGCGATGGTCCCGGCCAGGTCAAGCCGGCCGGAACCATCGCAGCCACTCACTGGTCCAGGCACATCACGCAGCCCGGAACCGCCGCAGGCGCAGGCTGTTCGACACCACGAACACGGACGAGAAGGCCATCGCCGCGCCTGCGATCATGGGGTTGAGCAGGCCGAACGCTGCCAGTGGCAGTGCCGCGACGTTGTAGGCGAACGCCCAGAACAGGTTTCCCTTGATCGTGCCCAGCGTGCGCCGGGCCAGGCGGATCGCGTCTACTGCTGCGCGCAAGTCTCCTCGGACCAACGTCAGGTCGCCGGCTTCGATTGCTGCGTCCGTTCCCGTGCCCATCGCCAGGCCGAGGTCAGCTTGGGCGAGGGCGGCTGCGTCGTTGACGCCGTCGCCGACCATGGCCGCCACTCGGCCTTCGGCTTGCAGGCGCTTCACTACAGCCACCTTTTCTTCGGGCATTACCTCGGCGACCACCTCGGTGATGCCCGCGGCGTCGGCGATTGCTCGCGCGGCACCGGCGTTGTCGCCGGTCAGCAGTACCGGCTTCAGGCCCAGCGCGCGGAGTTCGGCGACGGCTCGGGCGGACGTCGGCTTGATGGTGTCCGCGACCACCAGCACGCCGCGTGCCTCGCCGTCCCATGCGACGAAGACTGCCGTCGCGCCTCGTTCTTCGGCTGCGGTCTTCGCCGAGGACAACTGGTCGTCGACCTTCACGCTCCAGTCGGCCAGGAAGGCTGCGCGGCCGGCGAGGACAGCGGTGCCGTCCACGAGGCCGGAGACGCCCAGGCCCTCGGTGTTGCGGAACTCGGTCGCCGACGGGAGGTCGCCGACTCGTTCGCGGGCGCCGTCTGCGATTGCTTTCGCGATCGGGTGCTCCGAGGCGTGCTCGACTGCCCCTGCGTAGCGCAGCAGTTCACGTTCCGTGACGCCCTCGCCGACGTGGATGTCCACCAGGCTCATTCGCCCGGTCGTGACGGTTCCGGTCTTGTCGAGCACCACGGTGTCGACCCGGCGAGTGGATTCGAGCACCTCCGGGCCTTTGATGAGGATCCCGAGCTGCGCGCCGCGGCCGGTGCCGACCAGCAGGGCGGTCGGGGTCGCGAGGCCCAGTGCACACGGGCAGGCGATGATCAGCACCGCTACCGCGGCAGTGAACGCCTCAGTGACGTTTCCGCTGGTCAGCAGCCAGGTGACCAACGTACCCACAGCCAGCACCAGCACGATCGGCACGAACACCGCCGAGACGCGGTCGGCCAGTCGCTGGACCGCGGCTTTGCCGTTCTGTGCTTCCTCGACGAGCCGGGCCATCTGCGCGAGCTGCGTGTCCGCTCCGACCCGCGTCGCGCGCACTGCGATCCGGCCGCCGACGTTCACCGTCGCGCCCGTCACGCCGTCACCCACTGCGACCTCGACCGGTACGGATTCCCCGGTAATCATGCTGACGTCGACTGCAGAACCACCGTCGGTAACCACGCCGTCGGTGGCGATCTTCTCGCCGGGCCGCACCACGAACGTGTCTCCGACCCGGAGCTGGTCGACCGGGATCCGCTGCTCACGGCCGTCGCGCAGGACCGTCACGTCCTTCGCGCCGAGTTCGAGCAGGGCCCGCAGCGCAGCGCCGGAGCGTCGCTTGGACCTCGCCTCGAAGTAGCGTCCGGCGAGGATGAACGTGGTGACGCCCGCCGCGACCTCGAGGTAGATGTTGTCGGTTCCCGAGCCCCCGGACACGCTGAACTCGAAGCCGTGCCGCAAGCCCGGCATGCCCGCCATGCCGAAGAACAGGGCGTACAGCGACCACAGCGTGGCGGCCGAGACGCCGAGCGAGATCAGCGTGTCCATCGTCGCCGCGCCGTGCCGGAGGTTGGTCCAGGCGGCGCGGTGGAACGGCCACGCGCCCCAGACCACGACCGGCGCGGCGAGCGTGAGCGACAGCCACTGCCAGTTCGTGAACTGCAGCGCGGGGACCATCGCCAGCACGATCACCGGCACCGTGAGGATCGCCGAGTACAGCAGCCGGTCGCGCAGCGGCCGCGTTTCGTCCTGTTCGGGTTCTTCCGGCTTCTCCGGTTGCGGCGCTTGCGCGGTGTACCCGGTCGCTTCGACGACGCCCACCAGGTCGTCGACCGAAACCGTGGAGGGGTATTCGACGTGCGCCTTCTCGGTCGCGTAGTTGACGCTCGCGGTGACACCGTCGACCTTGTTGAGCTTCCGTTCGACCCGAGCAGCGCACGACGCGCAGGTCATCCCGCCGATGGCGAGTTCGACCGACTGCACGGGGGCTGGTGTCGTGGTGCTCATGTCACTCCTTTTTACGCGACGACCTGGTAGCCGGCCTCAGCGACGGCGGCCTCGACGGCCTCGCGCGAGATCGGCTCCGCACTGGTGACCTTCACTGCGCCGGTGGCGAGGTCGACGTCGACCGTCTGCACGCCGGCCAGGCCTCCTACCTCCTCTTTCACCGATCCGACGCAGTGCCCGCACGTCATGCCCTCGACGGTGTAAGTCGTTTCGGTCATCGCCACACTCCCTATCGTCTCTCCGCTTGCTCCTCCTTTATACCCCTAGGGGGTAGTGGCATGCCAGGGGACCCTGTCGTGAACCCGGTTACCCGCCGGGAGAGACTGCACGGATGCGGAAGATCTACGCGATCGGGATCGGCGCCGGCGACCCGGAACACCTCACGGTGCAGGCGGTCGACCGACTCAATCGCGTCGACGTCTTCTTCGTGCTCGACAAGGGCAGCGCGAAGGCCGACCTGGTGCAGCTGCGCCAGGAGATACTGGAGCGGTTCGTGAGCCGCCCGGGGTATCGCGTGGTGAGCGCGAAGGACCCCGATCGCGACCGGAAGCCTGCCGACTACCGCACCGCGGTCGCTGACTGGCATCAGCTCCGCACCGACGTCTACGAGCGGCTGATCCGCGACGAGCTGGCCGACGGCGAGACCGGCGCGTTCCTCGTCTGGGGCGACCCGGCGCTGTACGACAGCACCATCGCGTTGATCGAGGCCGTATTGGCGCGCGGGAACGTCGCGTTCGACTACGAGGTCGTGCCAGGAATCAGCAGTATCTCCGCGCTAGTGGCCCGGCATCGCACGACAATGAACCAGATCGGCCGTGCCGCGCAGCTCACGACCGGTCGCCGGTTGGCCGAGGGCTGGCCGAGTGACGCCGACGACGTCTTCGTGCTGCTCGACGCGCACACGACGTTCGATCAGTACGCGGGCCAGGGACTGTGGATCTACTGGGGTGCGTACGTCGGGACTCCGGACGAGATTTTGCTGTCCGGGCCACTGGATGAGGCGTTGGCGGCGAAGATCCGGGAGACGCGGGCCGCGGCTCGGGAGCGGCACGGGTGGATCATGGACACGTATTTGCTGCGCCGGCCGGAGTGAGTGCGGCGGGCCGTTCTCACGGTCCGCCGGTTTTTTGGGCATGAAAAAAAGGGGCGGGGCTCCGGGAAAACCTTTTCAGGTTCTCGACCGGAGTCCCGCCCCTTCTTCTTAAGTTAAGTTCGGCGGTGTCCTACTCTCCCACAACCCTTCGGTTGCAGTACCATCGGCGCAGTCAGGCTTAGCTTCCGGGTTCGGAATGGGACCGGGCGTTTCCCTGACGCTAAAACCACCGAAACACT